>JAGQVV010000075.1:6241-39566 GCA_020437805.1 Flavobacteriales bacterium
AAGATGCTTACACGATCGGCGGTCAAACCGTTCGCGCACGGTCCGTTGGAGACCGTCCACTCGAAGATGTTCTCCCCTACGCCGAGTCCCGTAACAGGGCTGTTCGGATCGTTCGGATCGACGATGGTACCGCTACCGCTGGCCAAGGTCCACGTGCCCACGGCTGGCACGATCACCGCACTTCCCGCCAGCGTCGTGTTGGTGGTCGGCGTGCACAACTCCTGGTCCGGACCCGCATCGGCATCCAAGTTGTTCTCATCGAACACGAGGATGCTCACCTCATCCGTGGTGATCCCGTTCGTGCAAGGGCCGTTGTTCACGGTCCAAACGAAGGTGTTCACCCCAACACCAAGTGAGGTCACCGTGGTGTTCGGATCGCTTGGGTCGGTGATCGTTCCACTACCCGCCGTCAAGGTCCAAGTTCCCGTTGCAGGGAAAGTGACCGGACTACCGGAGAGTTGACCATCCACTTCCGGGGTGCACAGTTCCTTATCATCCCCGGCATCAGCAACCGGGTTGTTCTCGTCGTACACGAAGATGCTTACTTCATCGGTGGTCAGCGGATCGGCGCATGGGCCGTTCTCCACGGTCCATCGGAAGACGTTCTCACCAACGGTCAAACCTGTGACCGCGCTGGTGGGTGAGTTGGGGTTCGTTACGACACCCGATCCGCTTACCAACGACCAGGTACCAACAGCGGGGAAAGTCACAGTGCTCCCAGAAAGTACGGTGGTACTGGAAGGAGTGCACAGGTCCTGATCAGGACCGGCGTCGGCGATCGGATTGGTCCCATCGAACACGAAGATGCTCACGGCATCCACGGAGGAACCGCATGGCCCATTGTCGATGGTCCAGATGAAGATGTTCTCTCCCACACCCAGTCCGGTGATCGTGGTGTTCGGGTCGTTGGCCGCAGTGATGGTGCCAGCACCTTGTGTGCGGGACCATGTACCGACAGCGGAACCGACCGGTGCATTGCCCACCATGGTCACGCTCACTACCGGTGTGCAAACCTCTTGGTCGGGACCTGCATTCGCGTTGGCCGCCGCATCATCGAATACGAAGATGCTCACCAGGTCCTGGGTGATCGGATCGGCACAAGCACCATTGTTCACTTGCCAGCGGAACACGTTCTCTCCAACGGCCAACCCACTTACACCTGTGCTCGGGGAGGTCGGGTTCGCGATCGTACCCGCACCGCTCACCAAGGTCCATTGCCCCACCGCCGGTATGATCAGATTGCTTCCCGTCAGGGTGGCGCTGGTGTTCGGTGTGCAGAGGCTCTGATCCGGACCAGCATTGGCCACTGGATTGTTCGGGTCGTATACCAGAATAGTGACCTGATCGGTTGTGATCCCGCATGCACCGTTGTCGATGCTCCAGCGTAGGATATTCACACCGATGCTCAGGCCGCTCACCGTTGCTGACGGTGAGCTGGCATTACTGAAGGTCGCAGTGCCTTGTACCACGCTCCACTGTGCGGTGGCCACACCAGTGGGTGCGTTCGCCGCCATTGTCGCCGTGGCCGAAGTACCACATAGGCTCTGGTCAGGGCCCGCTTCGGCGGCTTGTGCATCACCGTTGAAGATCACGATGTTCACTTGATCGCTCGTGATCGGGTCATTGCACACTCCATTGGTCACGGTCCACACGAATTGATTGGTACCCAGACCGATGTTGGTCACGGTGGTCAACGGGTCGTTCGGGTCGGTGATCGTACCCGATCCGCTGCTGATGGACCACACGCCCGTCGCCGGGAAGGTCACCGGACTGCCCGCCATGGTGGTGCTGTTCAGCGGTGTGCAGAAGTTCTGGTCGGGTCCGGCGTTCGCTGGCGGGTTGTTCGGGTCGTAGATGAAGATGCTCATCTGGTCCGTGGTGATCCCGTTGGCGCAGGGTCCGTTGTTCACGGTCCACTGGAAGATGTTCTGGCCAACACCAAGGCCTGTGACCGAGGTCGTGGGGCTGTTGGGCGAAACGATCGTACCTGTTCCGCTCACCAAGGTCCACGTACCTACCGCTGGTACGATGATGGAACTACCTGCCATCGCGGCTGTTCCGTTGGTCGTGCAGAGGGAGATGTCCGGTCCGGCGTTCGCATTCGCGTTGGCGGCATCGTACACGAACACACGGACAAGATCGTTGGTCAAGCCGTTCGGACATGGTCCGTTGCTCACCGTCCAACGGAACTCATTGATACCCACCGGGAGCCCGGTGATCGTGGTGGTCGGGCTGTTCGGGTCGGTGATGGTTCCACCTCCGCTCACCAGCGTCCACGTTCCAACGGCCGGTGCTATGACGGTGCTTGCCGCCATGGTGACAATGCTCGGGGCCACCGGGACACATATGCTTTGGTCAGGACCCGCATTGGCGACGGGATTCGCTGGGTCGAAGCGACGGATCGTCACCTCATCCGATGTATTGCCGCACGGTCCGTTGTTCACCGACCAACGCAATACGGTTGTACCGATCGGCAGACCGCTGATGGAGGTGGTCGGACTGTTGACGTTGGAGAAGGATGCCGTCCCGCTCACCACGGTCCAGGTACCGACCGCAGGTGCAGCCACGGCGCTTCCGGCAAGAGCGGTGGTGCTTCCTCCACAGAGTTCCTGGTCCGGTCCGGCGGCGGCCGCTGCGATGGCCGGATCGAATAGCGTGATCGTGACATTGCTACCGGTGGTCGCTCCTGGACAAGGGCCGTTGTTGATCGTCCAACGATACACGTTGGCACCCAACGCCATACCGGTGACAGTGGTGGTCGGGCTGCTTGCATCGGCGAAAGTGCCCGTTCCACTTACCACGGTCCATGTGCCCGCCGCAGGGACCGTTGCCGCGTTCGCTGCGAGTGTCACACTGGCGACCGGAGCACAAAGATCCTGAGCAGCACCGGCATTAGCGGCGGCGGCATTGCGATCGAAGACACGAATGACCACATCATCGGAAGAGGTGTTCGGAACACAGGGGCCATTGTTGATCGTCCAACGCAAGGTGGTGGTCCCTACAGGAATGGCTGTCACCGTGGTCGTCGGGGATGTCGGGTTCGTGATCGTGGCCGCACCGTTCACCACCGTCCAGGCACCCGTACCGGGGGCAACTGCTGCAGTGGCCGCCATCGTCGTGCTCCCGAAGGCGGTTCCGGTCGCGGTGCAGAGGTCGACGTCCGGTCCGGCAGAGGCTGCCGGTGCATTCCCATCGAATCGGGTGATGGTCACTTGAGAGGTGGTGACCCCGTTGGCACAAGGCCCGTTGTTCAACGTCCATTGGAACACGTTGGCACCCACGGATAGTCCGGTCACCCCTGTGGTCGGACTGTTGACATTCGAGAATGTGCCGGTACCGTTCACCACGGTCCATGTACCGGTAGCAGGTGGCAAAGGCGCGTTCCCTGCAAGCGTGGCGGTGGTGCCACACACCTGTTGTGCGGGACCAGCGTTCGCGTTCGGACTGGCCGGGTCGAACACAACGATATCCACTTCATCCGCGGTGCTAGGCGGCGTACAGGGTCCGTTGTTGATCGTCCAACGTAATCGGTTCAACCCTATACTGAGACCGCTCACGGTGGTATTGCGCACGTTGGCATTGGCGAAGGTTCCGGTGCCGCTCACCACGGTCCATGTGCCGGTGGCCGGGGCGATCGCCGCATTCGCTGCGAGCGTGGCGCTGGTGTTCGGTGCACAAAGCGTTTGGTCAGGACCAGCGGCAGCTGCGGGTTGCACATTACTGTAGACTAGAATGGAAACCTGCGAACTCGTGGGTGGTGTGCATGCACCGTTGTCTATGGTCCAACGGAACACGTTCGTTCCTTGGCCCAGGTTGTTCACCGCACTGGTGGCGCTGTTCGGATCAACCACTGTGCCACTGCCACTTACCAATGTCCATGTACCCACGGCGGGGGCGGTCGCAGCGTTTCCAGCAAGCGTCGTCGAGTTCGTGGGGAGGCACAAGGACTGGTTCGGCCCTGCGGCAGCGACAGGGTGTCCCGGGTCGTATGCGATGATCGTGACCTCGTCCGTGGTGGTACCGCATGTCAAGTAGTTCATGGTCCACCGGAACACGTTCGCACCGGGGCTCAAACCGCTCACCGTGGTGTTGCGTCCATTGGGATCCGCGAATGTTCCGGTACCGCTTACCACGCTCCATGTACCCTGCAACTGAGTGTAGGGTTGCTGCGCCGCCATGGTGGCAGTGAAGCCACAGACGCTCTGGTCAGGACCGGCACCGGCCGGTGTGAGCGGTGGGGTCACGTTGATCAGGTAACCCACCGTGGCATTGCCGTTCAGTACGCATGCATCGTCCTCTACGGATACCGTGAACAGCTGTTGGCCGATGTCCGCGACCGTCGGGCTCCAGCAGAACGTCCCGACCGGCCGTGGACCAGCACTGGTCGTGAAGGTAGCACCCGGAATGGCCGCGTTCCATGTCATCACCACCGTCTGTGCTGCATCCGCATCGGTGGAGTTGACATCGAAACAGAAGCTGGTCCCGGCGCAGACGTTGTACACATAGCTGGCCGTGCCGTTGATCCCGCTGACATCAGGATTGTTGTTGTTGCATGCGATCACCGCGAATTGGAGGTCCCGCGTATAGCTTCCGATCAACACACCATTACGGTACTCCTGTACGAGCACCGTGACCACAGCGAACTGTGCGATGCTCGGAGTGAAGCGGATCGTCCCGGTCTGCGGATCGATCGTCACTGCATTCGCACCACCACTTGTCACCACCGGCTGAGTGGCCGAGTAACCCGCGTTGTAAGGGATCAGGCTACCGTTATCTCCGCGGGCCGGAGCCAAGGAGAACACGAGCGAATCCCCGGCGAGGTCGGATACTCCGTGGTTGTATACGACCGGTTGACCGACACAAGCGAAAGGCACCGGATCGTTCAGGAAGCGTGGCGAACTGTTGCAAGGTGTGATCGTGTTGTTCAGCGTCGCACTGATGTACAGGTCGCGGTTGCCCGGGTTGTTCAACGAAGTGATGGCATTGTTCCGGCAGCAGAGCTCCCAGTCGATCACCCAATCCGTTCCACATCCGGCCCATTGGCTCAGATCGATCACGGCGCTGTAGCGATACCGCTCCACACCATACTGACCGGAGGAGTTGGTGCATCGATCAGGGGCACCATCACAGATCGGCGTTACCACCGTTACGTTCTGCAAGGTGAAACACGCATTGAAGCTGGCTCCACAAGTGGCGGACCTCACACGGAACTGCAGCCCGTTGTTGCAGTTCGTCGGTGCTGCGATACCGTTGCAATCCCGGAAGAACCCCAAATTGACACGATACTGGTTGTTGCTCAGGCACTCATAGGTGATATCCCCACCCATGGCGTGGGTAGCGCGTGCCTCGCCTTGCCAAAGCAATAAGGCGGCCGCGGCCGGCAACAGGGTGCGAAGAGTGGTGAGCGTTACCGTGACCACCTTGCGGGTCACGTCCTTGAGGCGTCGTTGTTCAGCCATGTACCATCCTGTATGGTGGCAGCTTTCGGGAACCGCTGTGGAACCTCGGCGGGAGCCACGACCATGTGGCCCTTGCTCAGTGCACGTTCCCGGAAGATGCCTGACAAACCTAGACCCGGCCCAAGTCGACCATTCCTGGCGCATCGTTGAATTCTCAACACGGAAATGTTGAGCCCAAGGCTTTCGCCTTCAAAGCTTTCCGTAGCGATGCTTCAAGCAAAACGGAAAGGTCCGGACGGCACATGCCCGCCAACAGCGGACTTATTCGCCTTTCGATCGGGACCATCCCTGATCCAGGGGGCGGTAGAATCGGAGCTTTCCGCTGCGGACTTCACTCATCAACAAAGGGGCGATTCCCACTTTCTTTCCCACCGGCTTCACGTTCTGATGTGCCAGTACATAGTCCCCCTGTCCTTTCACTTCCACCACAACGGCCGTGTGCAAGCCGTACTGCTCCCTCATCACCATTCGATCACTTCGGTGCTCCACGAACACGTTCTCGAACTGCACGATATCACCGGGTAACACCTCCTGCTTCCTCCAATCCACCACGTCGCCGAAACCGTACGCTCCATCCCACTTCGCACCTGCCGTGTTCAACGCTTCGGCCGCAAGGTCCCAGCATTCGCCATGCCCCACCTTGGTCCCGATCCGGCTGTTCACGAAATCCACCACACGTTGGTTCACCGCAGGCAGTTCCATCCCTTGAGCAGGAACCAGTAACGGCACCATGATGAGCAGCAGGGTGGATGCCATTCGCATGGTGTTCACTTGTGGGGATGAGGACAATGATCGTTCATGTACCGCAAGATACGGCCGGAACGCACGGCATGGAATTGGAATGCAACACACAGCACTATGCTGGAGGACCCTTGATCTATTTTGCCCGACCATGCTTTCGTTCCGTGCCTGCCTGCTTCCACTGCCACTATTCATGGCCATGGTCGCATGTGGGCAAACGAACCGGAACAGCGAGATCCGCGTGCTTACCGGCCTGAACGTGGGCGCCAGTCTCGCGCGTTTGGCTGCTGACTCAGCAGGCTCGTTCAATACCACACCCTGGGTGAGCGTGACCTTGGACCTGGGGGTCTCCCTTACCCATCGGAACAAATGGGGCACCTCGCTCATGGGCTCCTATGCCATGAACGGTTACAACTACGTGCGTGAGGACATGGAGTATGATGTTTACCACCTCAATCCAAGGGCCGAAGCCCGGGTATGGTGGTTGTTCCCGTTCAGCCCGGAGCATGGCACATTCCTTCGTATCGGCACCGGCTTCGGATACAGCTTCATCGGCAATGACGAGCTCCGGTATACCGCGGATCGTTTCACCGCGGTCAGTACATCCACGGCACGCAATGCACCGTTCATCTCGCCGGAGATCGGCCTGTCCAACACTCCGGGTCGCCATTGTTTCGATATCGGGCTACGCTATGTGCGCCACTTGCAGCGGGAGCCCGCCTTCACCACAACGCTAACTGCCAATGGTATGACCACGGTGGGTTCCGCAACGAACGACCATCTCGGCCTAGTATTCCGCTACCACATCGGTTTCAATGAGAAGGCGAAGCCGACCTTGCGAGTGCCCCCGATCATCCTGACGGAGCGGCGGACCGACACGCTGACCACCTTGAGCACTGCACGGCAGCGTATCACCATGCACTTGTGGGACAACGCCGAATACGATGGGGACACCGTCACGGTGCTCTTGAACAACAGACCTGTACTGGTGGGGCATGAGCTCACGCACAAGAAAAAGAGGATCACCTTGGAGCTGACCAACACGGATAACACCCTCCTTGTGATCGCGCACAATGAAGGGCGAGTAGCACCGAATACCGCAAGCTGTGTGGTGCGCAAGGTCGGTGGTCAAAAGGAACTATTGATCCGCACATCGCAGGCCACGAACATGGCCATAGTGATCCGCAAGGATTGAGCCGGGGACGCAACGGCGAGCGAACCACTGGTCATTCACCTTCTCGAATACCATGCGGTATGGCTCCCGGACGGGCGTCACAACCCCAACAGCACCTCCCCGGGGTCCTTGCCACCGAAGACCATTTTGCTCGGATCCTCGATCATCTCCTTCACCTTGTACAGGAAGCTCACGCTCTCCTTACCGTCAATGATGCGGTGATCATAACTCAGCGCCACGTACATCACAGGACGTATCACCACCTGACCGTTCACGGCGATCGGGCGGTCCACGATGTTGTGCATACCGAGGATAGCGCTTTGCGGCGGATTGATGATCGGCGTGCTGAGCATGCTGCCGAACACGCCACCATTGGTGATGGTGAACGTACCACCGGTCATTTCGTCGATGCTGAGCTTCCCGTCGCGCGCCTTGATGGCCAGCGTCTTGATGGCACTCTCGATCTCCGCAAGGCTCAGCCGCTCGGCATTGCGCACCACCGGTACCATCAGGCCTTTGGGGCTGCTCACGGCGATGCCGATATCGGCATAGTCGTGCATCACCATTTCCTCTCCGTCGATCTGTGCGTTCACGCTCGGGAATTGGCGCAGTGCTTCGGTGACCGCCTTGGTGAAGAAGCTCATGAAGCCGAGGCTCACACCTTTCTCTTCCTTGAATTTGTCCTTGTATTCGTTCCGCAGTTCCATCACCGCGCTCATGTCCACTTCATTGAAGGTGGTGAGCATGGCGGTCTGGTTCTTCACCATCACCAAGCGCTCGGCCACTTTCTTGCGGAGCGTGCTCATCTTCTGTCGGCTCTGGTCACGCTTGCCACCCCAGCCGTTCATCGCGATCGCACCGGGATCAACGCCACCGGCCACATATGCGGCCACATCGCTCTTGGTGATCCGACCTTTCGGCCCGCTGCCCTTGACCTTGTCCGCGCTCAGGCCCTTCTCCTCCATCATCTTGGCGGCGACAGGTGTTGCGTGTACAGCGGCAGCAGGCTTCGCGGCCTCCTGAGCACTTGCCACCTGCTTCTGCTCCTTCGTCTCCTGCACCTTCACCTCCTTCTTAGCGGCGGGCTTTACCGAAGTGTCCAGCTTCGCCACCACGTCGCCCACGTTCACCGTGGCATCGGCCTCGGCGAGCAAGGTGATCCTACCGCTTTCCTCAGCGCTCAGTTCAAGCGTGGCCTTGTCGCTATCGATCTCCGCGATCACCTGGTCCTTCTCGACCACTTCGCCGTCGCTCACCAGCCATTGTGCGATACGTACTTCACTGATGCTCTCCCCGGGGCTGGGCACTTTGATGTCCACGTTGGCCATATCGGTCGGTAAGGATTGTGTGGTGGTTCTTGTTGTTCGTTCGGCTCGTCAGGCATCGGCCTTCACCGCGCTTTTCGACTTGGCGAATGCTTGTTCGATGATGGCAGCCTGCTGCTTCGCACTTCGCTTGCTACTGCCGGTGGCAGGCGCACCACTTCTGGGGCGACCGATGCACTCCGGACGGATATCCGGGAAGTTCATGAGGATATAAGGCCACGCGCCCATGTTGATAGGCTCCTCCTGCACCCACAGGTGCCGCTCGGCATTACCGTACTTCTTCAGCACCGCTTGGATCTGCTCCACCGGCAGCGGATGGATCTGTTCGATACGCACCAAGGCGGTGTCATTGATCCCATTCGACCGCCGGTGCTCCACCAGGTCATAGTGGATCTTGCCTTGGGTGAAGATCACTGTCCTGACGTCCTTCGCATCAACTTCCGCATCATCGATCAGCGCTTGGAACCCACCGATCGTAAGTTCATCGAGCGGGCTCACGCATAGCGGGTGTCGCAGCAGGCTCTTCGGCGTGAAGACGACCAATGGTTTCCGGAAATCCCATGCAAGCTGTCGCCGCAGCACATGGAAGAAATTCGCAGGGGTCGTGCAATTCACCACCACCAAGTTGGCATCGGCGCAGCTGCTGAGGAACCGTTCCATGCGTGCACTGCTATGCTCCGCACCTTGACCTTCGTATCCATGCGGGAGCAGCAGCACGATCCCGTTCTGCGTGTTCCACTTCTCCTCGGCACAACACAGGTACTGGTCCAGGATGATCTGTGCCCCGTTGACGAAATCACCGAACTGGGCCTCCCAGATCGTGAGCGCTTCCGGTGCGGTGAGTGCATAGCCGTACTCGAAGCCGAGCACCGCATATTCGCTCAACAGCGAATTGTAGATCTGCAACAAGGCCTGACCATCCTTGATGTGCTTGAGGTGGATGAACTCCTCTTCGCTGTCCTCCACTTTCACTACGGCGTGCCGATGGGAGAATGTGCCTCGTTCCACATCCTGACCGGTGAAGCGTACGGGATGTCCATCGAGCAACAAGGACCCGTACGCGAGCAGTTCGGCCATGCCCCAATCCAACTCACCTTTGGCCATCATGTTCTTCCGATCGTTCAGGATCTTCTCCAGCTTGCTGAAGAATTTCTTTCCGTCGGGATGGAGCACGGTCAACTTCTCACCGATCAACTCCAAGGTCATTCTGTCCACACCGGTATCGGGCGAGCTTAGGATATCGGCGACCGTGCCACGTTTGAATCCCTGCCAGCGGTCGGCCATGAGGTTGGTGACCTTTCCCACGCGGATCTGCTTGGCCTCGCTCAAACGCGCATCAAGCATCTCGCTGAAGGAGCGTTCCATTTCCTTGGCAAGCTCGCGCGCTCCTTCCACGCCACTATCGATCAGCTTCTGCGTATAGATCTCGCGTGGGTTCTTGTGCGCGGCGATCGCCTTGTACAGGAGCGGCTGTGTGAACTTCGGCTCATCACCTTCGTTGTGTCCGTGCTTTCGGTAGCAAAGGATATCCACCCACACATCCTGTTTGAAGGCTTGGCGGTAATCCATGGCGAGCTTCACGGTGTAGGCCACGGCTTCGGCATCATCCCCGTTCACGTGGAACACAGGGCACAGCGTGGTCTTCGCGACATCTGTACAGTAGGTGCTCGTCCGTGCATCGATGTAGTTCGTGGTGAACCCCACCTGGTTGTTCACCACGATGTGTATGGTACCGCCGACCTCATATGCTTTGAGGCCGGCCATCTGCACCGTCTCGTACACAACGCCCTGACCGGCAACGGCAGCATCACCGTGAATGATGATCGGTGCGGTGACGCCTTGTGCAAAGCCATCGTCGTGTTCAATGATCGCACGCGCCATACCCTGCATCACAGGACCAACGCTCTCCAGATGACTGGGGTTCGGGGCCAGGGTCAAGCGCACCTCCTTTCCCGTATTGGTGGTGATCAGGCTGCTGTAGCCCATGTGGTACTTCACATCGCCTTCCACCAGCGCATCCTCGTAGTCCTTGCCCTCGAACTCACTGAAGATCGCGTCGTAGCTCTTGCGCATGGTGTTGGCCAACACGTTCAAGCGCCCCCGGTGGGCCATTCCGATAACGTATTCCGTTATGCCCAGTTCCGCACCATGCTCGATCACCGTATCGAGCGCCGGGATCAAGGCCTCGGCCCCTTCGATACTGAAGCGTTTCGCGCCGATGAACTTCTTACCAAGGAACTTCTCGAAGACCACTGCTTCGTTCAACTTCTCCAAGATGTCCTTCCGTTGCTCCAAGGTGAAGTTCGGCGTGTTGCGCACCGACTCCATGCGTTCCGTAAGCCACTTGAGCTTTTCCGGATTACGCACGTAGCGGTACTCCACACCCACACTGGCGCAATAGGTCTGCTCCAACAGCGCGATGATGTCGCTCAACTTGGCCGGGCCGATTCCAACTTCGTTCCCTGCCGTGAATACGGTGTTCAGGTCGCTCTCCGACAATCCGAAATTCTCCAATGCCAAGGTCGGCGCATATTTCCTTCGATCACGGACCGGATTGGTATCGGTGAATAAATGTCCCCGGTTGCGGTAGCCACTGATCAGGCCCAGCACCTTGAATTCCTTCTGGAATCGCTCGTTCCCTTCGCTCGCTTTGGCGGTATCGGCCTCGGTCAATGCCCCGTTGTCACCTTGAAGGTCCTTCGCGAACTCGAAACCTTCGAAGAAACGCGCCCAGCCTGTCTCGACACTGGCGGGGTCCTTCTTGTATTGTTGGTACAGGTCGTCGAGCCAAGCGCTATCGACGTTGCTGAGGTAGGAATACTTGTCCATGCGGGGGTCCTACGGGACTTGCGCAAAGGTAGTTCTTCGTTCCAGCGTGCGCCGCACCCTTCAGTGGGTTCTCCACAGGCGAATTCACAGATCCTGAGGCTCAGAATCGCCCGGCATAGCGCAGGCGCGTAAGCACCTTTTGCAACGCACGCAGGACCACCGCGCTGGCCAGGGCTTGAAGTCCACCATGTGCCATGGTCCTGCGCAAGTGGGCTTCCGGGATGTCCACCCGATACATGGCCACTTGGAGGGCGTGCGCCCCATTGTTCTCAAGCGCCTCAAGCACGGGAAGAACAGCCTCTCGCAACAGTTCAAAGGCCTCATCGCCAACCGCCGGAATAGGGAGTTGCTCCGCATCCAAGGCCAAGTCCTTGCGCAACTGTTCCACAGTGGAGCGCAGCACCTCGGCGCGGTCAAGATGCCGTTGGATACCGCTTTCACCGGATTTCGACAATTCGCTGTCCATCGCTTTGGGGAGCCCCGCCAAAGATGGCAAGTGTGTGGCACTATTTTCGCCGTTCCTGTATACACTGAACCTGCGGAGGCTCGTCCTACCGCCCCAAGACCCCGGCACAGACCATGCGTTCGATCCTCCTTTCCACGATCACCCTGTTCACCATCCATGCCACCGCACAGTATGGCACCTTCGATGCTTCCTCCGTCAAAGAAGGCAAGGGCACAACGACCATCGTGGTGTTGGACGGTGGCAACACCCCGTACGACCAGCACGTGATGAACGCCATGAAGGCCGGCTGGAAGTACACTGCTTCATTCGATCTCATGACAACCGCGGAATTCGCGGCACAGCCGGTCTCTCCTGATCGGACCTATTTACTTAAGACGCGCAAGACCGATCCCGTAAAGTTCGAAGCCACCTTCATGACCTTGGTGAAGGGCTGGAAGCCGAAGAAGGGCGAGACATTGGAGATGAAGGACGATGCGTTCACGAACATCCCCGTGGAGCACGAACTGGCCTTCATGCAGATCGACCCGATCGCGATCAACGACAAGGGAATGGGCAGCATGATCGTGCTGTACTTGAAGCATATCCAGGATTACCTCGCGCTGGTGGAGAAAGGAAAGATCACCGACAAGGCCACAGCAGACCGAACATACTCCGGGCGGACCCGACTGGTGCGCGACACGGAACTCTGGATGGCGCAGGAACATTTGGACAAGAGCATCCCCGATGCCACCAAGCTGAAGGAGTTCTACACCGCGCCCTGCCAAGTGATGGCGCTTTCGCAACTTCCCGGTGCGATAGGCAAGCAGGGCAGTGGGATCACCGTGAGCGATGTGATCCTTACCGGCGACCACAAGAACAAGCATTGCTTCAAGCGGGTATTCAATGTCGGCAGCGGCGAACTGATGTACCAGAACGATGATGCCGCCATCTATGGCAAGAAAGAAGGCTTCATCGAGGAGGACCTGAAGGCGATGGAGCGGGCACGCTAAGCCCCTTGTCCCCGGGCCGTATCTTGTCAATGATGACCAAGAAGCAGCGGCTGCTCGCCGGTTTCGACCGTATGGAAAGGGATCGCCTTCGGATCGTGGATGAACTGTCCCATATCCCTCCGGAACGATCGGCTGAACGACCGGCTCCCGACGCATGGTCCGTGGCCCAAGTGATCACCCATCTCGCCATGGCCGAGGAGAAAGCACTGGCCTACTTGGAAAAGAAACTGGAGGTAAAGAAGCACGGACCGGTAGGGCATGGTGCCCCGCTCCGACTTTGGTTCCTCAACACCGTCATCAGGCTTCCCTTGAAGTACAAGGCCCCGGCGATCGTGGCGGACATTCCCTGCACGAGCTATGCGGTGGCCAAGGAACGGTGGGCAGCGATCCGACTACGGACACGTCAGCGCTATCAGGAACTTGACGAAAAGCTGCTTGGCCACGACCTGTACAAGCACCCGATCCTCGGGAAATTCAACCTGCTGCAAGGACTACGCTTCATGGCCGAACATGTCAAGCATCACGAACACCAGATCCAACGGATACTTCGCGCCGTGGATCGATGATAGAGCCCAGTTCATCCGCTTCCCCTAATTTCACCTGACCAATCCGGCCTCCATGGTTCTTCGATACACGGTATTCCTCCTCTTGTTCGCTATGTCCGGAATGCTGCGGGCGGAGCATCTACCGGGTGGGACCATCACCACGCGTTGTGTGGGAGGGAACTTCCACGAGATCACCTTGAAGTTGTTCCGGGAGTGCAGCGGTTCGCCGATGATCCCCCAGGACCTCAGCTTTTCGAACGATTGTGGGGTGAACTTCCAACAAACGGCCATGCAACCGGTCAGCGTGGAGGAGGTCTCACCGTTGTGCCCCGAAGAGCTGCCCAATAGCCGGTGCAATGGCGGCACTCTGCTCGGTTTCGAGCTGTACACGTACCGCACGACCATATTCCTGAGCCCGTGCAGCCTGTGGCGCATCAGTTGGCGGATCTGTTGCAGGAACCAATCCCTCAACGTTTCCGGGACACCCGGGCTCTATCTGGAGACCACCCTGTACAATCTGGACTCCCGATGCAATGATGCGCCCGAATTCGTGGATGACACCGTACCGATGGTATGCGTGGGTCAGCCAGTGAGCTATGACGGCAGCGCCACCGAAAGCGATGGGAACACCCTTCGTTATCGGCTCATCGATGCCCGTTTTGGCGCACCCACCCCCACACCAGTGCAGTATAACCCGCCCTTCTCCGGTGCGGTTCCCTTCACGGGAATGGCGATCGATAGTTTGACCGGGCGCATCGCGTTCCTGCCCACCGTGATCGGCAATATCGTTGCAGTGATCGAAGTGCGTGAATTCGATTCCATGGGAAATTGGCAGAGCACGGTGATGAAGGACTTCCTCTTCATCGTGAACGCTTGTGCGAACGATGTGCCTTCCGTGGATGGTGGCCCGTTCATGGAGGCCACGGGAGTCGCCACGATAACCGGTGATCACACATTGCGTGTTTGCGATGAAGGACCGTTCTGCGCCCAAATGACCTTTGTTGAAAGTGATCCCGAGCAGACCCTGAGCATCGCATCGAACATCGCCGAAGTGCTTCCCGGCACCACCTTGGAAACCACAGGGACCGATCCGGTGACGGTCCAGCTCTGCGGCAACAGTGAAGGTGTGTCGAACGGCTCGTACCAATTCTCCGTATCGGCCAGTGACGGTGCCTGTCCGGTACAAGGGGTCCAACACTACCTCTACACCATCGTCATAGGAGCCTTTCCCGATGCGGGTCTGGACACCACGATCCTTTATTGCGCCAGCGACGCCGATCTCACATTGATCGATCAGCTGGGTGGCACACCATCGGACGGAGGCACTTGGACCGGACCGGATGGTGAAGCTTTCGGGAGCACCTTCGATCCATCCATGGATGTGCCTGGAGCATACACGTACATGCTCTCGGGCGAGGCAGGCTGTACAGGCACGGCGACCTTGACCATGGACCTCCTTCCGCCATCGGACCCACTTTGTATGAGCGTGGATGTGAACGACCTCGAAGACCGCTCATACCGGATCACGATGGATCTGAGCGTACGTGGTCGAACGAACATCATCGCGGAGCGGTCCGGAACGGTCGATCTGATCGTACTGGGCAGCGATGGGCGCATGGTACGCACCGAACGCCTGATGATGGCAGCACACACGGCACTTCCGATCGACATGCCAGAGCTTGCGAGCGGCGTGTACGTATTTCAACTCGTCGATCAAGTGGGTTCCTTGCGTGCTTCGGAACGAATCGTGGTCCCGTGATGGAATGCTTGGAGTGATGTTCGCCTTCGAACCTTTCCGAAAAGGTGGCGTTCCCTTCGAACCATGGCGACCATACTGATCACCGGCGGCTCCGGCCTCATCGGCAGCGCACTGACCGGGTCCTTGCTGGCGAGTGGCCATTCGGTTCGACACCTTGGTCGCGAAGCGAGACATACGGAAGGCGTACACACATTCGTGTGGGACCCACGGATGGGCCGGATCGATCCTTCTGCGGTGGAAGGTGTGGACCATATCGTGCACTTGGCCGGAGCGGGTATCGCGGACAAACGATGGACGAGCACGCGTGTGAGGGAACTGATCGATAGTCGGGCAGCAACGTCCCGCCTGTTGATGTCAGCGTTCACGGCGAATGAAGGCACACTCATCAGCTTCGTCAGCGCCGCAGGGATCAACTATTACGGCGCGAGAACGGAAGAGCATGTCTTCACGGAATCGGATCCGCCGGGGACGGATACGATCGGGGTCATCAGCAAGGAGTGGGAAGAGGCGGTGGATGAATGGTCGAGCATCAGCCGAGTGGTCAAACTGCGTACCCCGATCGTCCTGTCTTCCAAAGGCGGTGCACTGCTGAAGTTCGCCGCGCCGGTACGCTGGGGCCTTGGAGCACCGCTGGGTAGTGGCAAGCAGTGGATGCCCTGGGTACATATCGACGATCTCGTGCGCATGTACGAACATGCACTCTTCCACACGCGCATGAGCGGAGCATACAACGCCAACGCAACGGATACTGTGCAGAACAGGACGTTCATCAATGAGCTTTCGAAGGCACTGCATCGGCCGTGCTTCCTACCCGCTGTTCCTGGTGTTGCATTGAAGCTTGCACTCGGCGAGCTGGCGACGCTCCTGCTTGAAGGCAGCCGTGCTTCGAACGAAAAGCTCGTGGCCAGTGGATATGGGTTCCAGCACCCCGAGCTGGCGGGCGCTCTGAAGGACCTACTGCAATAGGAACTACGAGGACCGGGCCTGTAGCAAGGCCACCATCGAGAGCAAGGGTGCCTTCCGTTCGGGGGGAACCTTGATCGCCTCAAGTTGATCGAAAGCACCCTTCTCCAAGCGCTGTACCTCGGCCTCCGCCTCTTGGTCCACGCCCAGGTCCCTTAGGACCCTTAGCATGACCTGAACGTTCCTTTGCCCAAGCGGCTTCTCCAATTCCATACGAAGCGCGAGGTCGCCCGCCCTATCCGACAGTTCAAGTCCTCGGATCATAAGCCAGGTCTTCTTGCCATTTCGCAGATCACCGCCCTGCTGCTTCCCGGTCATCTGCGTATCACCGAAGGCATCGAGCAGGTCATCGCGCAATTGAAAGGCCAGCCCAAGATTTTCGCCGAATGCTCCGATCCGTTCCTGATCGTCCGCCGAAGCTCCGGCCTTGCAAGCGCCGATCCGCAACGCACAGGACAGGAGCACCGCGGTCTTCAGGCGGATCATCTCCTTGTATTCCGCCAATGACACATCCGATCGCTGCTCGAAGTCCATGTCTCGTTGCTGTCCTTCGCATACCTCCAAGGCATAGCGGTTGAAGATCGCCAGCACGGCCGCATCGGCGCCCATCATTCCGTAGGCCTTCACCAGTAGCGCGTCGCCACTGAGGATCGCGATGTTCGTATTCCATTTCTCATGCACCGTCGGACGACCACGGCGCAAGGGCGAGGCGTCCATGATGTCGTCGTGCATCAATGTGAAATTGTGGAAGAGCTCCACGCCGATGGCTTCGTTCAGCACCTCTTCCGGGCGCCCACCGAACACGTGGCTCCCCATGAGCACGAGAATGGGCCGAACGCGCTTGGCCGGCAAACCCAACAGGTACGCCATGGGCGCATGGAGTGCATCGTCCGGCAGTCCATCCAACCAACACTTGAGGTGCGCATCCGTCAATGCGCGAAAGCGGTCGATCACTTGTCCAACAGCTTCATTAGGTACTCGCCATAGCCGCTCTTGAGCAATGGTTGGGCAAGGGCCGACAGCTGCGCGGCGTCGATGAAGCCTTTCTTGAAGGCCACCTCCTCGATGCATCCGATCCGTAAGCCTTGCCGTTCTTCGATCACTTGGACGAATTGACCGGCCTGGGTCAACGATGCGAAGGTGCCGGTGTCCAACCATGCGGTCCCTCGGTCCAGGATCTCAACCTTCAGCTTACCACGTAGGAGGTATTCCTTGTTGACATCCGTGATCTCATACTCGCCGCGTGCACTGGGCTTCAGATCGCGTGCGATGTCCAACACGTCATTGTCGTAGAAATACAGGCCGGGGACCGCGAAGTTGCTCTTGGGCTTGGCCGGCTTCTCTTCGATGCTCAGCACGTTGTTGTCGGCGTCGAACTCCACCACACCGTATCGTTCGGGGTCGCTCACATGGTAGGCGAACACCAGTCCACCGTCCGGTGCGATGTGCTCACTGAGCTTGCGCCCAAGACCGGAACCGTAGAAGATGTTGTCACCGAGTATCAAGGCAACGCTGTCATCACCGATATGGTCTCGACCGATCACGAAGGCCTGTGCCAGACCGTTCGGCACCTTCTGTTCCGCGTAGGTGAACGAACAGCCGAGGCTCTTCCCGTCCCCAAGCAATTTGCGGAAGTTGGGAAGGTCGTGCGGGGTGCTGATGATCAGGATCTCACGGATACCCGCGGCCATGAGCGTGCTGAGCGGATAGTAGATCATGGGCTTGTCGTACACGGGCATGAGCTGCTTGCTCACGGCCAATGTCAACGGGTGCAATCGGGTACCGGAGCCCCCGGCGAGGATGATGCCTTTCATGGTTCGTCGATGATGTCCTTGACCGCGGGATGTCCTCCATTTCCACGTTCCACGCGAAGCTCGTCGAGGTCGATGTCCTCGTCCTCGTCCATGATGTCGAGCAAGGGTTCTTCGAAGGACCTGGTGGTCATCATGTGTTCGAAGCTCAGGAGCAGCGACGGGAGGATGAGCAGGTTGGTGAGCATGGCCACGAGCAAGGTGAAGGAGACCAACAGGCCGAGCGCTTGCGTGCCGCCGAAATCGGAGAACACGAAGAGGCTGAAGCCGCAGAAGAGCACGATCGAGGTGTAGATCATACTGACCCCGGCCTCTCGAATGGCCTGGATCACCGAACCCCGGATCTGATGACCGGTGAGCTTGAGCTCCTGCCGGTACTTGGAGAGGTAGTGGATCGCATCGTCCACCGCGATACCGAATGCGATGCTGAAGACCAGGATGGTGCTCGGCTTGATCGGGATATCGAGGTAGCCCATCAACCCTGCCGTGGTGATCATGGGGATCAGGTTCGGCACCAAGGAAACGAGCACCATGCGCGCCGAATTGAAGAGCAGCGCCATCAGGATCGAGATCAATGCCACCGCGAGCATCAGCGAAATGATCAGGTTGGAGACCATGTACTTGCTTCCTTCCAGGAAGAGCACACTGGCGCCCGTCAAGGTCACATCGTACTTCGCGGGGTCGAAGATCGAATCCACCTGGGTGCGCAAGCGGCCCATCAGTTGATCCATTCGGGCGGTGCCCACATCCGCCATTTGCGCCGTGATCCTTGTTGTCCGCCGTTCCTCATCGATGAACCCGAGCGCAACCCCACCCTTGTCCCGCATCCCTTCCAGATACGGGGCGATGAATTGGTCCGGACCGCTGCTTCGGATCAACTGGTACTTCTCCGGGTTCCCGCCATAGAACGCCTGTTTGGTGAACTTGACCGCATCGGCCACGGAGATCGAACGCGAGATCTCGGGGTAGGTGGCCAACGAATCCTGCAGACGGGAAATGCGTCGAAGGTTCACTTCCTTCAACACCATCCCATCCTTTCGGGTATCCACCATCACTTCCAATGGCATTACGCCATGGAACTCGGCCTCGAAGAAGCGCAGGTCCTTCATCACCTCATCCTCATGCGGCAGATCGTCAACCACGCGGCTTTCGTTCTTGAGCCTGCTCGCGCCGAACAACCCCACCACCAACAACAGGATCGTAACGGCATAGACCATGGGACGTTGGTGCTGTACGATGTGGATCAAACGTGCCGTGCTGCGATCGACCCACTTGCGCTCCAAATGCGCCAAGTGACGGTCCTTGGGCCCCCCCTGCATGCTGAACAGGATGGGGACCAAGAGCACACTGAGCACGAACACGGCCATGATGTTCAAGGAGGCGATCACGCCGAACTGCTTCAACACATCGCTGTAGGTGAGCGCGAACGTCGCGAAGCCCACTGCCGTGGTGGCGTTCGTGGTGAACGAGGCCTTGCCCACACGGTAGATCACGCGTGTGAGGGCCTTCACCTTGTTCCTGTGCTGTGCGTACTCGTAATGGTACTTGTTGATCAGGAAGATGCAGTTCGGTATCCCGATCACGATGATGAGCGGAGGGATGATCGCCATCACACTGGTCAACTTGTACCCGAGGAGACCGATGGAGCCGACGGCCCACACCACACCTACGCTCACCACCAAGAGGCAGATGAGCATGACACGCCAAGACCTGAAGAACAGCAGGATCAATACGGCCACCACCAGGACCATGAGCCCCACGAACATGCGCATCTCACTTTTCGTGCGTTCCGTAACGACCGTGCGAATGAACGGCAAGCCACTGCGGTAGACCTTGGAACGGCCCTCCTCGAACTCCGCTACCCGGTCATCGATGATATCGACCATGTCGCCACGGTCCTCACTGTTGAAGCGCTCAGCGTTCACGAAGACCATCATCAGGCTCGCACCGGACGCTTCGTTGTACAAGGACCCCCTGTAGAACGGAAGGGAACGCACCTGCCGCACGACCGAATCAAGTTCAGCTTGGGAGGTTGGTGGTCGCGCCATCACCCGTTGGAGGTTGAAGCGCTTCAGGCTGTCGTCCCGAACAAGTTGGAACAGATGGGCCTCGGAAAAGACCGAATCCACACCGGGCTGTTGCGCGAGGTCCCTTCCCAGTTCCCACCAAGCCTTGAAGTTGTCCACCTCGTACAACGAAGGATCCTGCACCCCGAGCACGATCACGTTCCCGTCCTCGGAGAACTTGGCCAGGAACCGCTGATAGTCCAAGAAAGCACTGTCCTGCTTCGGCAACAGACCGCCGAACTTGTAGCTCACTTCCACTTTCGTGGCCTGGTAGGCGAAGAAGACGGTGAGGATCCCGAGGACCACAAGGATCCCGGTACGGTTCCGGAGTATTCTACTGGACAGCCAGGCCCACATGCGCGAGGGGGAGGGAATCTGCGGAAGATCCCGCAGGCCATGTGGGCAAAGGAACGAGATCCGGAAGGAAACCCTGCTAAAAGGCGAAGGTGAGCGTCATTTTCAAGGCCAGGTTGTCCATCGCTTCCGGTAGTGCGTATGGTCCAAGGCGATAGAACGCCCCCACCCCGAAGCCCGTCATGCCCATTTTGAGCACCTGATCGATCTGCAGGCCGGCCTCGTAATATCCATCGTTCAGCGGCCTGAAGGTGTAGCCGCGATGCGATCCCGGATCGCTCATCCCGCCCCATACCGCACTGCCAACGACCACTGGTACAGGCCTGAATTTCTTCCCCTTGAACAACAGGTTGCCGAAGCTGTGTCGCACATGAAGGCTCAGGTAATGGTCCGCAAGGAACTCGTTCGGGTGCATGGTCTCGAAGGTGTTCTGCGTGGCCAGAAGGAGTCCGGAACCATTGGTACCGCGCAAGTTGAACAAGAACGGATACGGGGCTTTGGTATCGGCGACCCCACCGAGCACACGCACCGAGAGGTCGCCCAATTGGCGAACACGGAAGGTCTTTTCCACCTGTGCCGAAGCACGCCACGTGGCCAGGTCACCTTCCCAGATCCCCTCGAACGACCGCCAGACCTGGGCTTGAAGGATCGGCCAACGCGTGCCCAGGTTCATCTGGCGATCCGGCAAGCGAACGATCCGCTCCCGGAAGGCGAAACGGAAACCGGCCGTCACGCCACCGGTCAGGAACCGATCCTGAAGCACGGTGACCCCTTCCGCGGCCGGCTTCGCATATTCGTATCCGATCACGTTCAAGCGATCGGTGCGATCGGTCCCGAACCATAGTTTCAGCGAATTGTTGACCCGGAAGGCCAACTGTGCACTGAAGCGCTCGATACGGTCCATGCGATCCATGTAGAACAAGCGATAGCTTTCGGTGCTGAAGGTGGCCGGACGACCAGGGAATGCCACGCCTCCACTCTCTTCCACATCGTTCGCATAAGCAAAGGTCAGTTCGAGCTCCCGCCCGGGCCGCGGGGTGATGGTTAGGTCGCCACCGTACTTCCACGCTTCGTCCTGAAAGCCGTATGCGAAGTAGCCACCGAGCGAGGCATAGCGGCTCACCTTGGCGTTGGTCGCGGCACCCGCTCCCAAACGCAGGCCTTCGTACCCGTTGAAGGCGATCAGACGGTCGATCCGCAGGTCGATCGGCCCGATGGGTGCTCTGCCCGTGGTCAATCGATCCAACCATTTCAGCTTGGTCTCCAAGCCCTCGGCCTCGCTCACGCTATCCACCACGTGGTATGTGCGGAGGTCCTTTTCCTGCAAGGTGTCCGTTCTCAGCGCAGCCCAATAATGGTCGTCGCGACGTGCGGCCAACTTGTCCATCACAAGGTCCGGGCCGCGCACGTCCTTCTTGGCGATCGATGCGTCCAGTTCGATGTCCTTCAGGTACGCGCGCCCGATGCCCATCACCTTCCACGAGTTCACCTGCATGAAATCGAAGTAGAGGAATGTATTGAGCTGCACCGGGAACCAACCCGACGTACCGTTGCTTCGGATGCGCTTGAACTGCTGCTGCAGTTTGATGCCGGTCCCTCCCTCCCGTTCCACCGGTTCGGCGATCACGTTCTGCAGGGCATAGCCATCCGTGTTCACCCAGAGCACACCTTTCAGCCCCGTGAAATTCTTGCCGCTTCGTGGTTGATAGCTGATCACGAAGACACTGTCCGCGGCCTCGTACAAGGTGTCCTGCAGCACGAAGAGATAATGGTCCGTGCTGTTCGGACCGATCGGGCTCAAGAAGGCCTTGTCGTTCACAATGATCTGCGGTTGGTAGATGGAGAAGGTCTTGGTGGAGGCCACCATGGCGAGCAACGACGGGTCCTTCAAGCCACTGACACGCATGGCGAGGACTTCCTCTTTCTCGGAAGCCGGTGGGATGAATTGTTTCGATGTAGCGCTTTCGATGAGCAGGAGATGGTGTTTCTCCAACCAATCCACGGCCTCACGATCGCTGGTATCTAGGCTCGCCAGTCGCGTGGAGTCGCCCAACAACGCACTGTCCATGGCCGCCGTGAAGACCGTCTTGCTGTAGCTGGTGTAGCGGTGCGCCCGGTTGCGCATGTTGTCATTCACTTTCCGACCGGCATGCACACGTTCGATTATCCGGTGCGCCGGATTGTCCGTCGGGGTGATGTCCACTTCGCGGAGTTCCACGGCACCCCGCCTCATACGCACCAGATGCGGACCTGCATCGTTCACCGAAAGGTCCAGGCCCGCGTAGCCCACGTAACTGAACCGCAGTAGCACCGGTAACGCCGACACCTCGATCCGGAAGCGACCATCGATGTCCGTGGTGGCGCCATCGCGTTCACCTACGGGCAAGAGATGCACGAATGCCAAAGGTTCGCCCGTACGTTCGTCCAGCACGCGCCCGGTAACGGCCACTTGGGCCTGCATCACAGCGGTCGAAACAACGTGCAGGATGATCAGGGCAAAGAGATGACGCATGGTGGTGGTTCCGTCCGTGGGACGTGGTAGCGGCCGGGAAAGTAACAGGTGGAACCGTTGTTCATGCGGAACGGCCCGGTCCAGTGCAGTGGAATACGCCAGGGATCGAGCCCGTACCTTGCAGCCATGCTCGCCCGCAGCCGTGATGCCTTTGAATGGGCGACCAAAGCAACACCCCGCCGACTGCGCAATGCGGCCGGGCTTTGGACCAGCTACCAGCGGGCCAAGTGGAGCAAGGAACCGCGGATCGGTGGCCTGCCGTTCAGTATCAGCTTCGAGCCCACCACGGCCTGCAACTTGCGCTGCCCGGAATGTCCGAGCGGCTTACGGAGTTTCACCCGCCCCATTGGCAACCTGAAACAGGACCTGTTCACCCGAGTGATCGATGAACTGGCGCCGGACCTGTGGGCGCTCACCTTCTACTTCCAAGGCGAGCCGTACATCAATCCCGGTTTCCTCGACATGGTGCACTACGCCCATGGAAAGGGCTTATACACCGCCACCAGCACCAACGCACATTTTCTGGATGACGCCAAGGCCGAGGCCACCGTGCGCAGCGGACTATCGCGGCTGATCATCTCGCTGGACGGCACCACGCAGGAGACCTATTCCGCGTACCGCAAGGAAGGTGAACTGGCCAAGGTGATCGAAGGGACCGAACGCATCGTGGAATGGAAGCGCAGGCTGAAGAGCTGCACGCCGCACGTGGTGTTCCAGTTCCTGGTGGTGAGACCGAACGAGCACCAGATCCCCGACGCACGGAAGCTTGCGAAAGAGCTGGGCGTCGATGAACTCTGGCTGAAGACCGCGCAGATCTACGACCCGCAAGACGACCATGCGCTGATCCCCACGCAGGACAAGTACGCCCGCTACCGGCGCAATGAGAGCGGGGTGTGGGAGGTGAAGAACAAGTTGCAGGACAACTGCTGGAAAATGTGGCACAGCTGCGTGATCACCTGGGATGGTCGTGTGGTGCCCTGTTGCTTCGACAAGGACGCCCACCATGTGCTCGGTGACCTAAGCACCCAAAGCTTCAAGGGGCTATGGCACAGCAATGGCTACCACGACTTCCGGCGCTCGCTGCTTCATTCTCGCAGCAGTATCGAGATGTGCCGGAATTGTAGTGAGGGGAGCCCTGTTTGGGCCTGAGGCCTCGGCTTCGCTCGGCCTGACAGGCCCACGCGCACTTTTCCAAACAGAACTTCACGATCTCCACCATACTGTACCACCGGTTGCAACCGAACTGAACGAGATTTGCATTGATCGGCATGCATATCCACTTCGTTCATATCATCGAATGCTGTGATGCCACCCTGTACGTGGGTGTGACAAACAATGTGGAACGTAGGTTCCAAGAGCACTGCGAAGGGGTATCTCCTCGCTCGTACACAGCAAAGAGACGGCCACTGAAACTCGTTCATGTAGAGCACTTCCGATGGATACAAGTCGCCATTGCTCGGGTAAAGCAACTTAAGGGATGGTCCGCCCAGAAGAAACGTGCCTTGATAATGGCGCAAGAGGAAGTTCTACATCTCCTCGCTTCGTGTCGAAACTCCAGTTCACATCTGTACGGGAAGAACAGCACTTGACAACTTGAAGGTGTCACTCCGGGCGAAGCCGAGGAGTCACACCTTCATGATGTCCTTCTCCTTGGCGTCCACCAGAGCATCGACCTTCTTGTTGTAGATGCCGGTGAGCTTCTCCACCTCGGCATCCAGGCTCTTGGCGGTGTCCTCGGGAAGTCCGTCCTTCTTGGCGGTCTTGATGGCTTCCATGGCCTTCTGGCGGCTGCTGCGGATGCCCACGCGGGCATGTTCACCTTCAGCGTGGGCGTTCTTGGACAGGGCCTTCCGTCGATCCTCGGTCAGCATGGGCACGTGTATGATCACGCTTTCCCCATTGTTGCTCGGGTTGAACCCAAGGTTGGCGCCAATGATGGCCTTCTCGATGGGGTCGATCATGCTCTTCTCCCAAGGCTTCACGAACAGGGTGCGTGCATCGCCTGTGTTCACCGCTGCCACCTGGCCCAAGGGCACCATCTGTCCGTAGTAATCGACGTGCACGGTCTCGAGCATGCCCGGGTTCGCAGCGCCTGCACGGATCTTGGTGAGTTCGTGATCAAGGTGATCCACGGCTTTGCGCATGTGCTCTTCGCACTCGGAAATAACGGCGTCGGTATCGATCATGGTCTCGTTCTATGGGATGGTAAAAATAGCAGGCACCACCGAGGCTCACACCTCCACCAGGGTCCCCACTTGCTCTCCGCTCACCAAACGCCCCAGGTTGCCGGGTTTGTTCATATCGAACACGATGATGGGCAGGTTGTTCTCCTTGCACAACGTGAAGGCCGTCATGTCCATCACGTTCAGCCCTTTGTCATACACTTCGGCGAAGGAGATGCGCTCGTACTTCGTGGCGCTCTTGTCCTTTTCGGGGTCGGCGGTGTAGATGCCGTCCACGCGGGTGCCCTTCAGGATCACATCGGCCTCGATCTCGATGGCACGCAAGCTGGCTGCCGTATCGGTGGTGAAGTACGGGTTGCCGGTACCCGCACCGAAGATCACGATACGTCCTTTCTCCAAGTGCCTTACAGCGCGACGACGGATGAAAGGCTCAGCGATCTGCTCCATCTTGATGGCACTGAGCAAGCGTGTCTTGTGGCCCTTCGCCTCCAAAGCGCTCTGCAAGGCCAAACTATTGATCACCGTGGCGAGCATGCCCATGTGGTCCCCCTGCACGCGATCGATCCCGTTCCCATCGGCCTGCATGCCCCGGTAGATGTTACCGCCACCGATCACCACGGCCACTTCAACGCCCTGCTTGGCGATCGCGATGATCTCCTCCGCGTACGAGCTCAAGCGTTCGCTGTCGATGCCGTAGGATTGATCACCCATCAGGCTTTCGCCGGAGAGCTTCAGGAGGATGCGCTTGTAGGTCTTTGGCATGGTGTTCGGTTGGCCGGTGAAAGTAAAAAAAGAGGGAGGCCAAAGCCTCCCTCTCCTATGCAATTCGGATGGACATCAGACGGTCAGTGAGTGCCGCTTGAAGTCCGTTGCGGTCAGTTCCTTGTCCTGCGACTTCAGGTACTGCTCCACGCTCAGCTTGTTGTCCTTGATGAACTCCTGTGCGAGCAAGGTGCTCTCCTTGAAGAACTTGTTCAGTCGGCCGGCGGCGATCTTCTCAGCCATCTCGGCGGGCTTGCCCTCCTGGATCGCGAGTTCCTTGCCGATCTCCAGCTCCTTGTCGATCACGCTTTGGGGAACGCTCTCCTTGTTCAAGGCCACCGGTCCCATGGCAGCGATCTGCATGGCCACATCCTTGGCCGCACCTTCGAAACCGGCCTTGTTCAGCCCAACGATGCTGGCCACCTTGTTCCCAGGGTGGTTGTATGCATACACGAACGGTGCGGAAACGGCAGCGCATGCACTGATATCGATCTTCTCGCCGATCACACCGGTCTGCTCGATGAGCTTTTCGGCGATGGTCATGCCATTGCTATCGAAGGCAGCAGCCTTCAGCGCCTCCACGCTATCGAGCCCTTTCTCCAAGGCGATCGCAGCGAGCTTCTCGGCCATGGCGGTGAAGTCGGCGTTCTTGGCCACGAAGTCGGTCTCGCAGTTCACGCACACCAGCACACCCTTGGTGCCATCGGCCGTGGTCTGTGCGATCACCAAGCCTTCCGTGGCATCGCGATCGGCGCGTTTGGCGGCCACCTTCTGGCCTTGTTTGCGCAATACATCGATGGCGGCTTCGAAGTCGCCGTTGGCCTCGGTGAGGGCCTTCTTGCAATCCATCATACCTGCGCCGGTCTGCTGGCGCAGCTTGTTCACGTCCGCAGCGGTAATAGCCATGGTGCTCATGTTCTGTTAGGGCACAGGATCCCGCGCCCGTAAGTATTGGTGAATGATCTAGTTCTCGTCCGCGCCTTCCTCGGCCTCCACTTCGGCGGTCGCACCTTCTTCGGTGTCAGCGGCCTCGTCCACAGCGGCTTTGTCGTTCTTGCGCTCCTCGACCCCTTCCAGGATCGCCTGTACCATCACGTCCACGATCAGCTCGATGCTCTTGGTGGCATCGTCGTTCGCGGGGATGGGGAAATCCACTTTGCTCGGGTCGCTGTTGGTATCGACCATGGCGAAGGTGGGGATGTTCAGCTTGCGGGCCTCGGCCACGGCGATATGCTCCTTCACGATGTCCACGATGAACAGCGCGCTGGGCAGTCGGGTGAGGTCGGCGATCGACCCGAGGTTCTTCTCCATCTTCTCCCGCTGGCGGCTCACTTGAAGGCGCTCACGCTTGCTCATGTTCTCGAATGTGCCATCGGTCTTCATGCGATCGATGGTGCTCATCTTCTTGATGGTCCGGCGGATGGTGCCGAAGTTGGTGAGCATGCCCCCGCTCCAACGCTCGGTGACGTACGGCATCCCGGTGGCCTTCACCTTCTCGGTAACGATGTCCTTCGCCTGCTTCTTGGTGGCGACGAAGAGCACCTTCTTCCCGCTCCGTGCGATGCTCTTCATGGCCGCAGCAGCCTCTTCCAGCTTCACTGCGGTCTTGTTCAGGTCGATGATGTGGATGCCCTTCTTCTCGTCGAAGATGTAGGGTGCCATGTTGGGGTTCCACTTCCGGCGCAGGTGGCCGAAGTGTACGCCCGCATCGAGCAATTGCTTGAATTCCAAACGTGCCATGCTTTCCTCTTGTTTAGTTCACTTTCCTTGTTCCCGTTATTACAGGCATCCCGCTGGTAGCCTTCCGAAGAAGAGTCCAGCGGGATTGGATCCTGAACAAGCGTAGGGACCTTAACGCTTGCTGAACTGGAAGCGCTTACGCGCCTTCTTCTGTCCGAATTTCTTGCGCTCCACCTCGCGTGGGTCGCGGGTCATGAGCTCCTCGGCCTTGAGCTTCGGCTTGTGCTCGGGGTCGATCTTCACCAATCCGCGGGCGATGCCCAAGCGAACGGCATCCACCTGACCGGTGATCCCGCCACCGTCCACCGTAGCGATCACATCGTACTTGCCCACCGTATCGGTGAGCTTGAACGGCTGCTGCAGCTTGAACTGCTGCATGGTGATCGGGAAGTACTCCTTGCCATCACGTCCGTTGACGGTGATGTTCCCTTTGCCTTCGCTCAGGATGATGCGTGCGACCGCTGCTTTGCGACGGCCCAGGCTGTTGATCGGTTCCATATTACTTGATCGTGTTCAGGTCGAACGTACGGGGCTTCTGTGCTTCGTGCTTGTGCTCGGTCCCTGCCACCACATGCAGGTTGCTGAACAGGCGACGGCCGAGGCGGTTCTTCGGGAGCATACCGCGAACGGCGTTCTCCACGAGGGCTTCCGGCTTGCGGGCGATGAGGTTCTTGGCCAGCTCGCGGGTCTGCCCCCCGGGATGCAGGCTGTACCGCTGGTACTCCTTCTCCTCCATCTTCTTCCCCGTCAGTCGAACCTTGTCGGCGTTGATCACCACGACGTGGTCACCGCAGTTCACATGGGGGGTGAAGGTGCTCTTGTGCTTGCCACGGACGATCTTGGCCACTTTACTGGCGAGCCGTCCGAGTACTTCGTTCTCAGCATCCACGAGCAGCCATTCCTGCTGCACGGTGGCCGCGTTGGCCATGCTGGTGGTGTATGATGTCGATGCCACTTGAAGGTGGGTATTTGGGGATTGATCCCGGAAAACGGGGTGCGAAGATAGATCCTTCTTCCGGAAAACCAACAAGCAGCTGTGGACAGATCGGCGGGAACCCTGCGACAGTGCCGGATCCAGCCGCCTTTTCCAAGGGGCTTACATTCGCCGCCGCTTTGGCCGACCCGCGGTCCACGGCCCTTCCATCCTTCCGGATCATCCATCCGGCCAAGTCCTCCCGATCGAAGCTCCCATGCGACCCACCATCAAATTGTTCGACCTCAGCCAACGGGTGGACCACCGGACCGAAGTGCTCTCGGGACTGACCGTGGCCCTCGCCTTGATCCCCGAAGCGGTCGCCTTCGCACTGATCGCGGGCCTCTCTCCGCTCACCGGCTTGTATGCGGCCTTCGTGGTGGGGCTCGTCACCAGCATCTTCGGCGGTCGCCCGGGTATGATCTCCGGTGCCACCGGGGCCATCGCCGTGGTGATCGTGGCCCTGGCCGCTCGGCACGGGGTGGAGTATGTCTTTGCCACCGTGGTGCTAGCCGGTATCATCCAGATCCTTGCCGGGGTGCTGCGCCTCGGGAAATTCATCCGCTTGGTACCACACCCCGTGATGTTCGGCTTCGTGAACGGCTTGGCCATTGTGATCTTCATGGCCCAGCTCGACCAGTTCAAAACGGCCGATGGCACATGGCTTTCCGGTTTGCCGTTGGGCACCATGCTCGGCTTGGTGATCCTTACCATGTTGATCATCTGGGGCCTTCCGAAGCTTACCAAGGCGATACCGGCCTCCTTGGCGGCCATCCTGGTCATCACCGGACTGGTACTCGGCCTCAACATCGATACGCGCTCCGTGGGCGATATCGCCTCCGTCAGTGGCGGCTTCCCTCCTTTCCACATCGCTGCGGTCCCCTTCAGCTTGGAGACTTTGACGATCATTCTTCCTTACGCGGTGATCGTTGCCGGCGTGGGCCTGATCGAGAGCCTGTTGACCTTGAACCTCTTGGACGAGATCACCGGAACGCGTGGACGGAGCAATAAGGAATGCGTGGCACAGGGCACGGCGAACATCCTCAGCGGCTTGTTCAGCGGCATGGGTGGTTGCGCCATGATCGGCCAAAGCCTGATCAACGTGAGCAGTGGTGCCCGTGCACGACTGAGCGGTATCGTGGCCGCGGTGATGCTCCTGGTCTTCGTCATGTTCGCTGCGCCCATGATCGAGCAACTGCCGATGGCGGCCTTGGTCGGTGTGATGTTCATGGTGGCGATCGGCACCTTCGAGTGGGCCAGCCTGAAGAGCTTCGGGCGAATGCCCTTGCACGATGTGATCGTGATGGTGGTGGTGGCCGGGATCACCGTGCTCTTCCACAACCTCGCCATCGCAGTGTTGGTGGGCGTGATCATTTCTGCGCTCGTCTTCGCCTGGGAGAATGCCAAACGCATCCGTGCCCGGAAATATGTCGACGAGGCCGGCATCAAACACTACGAGATCTTCGGGCCGCTTTTCTTCGGCAGCGTGCAGGCCTTCAATGAGAAGTTCGAGCCTTCGCAGGACCCGGATGAGGTGATCATCGATTTCGCGGAAAGCCGCGTGGCGGACATGAGCGGGATCGAGGCGCTGAACCGGATCACCGAGCGTTACCGCGGCGCAGGTAAGAAGCTGCACCTGCGCCACCTGAGCGCCGACTGTCGGGAATTGCTTCGCAACGCCGGGGATGTCATCGACGTCAACATCATCGAGGACCCTTCCTACAAGGTGGTGGTGGACAAGCTGGACTGAGCTTCGATCCTAACGAAGGACTTTTTACGCCGCGAGTGCCAGGCGGCGCCCGACGCAAGCATTCCAATTCGAACTACGCAACAGGGTTCATTGAGCTTTGATCAGATCACCCCGAGCTCCTTCCCCACCTTGGCAAAGGCAGCGAGGGCAGCGTCGATGTGCGCGTCGGTATGCCCCGCGCTCAGCTGCACGCGAATGCGGGCCGTGTCCTTCGGCACCACTGGATAGAAGAAGCCGATCACATAGATGCCTTCATCCAAGAGTGCATCGGCCATCATCTGGCTCAGCTTGGCATCGCCGAGCATCACGGGTACGATAGCAGCGCCTGCCCCACGGGTCTTGAACCCGAGGGCTTCGATCCCGCTCCGGAAACGGTCCACGTTCTTTTCCAAGCGATCACGCAGTTCCGTGGAAGCACTGAGCAGGTCGATCACTTTGATGGAGGCACCGACGATGGACGGTGCCAAGGAATTGCTGAAGAGATAAGGACGCGAGCGTTGACGGAGCAACTCGACGATCTCCTTACGCGCACTGGTGTACCCGCCCATCGCACCGCCAAGGGCCTTGCCCAAAGTGCCGGTGATGATGTCCACCCGACCGGTGACGCCGCAGTGCTCAACACTCCCGCGGCCGGTCTTTCCAATGAAGCCCGCCGCATGGCACTCGTCAACCATCACAAGGGCCTCATACTTGTCGGCGAGGTCACAGACGCCTTTCAGGTCGGCAACGATACCGTCCATACTGAAGACCCCGTCGGTCACGATCAGGATGTGACGCGCACCATCCTTCTGGGCCGTCTTCAGCTGCAGCTCCAGATCGGCCATATCATTGTTGGCATAGCGATAACGCATCGCTTTGCACAAGCGCACCCCGTCAATGATGCTCGCATGGTTGAGCGAATCGCTGATGATGGCGTCCAACTCGGTAAACAAGGGCTCGAACACGCCACCGTTCGCATCGAAGCAGGCGGCGTACAGGATCGTATCATCGGTGCTGTGGAAGGCGGAGAGCTTCGCCTCCAACTCCTTATGGATGTCCTGTGTTCCACAAATGAAGCGCACACTGCTCATCCCAAAGCCGTGCGAATCCAGTGTGTCATGGGCGGCTTGGATCACATCCGGGTGCGAGGAGAGCCCGAGGTAGTTGTTGGCACAGAAGTTCAGAACGGTACGTCCGTTCACAGTGATCTCCGCCCCTTGCTCGCTGGTGATGATGCGCTCCCGTTTGAAGAGCCCGGCCTCTTGGATGCTGGAGATCTCGTTCTTGAGGTGCTGTTGGATCTTGTCGTACATGATCGGTCTTCGTGGAAGGCAAAGGTGCGAAGCAGCATCGGAACAGACCGCCCGCCTCAATAACTCACCATCACCCCCACTCCCAGCCCCATGTCGCTGTCGTAGTGGGTGGAGAGCGCCCAGGTCTTGTCCAGCACGTAGCGGAAGCGGCCCATGTACTCCAGGTCGCTGTTGCCCATCAGGTCAAGGCGCAGGCGGGGCGTGAGGGGGATGTCCTCGCGCATCAGTTGGGAACGCAGCTGGCCATCGGTATCGATGCGCAGGTCGAGGACCAGGAGCATGGGCAGGGTGTATTGGAATCCGATGTGCCCCACGCTCCGGCTGTTCTTGGTGTTGACCTGCCCGAAGAGGTTGTCCTGGGGAGCACCTCCCTCGTGTCCTTCTCGCGTGCGCCAGTCCAGTCCCACGTTCACGAACAGCCATTGCATCTTGCCCAAGTAGCGGCCGAAGTGGGTCTCCACCTCCTGGCCATGTTCCGGCATGTAGCCCAGGCGCCATTCGCTCTGCAGGTTCCAGCGCTTGTTCATGTACATCGCTTCGCCGTCGTTGCCATTGGTGGCGAAGTCGTTCTGCACCATGAAGTGCCATTCCTTGTCGTCGCGGGCGAAGATGCGCGCGGCCTTCTTCGCATCGGGTAATGCCGGGTTGGGGGCCGTCCCGTCGTAGGTGAATACGCGGCCCATGCCGCTCATCATGTGGTAGAGGATGTGGCAGTGGAAGAACCAGTCACCCGTTTCGGTGGCGGCGAACTCGATCGTGTCGGTCTCCATGGGCATGATGTCCAGCACGTTCTTCAGCGGGGCATGGTCGCCCTGGCCGTTCACCACCCGGAAGAAGTGGCCGTGCAGGTGCATGGGGTGGCGCATCATGCTGTTGTTGTACAGGATGATGCGCACGTTCTCGCCCTTGCGGATCAGGATGCGGTCGGTCTCTGAAACCGTCTTGTTGTCGATGGCCCAGAGGTAGCGGTTCATGTTGCCGGTCAGTTCGAAGCGCAACTCCGTCACCGGACCCTGCGGCAGCGCGGTGCTCGTCGGCGACCGCAGCATGGCGTAGTTCAACGTGACGATATCCGACATCGCATTGCTCTTGTACATACTACCCATATCTCCCGAACCATGGTCCATCCCCATATGGCCGTCATGCTCACCTGCTTTCTTCTCTTCCTTTTCCTCCATCGCTTTCATACCCTCTTTCACCTTCTTCACTTTCACACCCTTTCTCTCCTTCTTACTCTTCGTCTCCCCCGTGATCTCCGGATACATCACCACGTTCATGTCCATCTGCTGAAGGCTCATGTTCATGCCCATATCGTCGAGGTCGCCGTTCATCTTCATCATGCCGTTCATCATCTTCATCCCGGCGAAGTACTTGAGCGCACCCAGCGGCATGGCCAGTTGCTTGATGCCCTTCCCCAGCCACACCGACGCCGAGCGCGTGCGGTCCTCCGATGTCGCCAGGAATTCGAAGGCCGTGCTGTCGGCCGGAATGGTCACGATCACGTCGTAGGTCTCGGCGATGCCGATGATGAAGCGGTCCACGTCCACGGGTTCCACATCGGCGCCGTCGCTGGCGATCACGGTCATCTTACCACCGGCGTAGGTGAGCCAGAAGTAGGTGCTCGCGCTGCCG
>JAGQVV010000003.1 GCA_020437805.1 Flavobacteriales bacterium
GACGACCTTACCGTCGCTGGAGATGATGGTGAGCGATCCCGACCCTGTCAGGTCTTGGGGAAATCGTACGAACAGTTGATCCCGTGCCGGGATGGGCCATACTCTCAAACTCTCCACTGGATCCTCTGACAGACCCAGAATGATCACATCCACGCCCTCACTGATGGTTGCGCAACCATTAGGACCAACGATCTCCACCGTGTAGGTACCGGAGATCGTGGCCTCGATCTCTTGACCGTTCTCACCTTCCAGTAACTCCCCATCGAGGTACCACTGATATGAAGGACCAACGCTGCTTGTCAGCATGGCGCCCTCAACCATGATCACCGGAACATCGGGTGAGGGGATCACCGCGAACGCCAGCGTATCACTGAAAACCGGGCAGCCGGCAGCCGACACCAAGGAAGCACTGACCTCTGCGGCCTCGGCAACGAGAAGAAGGTCACCAGAGGAACCGTCGCTCCACTCCACCACCGAGAACCCATCCGGGACCGATACCTCAACGGATCGTCCATCACAGATCTCAGTGGTCACAGCTTGCAGCTCCGCGTTGTTCAGCAGCATGTTGAATGCGTCCAACTTGCCCATACCCCAGTAATTGTTGGGTACCGCACCAGTGAACGCATCCATTCGTGCGTTGCGGTGCACGGCATCGATGATCTCCTGAGCTGTCGCCGTCGGGCAGCGTTGGAGATACAGTGCAGCAGCACCAGCCACGACGGGTGAGGCCATCGATGTACCGCCATTGCGAATGTGCATTCCACCTGGGTCTACTTTCCAACCGTTCTGTGTATCAATGATCGCTTGGATCGCGTCCAATGGTGCTGCCGTGAACGTGATATCGCCGGTCGCAGCGATGTCGGGTTTCATCCGTTCATCCCTCGTAGGTCCCGCGCTGCTGGCTGGAGAGATATCCTCTTCCGTCCCGGGGACGGTCTGCGTGTTCCCTGCGTAATCCACATAGCTCACCTCATTGCAATAGTTCGCAACTGTTATCACATCGGACAAGCAAGCCCATGAGTCTACCATGTGCTTGTTGCGGTCGGGTAGTACATAGTGCTGTGCTCCGGGTACGACACCGATCTGGGGAGCCGTGTTCACCATGCTCGACGTCCCGTACTGTCCCGTGCTCCAAACGTCGAACTTGCCGGCTCCTGTGGTCATGAAACGATACAAGTAGGTGACGGTATCGGGCATCGCCATAAGCACCTGTAATTGATATTGATCGCCCCGCTCGGCCGCATAGTACTCCACCACACCCAACCTGAACCCGGAGGGGCTGTAGAGTGTATCCGTCACAGTTCCACCGATCACCTGGTCGATCGTACGGAACGGTGTGTTACCGCGATATCTGAACGTGGGCGACTGACGATCGGCGCCTATTGCGAATGCCACATTATCGAAGTCCTCTGCATCCGCCCAAACCTCGAAGAAGATGGCGCCAAAGCCCAAACCACTGTTCGGATTGTAGCGGAACCAGGTCCATGTGGTATCCGTGGTGACCTCCGTTTGCATATGGTAGGGGTCCAACGCATTGCTGTTGCCCGCCGCCGCCACCATGACCCGTCCACCTTGCTCCTGGATCAACTGCTCTATGAAGAGTGCAGCCGCATCGTTGCCGTCATGTGATCCGAGATAGGTGCCCAAGCTCGCATTGATCACTGCGGGTTTACCGGCTGCTTCCGCCTCTTGGATGATGTACGCCACACCATCGGCCACGGTGGACTTCCAATTGGGAGCACTGAAATTGGTTGCTACGATGATGATATCCGCTTCAGGGGCCACACCTTTGTGCCGGCCGTTCGCCAATCCATTGCCCACTGCTGTCCCAGCGACGGTCGTTCCATGTCCATACAAGGCCGGTGGCTCCACTGGCAAAGCACCTCCCGAGTTCAATTCTTCTTGTGTCCATTCCGTACCGTAACCAAATGGTGCGGGCGACGCCGAATTCGGTCCCGGTACCTGGTCCCAATAGCGATAGACGCGGCTTTGGTCATCGGCGGTGCGGAGGTCCGGATGAAGGAGATCCAGGCCGGAATCGATGAAGCCCACCACCACCCCGGTACCGTCATATCCTTGCCCCAAGGGCGCTCGTCCTTCATGCACCCAGTTCACACGGGTCTTTACACGCATCGAGTCATTCAATGGTTCTCCCCGTTCCATACTGAACTCGAAGCGATCCACTGCTTCCACGAGCGCCAGCTGAGCTATCCGCCCAACGGGCATTCGAGCGTTCACCAGCTTGGGCAGTGTGCTCTTCACCGAGCCTCCGTGTGCTTTGACCGCTGCGGTCACGGCATCCTTGTCCCCATGGATGAAGATATCGACGAGCCGTGTAGGGTCCTCCGACCGGGCAATGAACGACCGAAGGTGGAAGTCCATCTTCGCACTGCTCTGGGCAGCCGACTTCATTGTTGGCAATTGGAGTGCCAAGGCGATCAACAAGGCATGCTTTATCATGGTATCAAAGATAGGTCCTCGAGCCGGCCTTCATTTCGGAGTAGTTGGGCAATCGTGGGAGGAATTCAACAACATTGCGTTGATGATCAACGCTACAGCAATAGTGCTTCGACCCGTTGGTGACCATGAGGTATCGGACGCGGAACACGGAATTGTAACGCGCGGCCTGCTCAAACGTTCGTTGCCCGATCGATACTTTGGGTGCTTTGCACTCCACCAAGGCCATCGGCGATCCGCCCTCCCCGAATACGACGATATCGGCTCGTTTGGACATTCCGTTCAGTGTCAATGGGGCCTCCACCCCGACCAGTCCGACCGGACACCCGAGGTCGATGATCAAATAATTGAGCACATGCTGGCGCACCCATTCCTCCGGGGTAAGAGCCACCCAGCGTTTCCGCACAGGGTCGAACACCTGCGCACCTTGCTCCCCATGCTTAGTTTTGACACCATGGTCCGGCAGATCCAATAAGTGCGACCCGGGCGTAATCACCACACAAAAGTGCGAACCAAAGAAGACATCGTCAGCAATTGGCTGCCACGTTACACTGGACTACCATTGGAAGCCTTCAAGCCGTTTGTTCTACTGACCAATTTCGACAACTACCTCGACATCTTCTGCGAACAGACTGGAGCAAGCGTTCCTGTGCAGGACAAGGCGATGAGGGTCGCGGTGGCCGAGGACATGGTCATGATCAACTTCGGTATGGGCAGCGCGAACGCGGCCACCGTAATGGACCTCTTGAGCGCCATCAACCCGAAAGCCGTGCTTTTCTTGGGAAAATGCGGTGGTCTCAAGAAGAAGAACCTGCTCGGGGACCTGGTACTTCCCATAGCGGCGATACGCGGTGAGGGGACCAGCGATGACTACTTCCCTCCCGAGGTACCGGCGCTCCCCAGCTTCATGATCCAACGGGCCGTGAGCGGAGCCGTTCGCGATCGCGACCTGGACTACTGGACCGGCACGGTCTATAC
>JAGQVV010000350.1:0-1625 GCA_020437805.1 Flavobacteriales bacterium
GCCACAACCACAGCACCGTGCAGGGTTTCTATGGCGCCTGCCAGGAGGACACCACCCGTGAGGTGCCCTTCGAGTTCACCTGCGACGAGCCCTTCGTGCTGCTGGGCACCAACAAGGGCGCCAATCCCGGCGAAGTGCTCCTCTACGGCCTGCTGGCCTGCATGACCACCACCATGGTGCTGCTGGCCACCGCCCAAGGCATCGAAGTGGAAGGCGTCAGCAGCCGCATCGAAGGCGATGTGGACCTCCGTGGTTTCCTCGGATTGGACCCCGAGGTACCGAAGGAGTTCAGCCAGTTGCGGATCGTGTTCGACATCCCCGGCGCCACCGCGGAACAAAAGGCGATGCTGATCGGACTGGCCCAACAGTCGCCCGTGTTCAATACCATCACCCGGCCGGTGGACGTGCAGGTGAGCGCTGCGTGATCACGTACCGATACGCGACGCGAAGCCGCTCCATTCGGAGCGGCTTCTTGCGTTCTTGTGTTCCTTCGCAATTGAGAACTGGACCGATCATGGTGCGAACAAGAAGTGGGTTGACAAGTGCTCGAATCCAGGCTGTGATGCGGGCACTGTACCGTACCCATATCGCGGTCCTTGTCCTGCTGGTCGGTCACGTTCACGCCCAGCGCGATACCCTGCGTTTCGACCACTTGGTCTTCTTCGTATCCGACAGCGCCTTGGAATACGCCCTCACGCATCAGCTCTTCCAGCCGGCGGAAAAGCTCGCCACAGAACATCCCGGTCAGGGCACCGAAGGACACTACGTCCTATTCTTGAACACCTCGATCGAGTTCCTTTATCTGCGTGACACGATCGCTGCACAGGCGAACGAAGAACGCTTCGGCAGTCCCTATACGCAGCGCTGGAAGCCCGGTGCTAACCCGCTTGCATTCGGTCTTATTGCCGACCCCTTCGACAGCACGCTTTCCGGGTTCCGCACCTACCACGGTCCAGACCAACCCATTGAGGAATGCTATCTGATGGCTGAGGGGAACACCGACCCCACGCAGCCGCTCGTGTACGCTTCCATGCCACATCGTGCGCACAAGTCACTCGCCTCGTTGGAAGAGGTCGAACGCGTTGATCCCGCGATCCGCGAGGACCTGCGCTACTACTTGGAACATCCTAGCGACATTCGAACGCTCACAGGCCTGTCGCTTTCCGTGCCGGACAGCACCTGGGCCACTGGGAATGTTGCGCTGCTGCATGGACTTGAAGGGCTGGACGTGCACGCCGGACCGACCCATACCCTGACGTTGGAATTCGACGATGGCGTGCAAGGCAGGGAATTCCGGTGGGATCAAGGCATCACGCTGCTTGTCCGTTACTGAAGGCGAGCTTCGATACTTTTACCGCCCGAACATGCGTCCCATCCTCGCCATCCTGGCCGCCACGGTGTGGATCTCCGTGAATGAATTCGTCCGCAACCAGTTGGTGCTGCTCGACAAATGGGTGGAGCACTACGCAGGCCTTGGACTCACTTTCCCTGCCGAACCGGTGAACGGCGCGGTCTGGGGCCTCTGGTCATTGTGCTTCGCAGTGATCGCCTACTTCATCTCCAGGAACAGCGATCCGCTGCGCGCCGTATTGCTGCTCTGGTCCATGGGCTTCGTGCTCATGTGG
>JAGQVV010000350.1:1685-2103 GCA_020437805.1 Flavobacteriales bacterium
GTGGAAGCCTTCGGAGCGGTGTGGATCATCAAGCGGATCACTTCCTGACCGCTTCCGCTGCGTGCCCCCGGCAGCCTCCGTGCACCGGGCGGGCAATTCCCTGAGCTTTTCGGACTATTCGTTGGACGTTCCTGCACGCGCTGCGCGCTGGCATCGGGGGTCCTTTGCAGCACCAACGAACAGATACCATGAACGCCCAACTCCCCCTTCATTTTCCCTCCTTCGGACTGCAGCGCCTGGCCACCATGCTGGATCTTCCTGTATGGCGCAGTGCTACGCGGAACATCGGTTTCGAAGCGCTCACGTACCGCCTCATGCTGAAGGCCATGACCCTGCCGAAGCAAGCCACCGCAGAAGACCTTCGGCCCATCTTGGAACGAGCGGCGGCCATCCCTGCAAGTGCCTGGGACTTTCTGGC
>JAGQVV010000076.1 GCA_020437805.1 Flavobacteriales bacterium
CAGAACTACTACCCGATCCCCGAGGCACGCCGCAGCAACATGCGCCACCGCCCCATCGGCATTGGCGTGCAGGGCCTAGCGGACGCTTTCATCCTGATGCGCTATCCCTTCGACAGCGTGGAGGCCAAGGTGCTGAACCGCGAGGTGTTCGAGACCATCTACTACGCGGCCCTTACCGCCAGCAAGGACCTCGCGATCGAGGAAGGCCCGTACGAGACATACGAGGGCAGCCCGATGAGCGAAGGCGTGATGCAATTCGACATGTGGGGTGTGAAGCCGAGCGACCGTTGGGAATGGGACGTGCTGCGCGAAGAAGTGAAGAAGCACGGCGTGCGCAACAGCCTCCTATTGGCGCCGATGCCCACGGCCAGCACGGCACAGATCCTCGGGAACAACGAATGCTTCGAGCCGTACACCAGCAACATCTACACCCGTCGTGTCCTGAGCGGCGAGTTCGTGGTGGTGAACAAGTACCTGCTGCGCGACCTCGTGAAGCTCGGCCTCTGGGGCGATGACCTGAAGAACAAGATCATCAGCGCCAACGGCAGTGTGCAGAACATCCCCGAGATCCCGCAGAACCTGAAGGACCTGTACAAGACCGCATGGGAGATCAGCCAAAAGGTGATCATCGACATGGCCGCGGACCGCGGGGCCTTCATTTGCCAGAGCCAGAGCTTGAACGTGTTCATGGAGAACGCCAACTTCGGCAAGCTCACCAGCATGCACTTCTACAGCTGGAAGGCAGGCCTGAAGACCGGCATGTACTACCTGCGCACCAAGGCCGCTACCGACGCCATCAAGTTCACGGTGGACAAGGCGAAGCTTACCGAGCCCAAGGCCGAAGCCGCCACGAACGGCGTAGAAGAGAAGGTGGTGGTTGCAACCACCGCCAAGGCCGAGGCCAAGGCGAAGGAGCCCGTGCTGAGCGCGCCCACCACCACCAGCGACCAGGAGCTGCCCATGAGCGCCGTGGAGAAGCAAAGCGGCGAACGCATGAAGGCCATGAGCAAGCAGGCCGAAGCCCAAGCACAGATCAGCTGCTCACTGGATGATCCAGAGGGTTGCGAGATGTGTTCGGGGTAGGAAGGCGTTTGTACGGATCGAAAGCCGCAGGGTCCGCTTTAGCGTGACCCTGCGGTCGTTAAGAACAAATGGATACAAGGATCGGCGCTATGGAGGAGGCTCCTGCGCTCAATGAGTCTCTCCCGGATCGCCCCAACCACTGCGTTCATTTTCATTTTGACCCATGCCTTGGTACACCTTCCAAACCCCTGCCACCGCACCCTCACAAGCTGCCTTTGCCCAGTTGTGGAGCACGGTCCTATTCCGCAGCCGTGAGGCCTGCTTGTTCGGTGGTGCAGCAACGCCACGCGGTCAGCTATGCTACATGGGCGTGCCCGAAGGAGCAGAGGATCTGGTTATGGACTTCCTGAACACGCACCGCGCAATGCCCTTGCACGGCGTACCCGAGGAGACCGAGGTGGAACTGCTGGTGGGGGATGAAGCGCGTGCCAAGGCGCTTTGGGAGGAACGCATCACGTGCTCGCGGGAGAATCCGGAGGGTTGTGCAATGTGTAGTGGGTAGGTCGAGTGATCTCGCAGGGCCAGATGTGCGGAGGCCCTCGCGGGGGTCTGGACAGTTATTAACGAGGTGGCCAAGTAGACCTATGCAGCGTCTTTCTTCTTCGCAGACCCTGCGCAACATCGCTGTACCCCGAACTGGCTTATCCCGCACTAGTCCGCATCTGTGCTCCGGACCATCCCATTCACCTCGTTCTACGTGTCTTTCCAGCCTGCGCCGTCTTCCGCTTCACCCCAGCAAAGCCATTGACAAAGGCCCAAGAGATCAGTGCCCTCTTGCCATTCACCCCATAGCGCTCGGCCACGCTTTGGCAGTGCAGTGTATCGATGCTTTAGTTCACCGGTCCTGGATCTTCCGTCCAGGCTGATCGGCACCGCGCTGTTCAGCAACGCGCTACCGATCATGGTTCCTGCAGCGGCTTGTCCGCGGACCGGCCCCCACAAGCCTAGCCTCAATTCCGCACGAAGGGGCGCACTTGCACCCGGCCATCCGCAGTGGTGATCCTGGCTTGGTAGCTGCCCACAGGCAAGGCGTGCAGGTCCATGCTTACCATGGTCTCCGTGTGGTTCGTGCGCAGAACGCTGCGGCCGAGCGCATCAAGAACATCCACCTGACGTACCGGAGTGTCGTTGCTCTGGATCCACAAGAGTCCGCTTGTGGGAACAGGATAGAGCTCAAGTTGGTCCAAGGCCCTGGATGCCATGCCGGTGCTCAACGGATCGTACAACACCGCATTGCCCGGTATGGTGTTGTGGCCGCTCTGCGGCCCGGTGTTGCCCGCTTGCACGGTGCCATGGTAAGCGGGGCCAAGCACATAGGGGTAGGCCGGGAGGTACTGTTCGTTGAGGGTGACGAAGTAGGCATAGGTGCCCCCCGGATGGTCCGGTGTAATGCAGAAGCGGCCGTTGTGCACATCCAGATCGCCGGAGCCGGAAACGAAGGCGTAGTCTTCAATGAAAGCACCGAGCGGGTATTGCCCGTCGATGGCAGGGCCGTGTTGGTTCACGGGTAGCACGGTGCCGTTTGGCAGGGTGCTGCGATCGGTAATGGTGCGCAATTGATAGCTGCTGCGCATGCGTGTGATGCCGCCTGTGCCATCGGTATTGGCGAAGGCATGCGCTCCGTAGATGGGAAAGCCATCGAAGGCGTATCCGATCAGGTCACTATGGACCTCGTCGTTCAGGTGGAAGTAGAGGCAGTTGGGGCTCACATGGTGGTGGTATTCCCCATTCCCGGCAGCATGCCCCAGGCAGTCGTCGAAACTGATGCCTTCCCATACCAGTGCATCCCGGTTCCACACACCTTGGTTGTTGTAGCTCATGCCATCTCGCGCATTGAAGATGCTTACGCCGTTGCGCCACACCCCGATATGGCCGAGCGGCGTGTTCACGGGGTTCCCGGTGTTCTCCACCGGGTTGCGCGTGATCTTGAAGGTGAAGTCCTGGTTGGCCGGCAGGTTGGGGTTGGCGGTCCATGGCCCGATGTCGTAACCGGGTATGCAGGTGCTGCTGACGTATACATCGGTGGCTGTGTGATACACACTCTCCACGTTGGTGGCGATGCCCGCATAACCGGTCTGGCCACCGGGGTTGATGATCCAGCTTGTCAGCAACGGGTCTTGGGCTGCAAGGGGGCAAGCGAGGAACAGTGGGAGAAGGGCGGTGGCGGTGCGCAGGGTGGGGTGATGCCTCATGTAGCATGGGACCCGCGAAGTTCGAAATGGTTTGATCAGCGCTTCGCCTGATGGTGCGTATGCGTGCATGCGTCACGGCGTTCACCGTGAAGCGTGCCAGGTCCATATATGCCGACTCCCGTTCTCCGGTTGTACCGCTGCTGTGCTGACCTTGCTCGTGTGGTCCATGAAGTCGCGGACCACATCGGACAGGCGGCCTTCGGGCGAACTGAGGACAGCATGAACGTGGTTGCTCTTGATGACCCACGTATACACCTTTAGTCCATTATGTTACCGGCATTAGCGGAAGCTGTTTAGGACGATGTCACCACGAACGCGCCTCGTGAACACATCGATCCACTCCACGAAGGTGATCTGACGAAGTGAAAGGCCTGCCGATCATGAATACCGTAGCCTGGCATGCTGGGGTGGGTAGCCAAAGGCCATCGACAGCCGACGGTGTTGCGCAGAACTGCAGAGTGCTCAGCGGCGGGACCTCAACCTCAACGCATAACGACCAGCGGTCTAATCATGCGGGTGCCGGCCCATTCCACCTGTACCATGTACGTGCCGTTGCCCAGTTGCTCCGTTCCCTGCAGGACGATGCGCTGTGTGGTGGCCCCCGACGCGATGCGTTGTTCCAATACACGCCGTCCTTGTACATCGAGCACCTGCACCAAGCCCTCTACACCATCAGGCGCGTTCTTGATCAATAGTTCCGCTCCGTTCATGGTCGGGTTCGGCAGGATGGACAACTGCATGGCCGAGTCGGACCCGGAGGGTACATGATCCGGGATGCCTTCGTCATCGGCCCCCTGCCTGGTCATCACGGCCGGACGCAGGTCGCCATCGATATCGCGCGGCACCAAGGGATGGGTGGGACAGCTGAAGGTGTTGCCGGGCGCCAGGTGAAGGTCGTCCGCTGCGACGAATAACGCCTCGGTCAGTTGGGAGTTGGCATCGAAACCGTATGCGGCATTGAACCCGGCCAGGGTCAGGAACTGGTTGTTCACGCGGAACCACTCTCCATTGAACGATCCGTTGGTGCTCCAGTACACGTTGTGGTCCAGCTCGAAGGTGCTGTTATCCGCACCCCAGAATAGAATGAGCGCACGGTCGTTGCTGTGGATCACATTGTTCCGGAACACCAATTCGTCCAGCCCGCCCGAGAGGGCTGCAAGCGAAACTTCCGTATTGAAGCTGTTGTGCAGCACATCCGCCTGCGTACCAGGTGCGTTGGCGATGATCTGGATGGGTTGCCACATCGGGTCCACAGGTTCATCCATGGCGATGAACATATTGTTCGCGATGAGCGTGCGTCCCGGCAGGGCGCCGCCCAACCAGAACACCGCGAAATTGCTGAGGTTGGCAGTTGGTACAAATCCGCTTCTGCGAACGAAGTTGCCCGTTGCCACGAAAGGACCACCATCCCAATAGCCCAGGGTCATCCCGGTGTACCCGACCGATGGGCTCAGGTATTCCGTGTCCACATCGACGATGTTGTCCTGCACCACCAACCCGCTTTGGAAATTGGCGGCCACGATACCCTCACGGGATTGGTCCAGGAAGCGGTTGTTATGGAGGATGATGACCGAGTCGCGTTGCAGTTGGCCATTACCTGTACCGTAGTATCCATAGGCAGCGAAGCGGGCCGTGTTGCCTTCCAGCCGCAGGAAGGTGATCCGGCCATCGTCCTGGATGATGTACCCAAGGTCGCGGGCCAGGCCCATCAGGTGGCAGCCCAGGATGTTCACATGGTCACATCCCTCGCCCAAGCGCACCACGGGGTTGTTCAACAAGGACGGGTCGCGGTTGATGAGTGTGAGGTCCTGCACGGACACGTGATCACAGTCGGCATCAAAGCCCCACGTTTCGCGGATATTGACGAAGCGTTGCTTCTGAATGAGCGCAACCGCGGTGGTATCGGCGGATGCCGAGCGGAACACCACGGTATCGGAGGGCGAGGTGCCTTCAATGGGGCCCAGCACCACCTGGTCGTAGTAGGTGCCGTCCGCCACCTCGATGTGGGTGGTACCGGCAATGCCGCAGGCCATCAATACTTCATTGGCAGCGCGGAATGACGGGAAGTCGGCCCCATCGGGTGCCAGGAGGTAGGTGCCCACGATGGGCGTGGTGCACATGACCTGTTCGGTGCGCAGCGTGTCGTTCCATGGCGATCCATCCGGACTGCCGTTCACATCGCGCACCCATGCTTGGAACGTGTAGTGGTTCCGGTCGCCCAACACCGGGCTGCCGATGACCACCGTGTTCACCACCTCGGTGTATGGCAGCGTACCGGTCCAGGTGTGGCTTTGCACAGGCCCGTTGTTGACCCGGTAGTCGATCACGATGGAGGTGACGGTCTGCTGGCCTTGGTTGCGCAGGTCCACGGCCAGGTCGCGGGCACCGGCCGGAGCGGTCTGCGTATCGGTCAGGTAGAAGGCGTCCATGGCCACATCGCGCGAGTCGGGGTCGAAGCCACTGAAGCAGTTGCTGGCACAGCCTTCGGTGGCGATCACCTCCACTTTCACGTTATCGGTGCAGGTGCCGCAGGTCATGGGTCGGAAATTCGAATACGCACCGCTCAACCCGTTCACACTCGCCACGTGCAGGTTGGAGCAGGCATCGGGCCGCATCCGGTATCCGATCTCACCCTGTGAAGTGGCGGTGGGATCCACTTCCTGCAGTTGACCGGTCGCATCATAGCGCAGCAGGACGCGGTCCGCATTGCCTGCCGACACCAGGCCGCTCAGGCTTCCATCGGCACTGGGGAAAACGCCTGTGTTCACAATGGCCGCGAGCAGGTGGCAGCTTCCGTCCGGTGCAATGGCCAGATCGTAAGGCTCCAAGGCATCCGCTTCGGCATGCCATTCCACGGAACCGTTGGCGGTGGCCTTGGCCACGAAGCCGTATTCAGCACCGGGTCCACCCAGTGGGTGCAGCGTGGTCCCGGTCACGAGCGCTTCGCGTGCTCGGCCGCAAAGATGGTAGCTGCCGTCCGCTGCCTGTTCCAGACGTTGTAGCGATCCGATGCCCCCGCCGAGGACGCTGAACGCCTCCGAGAAACCGACGCCCGGTATGTAGCGGGCAGCGAATACCTGCACGCTGTTGAAGCTGGTATCCAAGGAGGCCTGGTTCGTCACGGACAAACCGTTGAAGTCGTAGGTGGTCGCTCCGCGCTGCGCGCGCATCAGGCCTGTGAGCAGCAGGTCTCCGTTGGGGGCGACGGACAACCGCGGGTCCGTGCGGTAGCGCTGCTGAGGATCGCTTGTGCCCAGATCGAAGTCGAGCGCAAAGCCTGTATCGGCACTGTCCGGATGGAAAGCCCTGCCAAAGGTGGCCACTTCCAGCAAGTGCCCGTCCGGGTCCACCGCGAGCAGGAAGGCGCTGCCCGCATCCGGGTCGTCCTCCCCAGCGGGCAGCGTGATGCCTTCACCCGAGGCCAGTTGCAGGTAGCCTCCATCCCACGCCCCGTGGCCGGCCACCCAGATGCGGTCGTCGGGCGTGACCAGCACACCGCGCATGGCAAGGCTGTGGCTGCTCATGGTCCACACGGGTTCACCGTGGCGGTCGAACTTGATCACATTGTTCGCCTGTGGCACCACCATGCCTTGCGCCGCCATCGCTTGGCTGGACGTGTACACCGAAACGTAGGCATTCCCATCATCGTCGGCGGTAACGCCCATGCCAAAGGAGCGTTGGGATAGTTCATTCGGTTGGCGGTGATCCCAGACCACCTGCCCGGTGCTGTCCAACTTCATGGCGAAGAAGGCACGATGCTCGAAGGCGGGTGCGTACTGTTGGCCGGTGAGGTACACGTTGTTGAAGCGGTCCAGGTACATGTCACTGATGTACAGTGCACCATCCGCTGCACCCTCCGTGCATTGGGGCAGGTCCACGGTGGCGGCGGGCGCCACTACTGTGATGGTGGCGGTGCGCTGGGCCAGGCACACGCTGTCCCCGAGTATGGCATTGACCACCACGGTGCTGGTGCCGGCCTGCCCATAGGTGACCGGCGGAGGGTTGGGGCCGCTGTGCGTTGGCGGTACCGCTCCATTGCCCATGTCCCAAAGTACCTGCCCGTAGCTGCCTGGTGTGGAGTTGGCGTCCACGCTCTGGCCAACCAGTAGCGCGGTGTCCGTAAGTGAAATGCTGAACGCCGGGTTGAACAACCGCAGGACGAGGGACCCGGGTAGTGCGCTCCAGCAAGTGAGTCCGGTGTAGTGGGCGCGCACCGAGATCGAGATCTGCGCAGGAGTGAAGCTGGTGATCTCCGGCAGCGGGATCTCAAGCGTGCCTCCGTCGCCCTGAACCGGAGTGGAGTTCGGCCACATCGAAGAGGTGTAGGAATAGCTGTATCCCGGTGTCAGCGTGTTCTCGATGATCAAGGAAGTGCTACCCGGTACACAAAGCGAATCGGTGGCCAGCGAATGGACGGTGCCTGGTGAACCGTCGAATACGACGAGCATCACCGGTACATCGACGGTGGCCGAACCACATACCGCATTGCGCTCCGCGCGCACGAAGTAGGTGCTCGAGGCACTGACGTTGCCCGCGTTGAACGTGATGGGCCCACCATTGCCATTCACCGAAGATCCCTGCGGAGAGCCATTGCGCCATAGCCGGTAGGTGGTGCCCACTTCTCCGCTCGCCACCGTGATGATGGTGCTGCTGTTCGGGCAGATGGTATCCGGGTCCGCCACCACCGTGTACGGTGCCACCTCTTCCGGTCCGTTCACCTCAATGGTGGTGGATAAGGTGCTCATGCCCGTGCCATTGGAAACATCCAGGGTGATGGTGTAGGCGCCCTCGTTGTTGAAGGTCCGTGCCAGTGTAGGTCCTGTTCCAACCTCCTCACCATCCACCGACCAGGTATAGGACCACGCCGGGTCACCGGTGCTGTTGAACGTGAGCGACTGGCCGATGCATGATATCCCGGTCGGAGGGAGGATCGCCGCAACCGGAAGGGCCGGACCCCCTCCATTACCGGTGTGGATCGCATAGCCGTTGTGGCCTGCCGCGATGCCATTCTGCTCATCATGGAATGAGATCGCGTTCAGGGTCTGATATGCCGGCAGGTCGAACACCTCCCAGTATTGACCGGCCGTGGTGGAGCGGTAAAGACCCGTCGGTGTGGAAACATAAAGGGTGGTGGAATTGACCGCTGCGACGGCTTCCACGGGTCCGGGGATCCCTCCCATCAGTGTCCAAGTAAGGCCTTGGTCCAGGCTGCGATAGAACTCGCCGGAACCCCTTGCGCCGAAGCACACGGATCCTGAGGTGGCCAGGTAACGCAGCCCCATCGCATTGTTGCCGGTCACGGAAGACCAGGTGGACCCACCGTTCGTGGACCGGCGCAACTGGTCATCAGTGCCTGCGATAAGGACATTCCCACCGGCATGGGCCACGCTCCAAATGGTGTTCGTAGTGCCGCTGTTCACCGCGGTCCAGCTTGCACCACTGTCCGCACTACGCAGGATGCGACCGTTGAATCCCACCGCCACGCCTGCGGGTGCAAGGCTGAAGTCGATATCGAGGATCTGGTCCAACAGTCCCACTTGTTGCTGGTGGACGACGGAGTATGAGACACCCGCATCAGTGGTGCGCAGGATCGTCTCCACATCACCAAGTGCTACGAAGCCGCTGATCGCCGCAGTGTTCGGGTCAAAGGCATGGATCGCCCCATAGGAAGCGAGCAGCGGGACCCCGGGAGGGACCCCGACCGGTCGCTTGACGAAGTTCGCACCATCGTTCACCGAGTAGTGGATGGTATCCCTCGCACCGATCCACACATTGCCATCGGAACGGTAGTCCACCCCGAAGAAGAACTCATCGGTGTTGAGGTCCAAGGTGCTCCATTGGGCATTCGATGCTTGAACCATGAACGCAAGGATGATCGCAACGCACGATGATCGATAGAGTGGGTCCATGACGTAGGTATGTTGGTCGGAGTTCGTGGCCCAAGATGGGCTTCCTTTCGTCTTGAGCCCAATCTAGTGAACTTGGGTCATCTTCGCCTCAGTCCCTTGAACAGGTGTCCAAGGCCATGTCCCTGGTCCAACGCTCATGAATACCGATGGTAACGACGGGGCATAGGATGCCAGAAAGGTCCTGTAACGCCCGTTGCGCGGTGGTCTGGGTCGTTTCTGCGCATGCTCCTGCACTGCGGTCGACCCAAAGCCTGGTGTATCGGGCATCGTCATGAATGGAACGGAGGGCAGGCGCCTGTCGGTCGCCTTCCCCAAGTCGTCTTCCACTTGGGTGTGGCCGGAACGGAAGGGGCCGCTGGGAAAGGCCGGGGAGGCAAGACCTCATCCGTTCAATGGGTCCGGTCAACAGGTTTGGGTAGGCCGGTGAGGATGGTATCACCATCTGCCGTTGTGACCTTCTTGCAGGCCACCATGGTGCCCCCAGGGCAGGTGTTCCATTGCACCATGGCGTCATCCACCTCCCGCCCAAAGGCAAGCGGGGCTTTCCATGCACTGGAACGTACCGCCACGTACAGTGCGCAGGTCTTCTGGAGGATCCCGAAGTCCAGCAGGTCCGGTCCTGCGGCTGCGGCAAGGTCGTCCACGTGAAGTAGCTCAGTGGTTCGCGATCCTTCCACGCTCCGCTCGCGATCGCTCTGGACAGAGCAGGCGAGGAAGGGGATCAGCAGCAGCGGAAAAAGAGGGTTCTGGTAGTGCATGACGCCCGGTAATATGGAACCTTAAGGTATAGGCCGCTGGGTCGGGAGTACGCGATCCATAGGTTCTTTTAACGATCGCAGGGTTGGCGCGGTCAGGGGGCGGCGCCAACTGAGCGGTAGCCTGATAAGCAACCGTACACCCACTCGGATCGTCTACTGCATGGGAATTGTAGCTTCGCGATCCCTTGGGAATTCACCGGCCATGATCACCACCCTACGCTTTCGTTCTATCCTCATGACCCTGGTTGTCTTGGGCTTGGTCGGCCCCGTGCGTGGGCAGACCTTCCCCTTCACCAGCGGCCCTATACCCCTGTGCGAAACCAGCACCTTCACCGCCAATGTGAGCGGGGTCGGTTGGTTGATCATTCCGGATGGATGGAACTGGGGACCATACTTGGAAAGCGTGCTGATGAACATCACGACGGACCATCCGCAGACCTTGCAGATCTCGTTGACCTCGCCCTCGGGGACAACGCTCCTACTCTCGGAGTTCAACGGCGCTGGCGGGCAGAACTATACGAACACGAATTTTGCGAATTGGGCGTGGAACAACATCACCTCAGGTTCGGCGCCCTTCACGGGGAACTTTGCACCCCAAGGCGGTAGCCTCGACGTTTTCGCGGGTGAGAACGCCGATGGCATCTGGACCTTCACGGTAACGGATACTTCCTGTGTGAACGGCGGAACGGGGTCTGGCGGTACTTGGACGCCAGGTTGGTTCAACGGGGGAGTGGGCACGGGAGCCATGGCCTTCGGCTTCAGCAGTCCACCGCCGCCCTGTTGGGGTGGCATACCGGATGGTGTCGCTTACATCTGCCCGAGCGGGTCCGTCGATATCACCTCGTATTACAGCGGAACCAGTTACGACATGAGTTACTGGACGAGCAACTATACCCCCATTCCGGATCCGACCGACGTGAGCACGCCGGGGTGGTACCAGGTCGAAGGGTTCGACCCTTGGGACGGTTGTTTGTACGCCGCATCGTTCCAGATCGTCGCCTCACCGCAGATCGCGCTGGGTCCGGATCAAACAGTGGACGTTTGCGACCTGAACGGTCCGGTGGACCTTAGCGCCTTGTTCACTTTGACGGGAGTTACGCAGGTGTGGACTTTGGACGGAGCGCCCATCACCACGGCCACGGCTGCTGCGGCCACGGTACCCGGTGTGTACCAATTGATCGGCCAGAACCCAGGCGGTTGTAATGATACCGCGTTGGTCACGCTGAACATCAACCCCGCAGTGGTGCTCGGGGCGGACCAGAACATCAACATCTGCGAAAGTGATATCGTGGACCTCACCGCTTTGTACAACACCACGGGCCTGAGCGCGGAATGGACCTTCGGTGGTGCCGTGTTCCCGACACCAGCAACGGCCACCGCCGCTGGCGTGTACACCTTGAGCGTGACCACGGCCGATGGCTGCTCGGACGAGGCCACGGTGACCGTCTCGATCGATCCACCGCCGGCCCTTGGCCCCGATCTGGCCATGGACTTGTGTGACAATGAGGACCTGGACCTTACTGCCTTGTATCCTACCGCTGGCCTTACGAGCGAATGGACGCTTGCCGGTGCAACGGTGCCTGATCCGACAATGATCAGCGCCGGGGGCAGCTATCGCTTGGTCGCTACGAATGTTGCAGGCTGCACCGATACCGCCTTGGTGGTGGTAACGAACACAATGGCTCCGGTGCTTGGCGCCGATGATGCGATCACGGCGTGCGAAGGCAGCACTGTGGACCTGACGATGAGCTATACGACCACGGGCCTCACCACGGCGTGGAGCGCTTCCGGTGTTCCCGTCGCGCTACCCACGGTGGTGGATGCAACGGACACGTACATGCTGGTTGCCACCAACATTGCGGGCTGCAGCGATACCGCACTTGTTGATGTGACCATGGCCGCGAACCCGGTGCTTGGCGCGGACCAGGCCATCAGCGCTTGCGACGGCACAACGGTGGACCTGACGGCCTTGTACGCCACCGGAGCTGATGCCGCGGAATGGACGTTGAGCGGCGCTCCCGTGACCGATCCGACCGCTGTTCCAGATGCTGGGGCCTACATGCTCACCTTGACGAACGCGGCGGGTTGCACGGCCACGGCCACGGTCACCCTGAGCTTGGATCCCGCACCGGCCTTGGGTGCCGACCAAAGCGCAGCGATCTGTGCTGGCAGCACCTTCGACCTGGGCCCCTTGTACAACACCGCAGGTCTTAGCGCCGCGTGGACGCTGAACGGGACCACTGTCTCCGATGCAGCTGCCGTTGATGTGAGCGGCAACTACCGCTTGGTGGCGACCAACACCTTCGGTTGCACGGATACCGCGATCGTAGCCTTCACCGTCAACGCGAACCCCGATCTGGGTGCGGACCTGTCCTACACACTGTGCCCATGGCAGACCGTGGACCTGAGCAGCGTATTCCCGGTCGGTGGTCTTACGGCGACATACACGCTGGACGGCCAAGTGTTGGCCGATCCAACAGCGATCCACGACCCGGGCACCTATGTCGTATCGGTCACGGATGCGATCGGCTGTAGTGACGAGGCCAGCGCAACCGTGATCAACATCGATTGCCTGTGCGAGGCGGACTTCGAGCGTGAAGTGACCTGCATGCAAGAGCCTGCGCAATTCACGTTGCTGGCCGATTCGGCCATCGTAGGTGCGCGTTGGTATTTCGGTGATGCGGCGAGTGGAACGGACCGGATCGACCCCATGGTGCGCTTCAACAGAGGCGGCGAAGTGCTGGTGACCTTGGAGGCCACGCTCAGTTGTGGTGTGGTACTGGTGGAGCGTACGATCGACGTGCAGGACTGTTCCGATGTGTGCAGCGTTTGGATCCCTTCTTCCTTCTCGCCGGACAACGATGGCATCAACGACAAGTGGTATTGGGTGAGCGAGTGCAAGGCCGAGGACTTCGAGATGCAGGTGTTCGATCGTTGGGGTGAACTGATATACACCTCCAAGGATCCCTTTGGTTCTTGGGATGGTACCGCGAACGGGGCAACGGCACCGACCGGTGTGTACGTGTACAACACCAGCTACCGCCTGCCCTATCAGGAACTGAAGGAGGCCAAAGGCTCGATCACCCTCGTGCGCTGAACATTCGCCTTTGCAGCGCCGTGCCCCTGGATGGTGCCACATCGCCCACAAGGTGTTTTCTTCGCAGCACCATGATCACCGGGTCCCGCTTGCTCCTCTTTTGTGTGTGGTGCTGCGTAGTGACCTTGGCGTGCGCACAGGGCGGTATCCGACTGATCGTATACAACTATGAACCGTTATTTGAAGGTGGTTCCTTGGCCGCGCATTACGGCATCGGGTACGACCACGACCTGAACGAGAGGGTCTCCTCCGCATGGACCGCACGCTTGGACCCGGGTAACGACAGCTACGTGCTGAATTACCGCAGCGCGTATCACTTCAGCGACAACGATCGCGGATCTTTCTATTTCGGTCCCTCGGTCGGGGTCCGACGATTCACGGTCGAGGGATCACCCACCCTGATGCCTGTGGGTCTGCGTGCCGGTGTGCGTGGTGGTCTGGAGCGTTTCTATGCGGATCTGTATGCAGGATTCCAGTACAATGCAGGCAGCGGCAAGTCCTTCTCCGAGACCGGCCAGTACGCTGGTGTGGACCTGCGGGCGGCCACATATACCATCGGGCTGGACTTCGGTTGGGGTTGGGCGCGGAACACCCGCAAAGGCGCGCAGCGGTGAAGGAGCCGATGAAAGCGATCAAGGAGTTCTGGCAAGCTTATTCTCCCTACTTCGTGGATGTGTGGCAGTACCTCGTGATCATCGTCATATTCGTGATCGCTGCCTTGGTGATCCTATGAGTGCACCCTCTCCATGGCGCTTGAGGAACTTGACACACCGATCGATCCAGGTGCTTTTACTGGCGCTGGGTGCCATGGGTTCCACGGCACAGGTGGTCAACATCGAAGGCCGCCGGTTCATGAACGACACCGTGCCTTGGTCCGGCTTCGTGGACCTTCGGTTCAATGTCGCTGAGAACACGCGGCGCAGTTCGAACTTCGGTCTGGGTGGTGCGGTGCAGCACGTGCGGGGCAAGCACCGGTGGTTCTTCATCAATGACCTGACGCTGAACAGGGTCGAAGCGAACGCCTTCCAGAACACCGGCGTCCAGCATCTGCGGTACGATCACGCACGGGACAGGATGTGGACCGGCGAAGCCTTCGTACAGACACCCAGTACAACAAGCCCTCGGCCTTGGACTTTCGCTACACCACAGGTGCTGGTCCGCACTTGCGATTGATGACTGAAGAGGGCTTCAAGATGCATTTTGGATCAGCCCTGATGTTCGCGTACGAAATGACCGCGGGCGGACCACCGTCCAGCGCTTGGCGAAGCAGCAGTTACCTACCGGTAACAGCGAATTTCACCACGGTGGTCGGTCTGACCACGGTGCTCTATTACCAGTCGCGCTTGTTCGATGCGTCCGACCTTCAGGTGGCGCTGGAAGCGGGCCTCTTGTTGGATCTCACCAAGCGCGTCACCTTCGAAAGCCGATCGAACGTGTTGAAGGACACTGAGCGACCCGCAGGGATTCAGCCCGGATCCCACACGTGGAACAACCGATCCGGGTTCCGATCCTGAACGGGGTCCGTGGATCGGCCAGGTGCATGTCGGGAGTGGTCGCACATGGCGCGTTTTGAGCAAGATCAACAGGCCTCAGGTTGATGGATCGTTCACTATCCATGGCAATGTGGCCAATATGTCCAAGATCTCGAACGTTCCTTTGTAACATGGCCCGGGTGGGATCAAGCATCGAAACGGAAAGCGCCACGATCACCAAAGTGTCGGCGGATCGCTTGGAGCAACGCTTCAAGAGCGGTGCGCTGTTCGAGCCGGAGCTGTTGGAGCGTAACCGTGCCGCGCGGGAAGAATTGTCACGAGGAAGACCATACTCCTTGACGATCGTGCTGCCGGAAGGTGTCGACGTGCAACCCCAAAGCATGAACCTGGACCACTTTCGTCCGGAGAGCAACGAACGTCGGATCAATGCTTTGGCCGTGGTGACCAATTGTGAGGACATCAATGCGGTGTCCAAGTTCTACTTCCGGTATTACGCATATGCATTCGAGGTGAAGGTGTTCGACGATGAGGACGATGCATGTGCCTGGCTCGACGCGCAAACGAACGCGAAGGTGCTATAGTGGCCCTGCATCAAAGCGATCGCGCTGGTCACGGCATACGGCGTGCCGGGAATGATGGCGCGTTCGCATTTCTCCTGTTTCCCGGAGGTGGCCGGTACGCGTGTGTTCAGCGAGGAGGCCTCTGCGCTCAGCTGGCTGGAGGAGCATCTGCTGGCATCGGCCACTTAACGGCCGTCCACCGATGGAGGAATGCGCTCCTGGATCGGGCTGAAGGGCTGAACGGTTTGGGATACGATGTCGATTTAGCCACCTTGCCCACGATCATGACAGCGCTCCATGTCACGATAGAGACCCGCTTGGCCCACATCACCCGTACTGGGCCGGTCCTGATAGAAACGCATTTCAAGTCTGATGTCACTATCGACCCGGAAGGCCTGATGGATAACATCATTGCGCGGCGGGAAATGTGCAAGGGTGTGCCCCATGTCATGCTTACGGTGATCCCCGGTGAACCGGAGATGTCCCCTGCGGTAATGCGCACCGACCTCTATCATCTACCGGAGGACAGGGCCGTGGTGAAGGCCATCGCCTTGGTGTTGGAAGGCGACCTGCTACCGCGCGTATTCCAGATGTACTTTTCCTTCTTCCCGCAGACCTTTCGCACGGAAGTGTTCAGCACTGAGCAGGCCGCTCGCGACTGGTTGGCCGAACAGGCCAAGGACCTCGACAAGCCTACTGAAGGCTAGGTCTTCTCCTACTTGAACGCAGGTATCCCCGTGACCTCCGCACCGGTGATGAGCAGGTGGATATCGTGCGTACCCTCGTAGGTCACCACGCTTTCCAGATTCATCATATGGCGCATGATCGGGTACTCGTTGGTGATGCCCATGCCGCCGAGGATCTGCCGTGCTTCCCGTGCCACGGTCAAGGCCAGGTGCACATTGTTCCGCTTGGCCATACTGATCTGTGCGGTGGTGGCGCGTCCCTCGTTGCGCAATACGCCCAGGCGCCAGGTGAGCAATTGCGCCTTGGTGATCTCGGTGATCATTTCGGCCAACTTCTTCTGGGTGAGCTGGAAACCACCGATGGGTTTGCCGAACTGGATCCGTTCCTTGCTGTAGCGGAGTGCGGTGTCATAACACTCCATGGCCACACCCAGAGTGCCCCATGCGATACCGTAACGCGCGCTGTCCAAACAGCCCAAAGGTGCGCCCAGCCCGCTCTTGTTGGGCAGCAGGTTGGCCTTGGGAACCTTCACGTTATCGAACACCAACTCGCCGGTGGGGCTGGCCCGTAGAGAAAGCTTGCCATGCGTGGTGGGCGTGGTGAATCCTTCCATACCGCGTTCCACGAGCAGGCCATGGATCCGGCCCTCGGTGTTCTCGGCCTTGGCCCATACCACGGCCACATCGGCCAAGGGGCTGTTGCTGATCCACATCTTGGCACCGTTCAGCAGGTAATGGTCGCCCATGTCCTTGAAGGTGGTCACCATACCGCTCGGGTTGCTGCCGTGGTCAGGCTCGGTGAGGCCGAAGCAGCCGATCTTCTTTCCTGCCGCCAGTTCAGGCAACCACTTCATCTTCTGCTCCTCACTACCGTACTTCCAGATCGGGTACATGACCAAACTGCCCTGCACGCTGCAGAGGCTCCGCAGGCCGCTGTCCACCCGCTCGATCTCCTGCATGATGAGTCCATAGCTGATCTGGTCCAGCCCCATGCCGCCGTACTCGGTGGGTACCATCGGCCCGAACGCGCCGATCTCGGCCAGACCGGGAATGATCTCGGGGTGGAATTCAGCCTTCTCGAAGGCCTCCTCGATCATGGGTTTCAGGTGCTTGCTCAGGTGCTTGCGAGCCGTATCACGGATCAAGCGGTGCTCTTCCGTCAACAATTCGTCGACCAAGTAATGATCGTGGGCCTGGTAAAGGTCCGTTGCACTTTTCTTCGGTGCGGACGAGGTGGCGGAGGCTGTATGGTTGCTCATGGGTTCAGGCTTCAATCGGGAATTGCCGACGGGGGTGCAAAAGTAGGAAAGGACCATTGGCGTCGCGGAGCCGAAGGCCAGCTACTTTCGCGATCGGAGCCATGGGTGCCGAGGGGATACCACGTATGGATGAGTTGCGGCCCACGGACCCCTTGGGTGCCGAATGGGTTACCATCCTGCTGCTCGGCGTGGTGGTACTTCTGGCCTTGATCAACACCAGTTCCGCCCGGAAATGGCGCTCATTGGCCGATGGCATGTTCCGGATACGACTGGGTAAGCAGGCCCTGCGCGAGGAGTTGGACATGCAGGACCGGGCTTTGCTCGGTCTCTTGTTGATGGCCGTGATCGTGCTCACACTGTTCACATGGCAGGCCTTCACGGTGCACAACGTGGTGGTGGTGTTCCTTTCCCTGATCGCAGCGGTCGGCGGGATCGTACTGGCGCACTACGTGGTGATGCGTGTGGTAGGCGCCGTTTTGCGTATTTCGGCTGGGGTGGAGGAGTACCTGTACATGGGCTTCCTGCTGTTCATTCTTGCGGGGATCCTGTTGCTCCCGGTGGTGATCCTGATCGCCTACCATCCGGCCTGGCGCGAGGCCTTGGTGCTAACGGGAGTGTGCGTGCTGGTGGCCTTGGTGCTGTACCGTTGGTTGCGGGGTGCCTGGATCGGGGTGGGTGAGGATATTCCGCTCCGGTACATAATTCTCTACTTTTGCGCCGCCGAACTGCTGCCTGTCCTGCTGGCACTGGACCACTGGCATGCTTTCATGGTATCGCCCCTCACCCCATAGCCTACCGGCCCTTGAAGCTCAAGACCATCCTCATTTCGCAGCCCGCACCGACGGATGAGAAGTCACCGTACCATGAGCTGGCACACAAGCATTCGCTGAAGATCGATTTCCGCGCGTTCATCAACGTGGAAGCAGTGCCGGCGCAGGAATTCAGACAGGAGCGCATAAACATTCTGGACCATACGGCGATCATCCTGACCAGCCGGAACTCCGTGGACCACTTCTTCCGCATGTGCAAGGAAATGCGGATCACCGTGCCCGAGAGCATGAAGTATTTCTGTGTCTCGGAATCGGTGGCCTACTACGTGCAGAAGTACATCGTGTACCGCAAGCG
>JAGQVV010000011.1 GCA_020437805.1 Flavobacteriales bacterium
ATATGATGATGCACTTGGAGAACCTGTTGGGAGCTGAAGCACCGACACGCGGGCGGGGCACCTCCGTTGTGGAAGCGCTTCACGACATCGCACAACGTGCACATCGGCGCAGTTTGGTCGTCATCTTGAGTGATATGCTGGATAGCGCGGATCGGGAAGATGAGGTATTCGACGCCTTGCAGCACTTGCGGTTCAACAAGCACGATGTCATACTGTTCCACGTCGTGGACCGGAAGCATGAACTGGACCTTGACCTTCAGGACCGACCGTACACCTTCGTGGATGTGGAGACCGGAGAGCAGGTGAAGGCCCATCCGGCCGAGGTGCGTGATCAGTACAGGGCCGCTATGGCTGAACGTTGGCACCGCCTGAAGCTGAAGTGCGGTCAGTACCGGATCGACCTGGTGGAAGCCGACATCAATGCCGGTTTCGAGCCGCTCTTGCTGGAGTTCCTGACGAAGAGGGCGCGCCTTTATTGAACGCCACGTACTTTTCTTGGAACCCTCTTGCAGGAATGTTCCGTAGCCTTACATTTGCACCCGCCTCGCTGAAAAGCATGGCTGAACGGACCGGTAGTTCAGCTGGTTAGAATGCCGCCCTGTCACGGCGGAGGTCGCGGGTTCGAGTCCCGTCCGGTCCGCAAGAAAGCCCCTTCCGAGGGGCTTTCTCGTTCAAGGGCGCCTTGGGTCATTGCCGACCCCACTCAACGATCGCCTCCAGGAACTGCTTTCCGAACTGCTGTGCCTTGTAGTCCCCTACTCCATTCACCAAGCGGAACTCGTAGATGTTCTTCGGCTTCTTCTCGGCCATGTCGATCAATGATGCATCGCTGAAGACCACGTAGGCGGGCTTGCCCATCTCCTTGGCCAGGGTACGGCGCAGGTCCTTCAGCACGGCCAATAGATCCGCGCTCTCGGGTGTCGGCTCCGCGAACACCTGTCGCGTGCGCTTCGGCCGCTCCTGCCGCTCTTTGATCGTCTCCGGTGTCACCAAGCCAACGGGACGCTCTCCTTTCAACACAGCTTCGCCAGCGCTTGTGACGATGAGGTGGTGATGGTCGCGGTAATCCACTTCCAACAGACCGAGGTGAATGAACTGCTGAATGAACTGTACCCATGCAAAAGCAGTTGTATCGCTTCCCGCACCGAAGGTCTTGATGCGCTGCCAGCCATTATCACTCACGGCAGGGCTGTACGTTCCTTTCAACACATCCACCAGCACACTGAGCGGCAGTTTCTGGCCGCTGCGCACCACGGCGCTGATCGCTTTTTGGGCGAGCACGGTACCATCGAAATACTTCGGTGGGTCCTTGCAGACATCGCAATTCCCGCATGCTTCGCCACTGGCTTCACTGAAATAGCTGAGCAGGATCATCCGCCGGCAGGTTTGCGCTTGCGCGTATTCCTTCATGCGGTCCAGCTTCGCGATCACCACTTCCTTGTAACGCGGGTCTTCGATCTCTTCAGCAAAGTGCATATGCGTTTGCACGTCCGCGTAGCTATAGAAGAGGACGGTTTCGGCAGGTTTTCCATCACGCCCAGCACGCCCGATCTCCTGGTAATATCCTTCCACCGTTCCCGGCAGGTTGTAGTGGATCACGAAGCGCACATCGCTCTTGTCGATTCCCATGCCGAAGGCGATGGTGGCGCAGATCACATGCAGCTTGCCTTGGATGAAATCGTCCTGCACCCTGCCGCGTTCCTCGGGATCGAGCTTGGCGTGGTAGTATGCTGCACGCACGCCGATCGCCTGCAATTTCGCAGCCAGCTTCTCGGTACTTGCACGGCTGTTGCAATAGATGATACCAGAGTGGCCATTGTGCCGCCTCATGATCCGCTCGATCGCCTTCCAACGATCCTGTCCGGGAAGCACGGCCAGAGAAAGGTTGGGCCGATCGAAGCTGCTGACGAAAGTGCGCGGCTGATGTAGCCCCAGCAGATCACCGATATCGTTCCGCACCGCGCGGTCGGCGGTGGCTGTCAGCGCGACCACCGGCACCTGCGGGAAGCGCTTCTTCAGGACGTTCAAGTGCTTGTACTCCGGCCGGAAGGAGTGGCCCCACGAGCTGATGCAATGGGCTTCATCCACCGCAAAGAGGCACACGTTCCGATCCTCCAGCTGATCCATGAAACCTTGCTGGAACAATCGTTCCGGCGAAACGTACAGCAACTTCAATTCACCGTTCCGCAATTGCTCGTTTATCGTGCGTTCCTCCTCGTAGCTCAACGAACTGTTCAAGAACGCAGCCGCAATACCGTTCCCCTGCAGTGCGTTCACCTGGTCCTTCATCAAGGCGATCAACGGGGAGATCACCACCGTCAAACCATCCAAGGCAAGCGCTGGCACTTGGTAGCACAAGCTCTTTCCTCCACCGGTCGGCATCAGCACCACGGCATCCTTGCCTTGCAGTACATGCTCGATCACTTCCTGTTGTGGCGGGCGGAAGGACTTGTAGCCGAAGTGGCGTTCGAGCAATTCGAGAGAGGACGGGCGGGACGAGCCGTACGCGCTTGGCGGCTCAGCGAGGTTGACGAATTCCATGGCGATCGAAGCTCGGCAAGCTACTCCGCAGTGATCGGACGTTGATGGATCCGAGACCATGAGTTTTCCACGGTGAGGTAATGTCACGATTAGAGTTTCAATAGTATTTGGAAGTTCCATTATTTCCGTCATACATTTGACCCATCATGGAACTGCACGAAGCGAAAGAGAAGTTCATCCAAGCCTGGGGCGCCTTCGGGAGCCAATGGGGGATCAACCGCAGCATGGCCCAGGTACATGCGCTCCTGCTGATCAGTCCCGACCCGTTGAGCACCGAGGATGTGATGGAACAACTGAACATCAGTCGGGGCAATGCCAACATGAACCTGCGTGCCTTGATCGACTGGCACCTGGTCGATAAAGTGTTGAAGACCGGTGAGCGCCGTGAATTCTTCCAAGCCGAAAAGGACGTATGGAAGATCGCCACGCACATCACCCGCGAAAGGAAGAAGCGTGAGTTGGAACCCATGGTCCGCCTCTTGGGCGAACTCAAACAGACCAGCGGTACCAATGCCGAGACCAAGGCATTCAAGCAGATCAGCGCGGACCTGCATGACCTCACCAGCCGGGTGGACGCAATGCTGGAACGCAGCACCCGGAGCGATGTGCAATGGTTCTTGAAAGCGGCTTCCACGATCCTTCGATGACGCATTCCTTCTGTCAAATTGTTTCATTATTTCCTGAAACTTCAACTCCAATGATCACAACAACGCTCCCCCGCCCAACGGTCCACAGCATGGTCGACACAAATGTGATCGACCACTTCCACGCAAGCGCGGCCTTGTACAAGTTGTGGAGCAAGGAGGGCCACTTGCACTTCGGGCATTGGAGTTGGCCCATGGCACCGTGGGACCGGAAGGCCATGCTGAACGCGATGGTCCACCGCGTGGTGCGGGAGCTGAAACCGACACCCGGACAGCGCATCGCGGACCTGGGTTGCGGCTATGGAAGCTCAGCGCGCTTGGTGGCCGGCACATACAACACGCGCGTTGATGCGTTCACCGTGGTACCGGAACAGGTGAAGGAAGGACAAGCGAAGGCGGATAAAGAGCAATTGGACGTATACATGCACCTGCGCGATTTCCGCCGCACCGAACTCCCCGATGCTGCGATCGATGGCGCATATGCGATCGAAAGCCTATGCTACGGCAACGGTCATGGCAAAGCTGATGTGCTGCGCGAAGCGGCGCGTATACTGAAGCCCGGTGCTCGATTGGCCTTGGTCGACGGCTTCGTCAAGAAACCGCCAACGGGCCTGCGTCGGCACGCGGTGCGCACGGTGGAACGTGGGTGGGCGGTGCCTTGCTTCCCACGTGTACGGGCCTTCCACCGGGAATTGGAGCGCGCTGGATTCACCAACATCCATTCTACGGACCTCAGTTGGAACGTGGCACTTTCTGCAGTGCACGGATTGCCGCTGATGGCATGGACCAAGATCCGGAACGCCTTCACCGGAACGCGCTTGGACCCCTTGGAAAAGGCGCACTTGACGAGCTGCCTGCTCGGGATCGCGTTGGGCACGCAGCGTGACCTGTTCCGCTATTTGTTGGTGACGGCAACGAAAGCGTGATGAACCTCAACCTCCTCGCCTACTTCCTCTTCTTCCCCGCCATGCTGGCCTTGGCGGTAGGCGTGGCACAAACCTGTCACCGGCACGGGCGCCCCTGGATGCTCGGGTTGTTCGAGGACAACGACGTGTTGGTCGATGCGGTGAACAACATCCTGCTCGTGGGTTGCTACCTGGTGAACCTCGGATACATCGCGTTGGTGATGGCGGATTGGGAAGACGTGATCACTACGGAACAACTGCTCGGCACACTGGGCCAGCATATGGGCACCATCATCCTCGTGCTCGCTGGCCTGCATTACCAGAACATCACAGTGCTCCTGACCTGGAGCCACTTCAAACATCGTCACAAACCCAAAAACCAACTGCCATGACCAACAAATTCGTCCTCACCTACCTTGTTTACCTGCCTGTGGTGATCCTGCTCACCCTCTATGTGGCGCGCAGCCTGTTCAAGAACGGCAGGGTCTTCATGCTCGACATTTTCCGCGGAAAGACGGAGATCGCCGACTCCACCAACCGATTGTTCGAGGTCGGTTTCTACCTCATCAACATCGGCTTTGCACTGCGCATCATGGAAGTGAATGGGTATTGGGAAGAGAACCTCTACGACACGAACCAAGAAGTGGTGGAAACGCTGGCGGGCAAGATCGGCGGCTTCGCGATCTACCTCGGCATCATGCTCTTCCTGAACTTGTTCCTATTCATGCGCGGAAGAAGGAAGAGCAATGCGAATAAGCTTCCGTTCCCGGTGAAACCAACCGCACCTGTTCTCGAATAGATCGAACGAGATTCCGGGGCAAGCCCGGAATGACGGCCCGGCATGACAACAAGAATAACAGACCATGAACACCCAGAAACACATCGTACTTGCAGGCGGCACAGGCCTGATGGGCCGCATACTTGCTGAGCACTTCACCCGGAAGGGCATACCTGTTATCGTTCTTACTCGCGGCAAGAGCGTCGAGCGGAACGGTGTATCGTACATCCAATGGGATCCTGAGCGGCCACGGGACCTGGAGCAGCATTTGAACGGAGCACAGGCCGTGTTCGGACTCAACGGAGCTATTGTCGACCGCCGATACGATGCGAAGGGCAAATGGACCATTCTTCACAGCCGCTTGAGCAGCACCTTGGCCTTGGGCGATGCGCTCGGCCGTTGCAGCGATCCTCCAGAGGCCTGGCTCCAGCTGAGCACGGCCACCATCTACCGCCACGCGGAAGACCGTCCGATGGACCAATACACCGGCGATATCGGCGAAGGGTTCAGTGTGGAAGTGGCGCGCAGTTGGGAGGCCGTTGCCAATGCGTTCACGCTGCCGCGAACGCGTTTGGTGCTCTTACGCAGCGCCATGGTCATGAGCCCGCTCGGTGGCGTCCTGCCACGTTTGGTTCAACTGACCAAGGCCGGTCTTGGCGGAAAGCATGCGAGCGGTGAACAATACGTCAGCTGGATCCATGCCGATGACCTCTGTGGTGCTGTGGACCATATTCTCGCCTCCAGGACCGAAGGCATCTACGACCTCGCCGCACCGGAGCCTACCCGCGATGGCTATTTGATGGAACAACTACGCGCTCGGCATCGACCCTGGATCGCACTTCCACAACCCGAATGGATGCTGGAGTTCGGCGCGTTCTTCCTGCGCACGGAAACCGAATTGATACTTAAAAGTCGACGCGTGGTACCGACCAGGTTGTTGAAGGAAGGCTACCGCTTCAAGCATCCGGGCATTACGGAGGCCATATTGGACCTGCTCGTTCACGGTACGCCACGAACAACACCATTGACGAAAGAGTAGATCAGGAGTTCCATTGGAGTGCATTCCTGCCTAGCTTGCACACTGCAAGGACCTGGCCCGATCGATGGACACCGCTCGCCACTACCTCCTAGGCCGATCGGGTCGGTCGTTCATCCTGTTGCTGTTCCTCGTGGTCAATCCAGCAATGCGTCCGGCTCCGATAGCGGACAAGGCGCAGTTCGAGATCCACAAAGGAGATGATGTCGTGGGCCGGATCGTTGCACTGCGCAATGGACAAGGGGATCGCACGACCTACTTGATGACATCCTACTCGGAATTCCAGATCATCTGGAAACAGATCGTGCGCACCACGATGGTCTCGGAATACGCCGCTGGTCAGTTGAACAACTGCCACTCGAACCTATGGGTGAACAGCGCCCTTCGCGACAGCAGTCACATGCGAACGATCAGCTCACGCTACGATTGCTTCGTGCACCCCGACCGTCGTTTCGTACACCACGCATCGGTGGAATGGACCACGGCCCGGATGTACTTCGAGGAACCGATCGGCGTGAATGAGGTCTTCGTGGAAAGTGTGTTGGAGAATTGCCGCCTGATGCCTTTGGGCGAGCACCGCTATAGGCTCTTCATGCCCGACGCGAAGGTGAACGACTACGTTTACCGGAATGGCGTTCTCCAGGAGATCGGCGTGGACCGGAAGTACGTGGACCTGGTATTCCGCCGGATCTGAGGGTGGACCAAGAGACCACCCGAACGGTCGTACGACCCACTGATATCCGAACCGTCGGAACCGAATGATATTCAAAGGACGATGCCGCTCCTACGAAGCCGGAACCGTTCGTGTAACACGTTTCGACCCGCAGGGTACGCCCGGTAACTTCGCGCGTCCATGATCCAGCTCACCGATATCCGTAAGGCCTATTACACAGGCAACAACGTGCTGCAAGTGCTCAAGGGGATCGATCTGCACATCGGTGCTGGTGAATTGGTGAGCATCATGGGCAGTTCTGGCTCGGGCAAGAGCACCTTGCTGAACATCATCGGGATACTGGACAATTACGACCATGGTACTTACCACTTGGATGGCAAGCTGATCAAGGACCTGAGCGAAACGGAAAGTGCGGGTTTGCGAAGCCGTTATCTGGGCTTCGTCTTCCAAAGCTTCAATCTGATCACATTCAAGAACGCCATGGAGAACGTGGCGCTGCCCTTGTACTACCAAGGTGTGAAGCGCAAGAAGCGCAATGAAATGGCCATGGAAATGTTGGCCAATGTGGGCTTGAAGGAATGGGCACACCACATGCCGAACGAATTGAGCGGGGGCCAGAAGCAACGCGTAGCCATCGCACGGGCGTTGATCAGCAGTCCCAAAGTGATCCTGGCTGATGAACCCACCGGTGCTCTGGACAGCGTCACGAGCCACGAGGTGATGGACCTGTTGATGAAGGTGAACCGGGACCTAGGCCTCACTGTTGTGATCGTCACGCACGAATCCGACATTGCCGCAATGACACAGCGCGTTATCCGTTTGAAGGATGGTATGATCGAGGACGCTCACCTGGACCCCGCAAGCTTCGCATCCGATGTTCGACATTGAGAAGTGGGCGGAGATCTTCGACACCATCGGCAAGAACAAACTGCGGACGGTGCTCACCGGCTTCAGTGTCTTCTGGGGGATCTTCATGCTCATTTTCCTGCTCGGCATGGGTCGGGGGTTGCGCAACGGCTTCGAGTACGACTTCAAGAGCACGGCAGTGAACAGCATCAACTTCTGGGGTGGCGAAACGAGCGTGCCGTACAAAGGACTTCCATCGAACAGGCGGATCGCCTTGGACATGGGTGACCTCGAAGCGTTGCGACATGGTGTTCCGGGCGTGGAGCACATCAGTGGCGAGTACAGTTTGTGGAAAGGACGTAGTCAATTGAACCATGGCAAGAACTACGGGAACTTTTCCATCAAGGGCATCCAGCCGGAATACCGGAACCTGGAGAACCAGACCATCCTTGAAGGCCGTTTCATCAACGAGGTGGACCAGCAGCAAGCGCGCAAAGTGATCGTGATCGCTCAGGACGCACGCGAATCGTTGTTCAAGGACGCACCACCGCTGCACGAGTGGGTGCAGGTGAACGGCATTCCATTCGAAGTGGTGGGACTGTACAAGTTCGAAGCCGGAGGTCGCGGCATGAACCAGAGCAGTGCTGTCTTCATCCCGCTGAGCACGGCACAGCGCGTGTTCAATGCGCAGGACAAGGTGGACCGCATCGTATTCAGCTTCATGGACAGCTCCCTACCCGGTGCCAAGATGGTCGAAGAGCGTGCGGTACACATTCTCGCTGCACGGCACAGCTTCGATCCGACGGACGAACGTGCACTGCACATCAACAACAACATCGAGAACGCCGCCACATTCAACAACGTCTTCACGGGGATCAGCGTCTTCCTATGGATCATCGGGATCGGCACCATCATCGCGGGGATCGTGGGTGTCAGCAACATCATGTTGATCGTGGTGAAGGAACGCACACGTGAGATCGGTGTGCGAAAAGCACTTGGAGCAACACCGGCAAGTGTGGTCGGTCAGGTCCTGTTGGAAGCCATCTTCGTGACCTCCTTCGCAGGCTATTTCGGTCTCGTCTGCGGCGTCGGACTGCTTGAACTACTGAACGGAACCATACCCGGCACGGAAATGTTCCGCCGACCGGAAGTGGACCTGTCCATCGCGATCTACGCCACCTTGGTACTGATCATCGCGGGTACCATCGCTGGACTGATACCTGCCCGCCGTGCTGCCGCCATCCGTCCGATTGAAGCCTTGCGGGACGAATGAGGAAGTGCAGCGAGCGAAGTGCAGGAGCGAGTGGCAATGACACACTCGGGAATGATAGGTGTTTGCCACCCGCATTCACCAAATGCAACATGCCCCACGCCCATGTTCGATAGCGATCGTTGGAGCGAGATCTGGAACACGCTGAGCCGTAACAAGCTCCGCAGCTTTCTCACCATGTTCGGTGTGTTCTGGGGGATCTTCATGCTGGTGGTGATGCTGGGCATGGGCAATGGCCTCAGTCGCGGTGTGCTCGGCTCCTTCGATGGCTGGGCCACCAATAGTTGCTTTATCTGGACCATGCGCACTTCCATACCCTTCGATGGGTTCAAGCGCGGTCGCTCGTTCAACTTCGAGAATAGCGATATCGAAGCGATCAAAACGCAAGTTGACGGAGTGGATATCGTAGCACCAAGACTTCAACTCGGTGGCTGGCGCGATGCCAACAACGTGAGCTACGGCAACAAGACCGGAGCGTTCAATGTGTACGGTGATGTACCTGAGATCATCGGCATACAGGCCACGCAGATCCTGCAAGGGCGATTCCTGAACCACCGGGACCTGGCGCAGGCTACGAAGGTGTGCGTGATAGGCACGAAGACCGAGAGCATGCTCTTCGACAATGTCCCCGCCTTGGGCAAACACATAAAGATCAATGGCGTCTACTTCCGCGTGGTGGGTGTCCACAAACCAAAGGCAAGCGCCGAGATGGGCGAGGACAAGAGCGGCGACATCTACCTCCCCTTCTCCACGTTCCAGAAAGCCTTCAACTCGGTGAACATGGTGCATTGGTTCTCCGTCACCGGCAAACCAGGCGTAGAGGTCTCACGGATCGAGAAGGATGTGAAACTCCTGATGGCGAAGCGACATCGTGTACACCCGGACGATCCGCTCGCCTTCGGCAGTTGGAACATGCAAGAGATGTTCAACATGATGAACATGCTTTTCCTTGGCATCAGCATCATAAGCTGGATCGTCGGCATTTGCACCTTGTTGGCCGGCGTGATCGGCATCGGCAACATCATGCTGGTGATCGTGCGCGAGCGCACGAACGAGATCGGGATCAGACGCAGCCTTGGTGCGACACCCGCCAACATCACTTCGCAGATCATCATGGAGGCCATTTCGCTCACCTTCATCGCTGGTTACTTCGGCCTGGTGTTCGGCATCGCGCTATTGGAAGGCATCACAGCAATGAACATTGAAAGCGACTTCTTCAGTTCGCCGGAAGTGGACCTGAACGTCGCGCTCGTGGCCCTTACAATCCTGTTGGTGAGCGGCCTGCTCGCCGGACTCTTCCCCGCCCTTCGGGCACTTCGCATCAATGCTGTGGACGCTTTGCGCGCCGAATAGTACACCCTCATGAAAAAGTTCATCAAATACTTCCTCATCCTCATCGCGGTCCTGCTGTTCGTTGGAACGATCGGTTTCCTCGTGTCGAAGTCCATCGATAAACCCGTGGAATTCATGATCGAGAAGCCTCAAAAGAGGGACATCGTGAAGAAGACCGTGGCCAATGGCAGTGTGATCCCACGCAAGGAGATCGAGATCAAGCCCGTGGTGAGCGGGATCGTGCGCGAACTATATGTGGAAGCGGGCGATGAAGTGAAGAAGGGCGACGTCCTTGCCAAGATCCAGATCGTACCGGACATGCTCAGTTTGGCGAACGCCGAGAACCGCGTGCGCACCGCCACGATCAACCTTCAGAATGCTCAGCTCAACCATGACCGCAACAAACCCTTACGTGACAAAGGTGTGATCGCGGAAGCCGAATACCAGACCTTTGATATCGCATTGCAGAATGCCAAAGCCGAACTCGCCGCCGCTCAGGACAATCTTGGTGTCGTGCGCGATGGGATAAGTCGAAGCAGTGCCAGCAGCAGCAACACTTTGGTGCGTAGCACCATCGATGGTATGGTGCTGGACGTTCCGATCAAAGAAGGTAACAGCGTGATCGAACGCAACAACTTCAATGAGGGTACCACCATCGCCACCGTGGCGGACATGACCGACCTGATCTTCGAAGGCGACCTGGACGAGAGCGAAGTGGGCAAGGTGCGCTTGGGTATGCCCATCGTCCTCACCATAGGTGCCATTGATAGTACACGTTGGGATGCCGAACTGGAATACATCGCCCCGAAGGGTGTGGAGGACCAAGGCAGCATCCAGTTCAAGATCCGCGCGGCGGTGAAGTTGAAAGAAGGTCAAGAACTGCGCGCAGGCTACAGTGCCAATGCGGATATCGTACTGGACGAACAGAAACAGGTATTGAGCGTTCCGGAAAGCGTCATCAACTTCTCACCCAAGGGGGACAGCGCCTTCGTGGATGTGAAGAATGGCGAAGGCTGGAACAGAACTTACATCCGTACCGGGCTGAGCGATGGCATCCACATCGCCGTGGTCGACGGGATCAGCGCCGACACCGAATTGAAAGGTGCAATGAAGTTGGAGGAGGAAAAGAAAGGTCCTGGCAGGTGATAGCTTTCCGCCCGGGTGAATCCCACAATACATGAACACATGAATCTCCGCAATACGCTCCTCGCCAGCTTCTTGATCCTTGGCCTTTTTTCGTTCGCCCAGAGATCGCCGGACCTCAAGAAGCTCGACACCTACATCGCCGATGCGGTGACCAAGTTCGATCAACCCGGGCTCGCCGTCGGCATCGTGAAGGACGGAAAGCTGGTCTACGACAAGGGCTTCGGCAAATTGGATCTCGCGAAGTCCGACCCTGTTACACCCAACAGCATCTTCTTCATCGCGAGCATGAGCAAAGCCTTCACGGCCTGTGCCGTGGGGTTACTGGTGGATGATGGCAAGCTGGATTGGAACGACCCCGTGGTGCAACACATGCCGTGGTTCAAGACACCGGACCCTTACGTTACCGAGCACATGATGGTGAAGGACCTTTTGTGCCACCGTAGCGGTTGGATCACCTTCGATGGCGACCTCTTGTGGTATGGCACCGATCTGGACCAGCGTGAGATCCTGGCCCGCCATGCCAACGAACCGATGTCACTGCCGTTCCGCGATGAGTTCGGGTACAGCAACCTCATGTACATCGCAGCAGCGCAACTCATCGAAGAGGTGAGCGGAAGAACTTGGGACGAGTTCGTCACCGAGCGCATCATCACACCGCTCGGCATGTCGCGTACAACCGTGGACACGAAGGTCCTTGCCGGGATGAGCGATGTGGCCATGCCGCACGTACGCAGTGGTCAGAACCCCGATGCTCCGCAAGTGAGCATGCCGTACCAAAGCTTGGAAGGAGCTGACGGCGCTTGCGGGATCAACAGTACCATTACGGACCTTGCGAAGTGGGATGCCATGTGGGCCAACGAAGGCAAGGTGGGCGAAGAAGCGTTCATCAGCCCGGCCACGTACAATGCGATCACTTCCATCCACTTGGCGATGGGCGGGCGACGGGACGGTGCGGCTTTAGGGTGGTTCGTGGAAGAGAACAATGGTGAAACGGTGATCACCCACAGCGGCGGCATGCCGGGCTTCATCCTGAACCATGCCGTGGTACCCGATAAGGACCTCGCCGTGATCTGCTTGGGCAACGGAGAGAGCTACAGCGTGTTCGCCATCACCAACAAGGTCCTTGACCTCTACCTCGGCAATGGCAAGGCGGATCCGGTTGCGGACATCATTCCTCGTTTGGCGAAACGCGATGAACGCGAGAACGCCCGCCGCGCGGCCCGCACCGAGGCGCGTATGAAGGACACCACGCCCAGCGCCGATCTTTCCGCCATAGCTGGCACGTACGTGGACAAGATCTACGGCGAGGCCATCATCGCTGACAATTTCGGACGCCCCTACCTCACCTTCACTCCCGCGCAGGAACTGTTCAGTGGAGATCTGGAACACTGGCATTACGACACCTGGAAGTGGAACCATGCCGACCCATTTCTCGAGCCCGGCTACATCACCTTCCAATTCGATACCGACCATAAGGTGACCGGTTTCAAGGTGGATCTGCACAGCCCGGACTTCCACTTCCACAAATTGGACTTCAAGAAGCAGTAGGCACTGCACGAACAGGCACGCATCAAGACTTGGGTTCCCGACCTTCGCCAGCATGTCCTTGCGATCGGCCAGTGTGCTTCTCTTTCTTGTCGCCCTGTTCCTGTGCGCTTGGCACTTGGACCATGGGCACAACGACAACACCATGGCCCGTGCGGCCAGCGTGGCTTCGCTCGTTGATCGCGGGTCGTTGGAGATCACCCCGATACACAGCGTAACCAACGATAAGAGCGTGGTGGATGGGCACTATTACTCGGACAAAGCTCCCCTTCCCACCTTCATCGTGCTGCCCTTCCATTGGTGCGCGGTCCACTTGGGCCTTGTCACCCCTGGTGGATCCGGCTCGCTGAACGATGGACTGTTGCGCTTGGGCGGCTTCCTCGTGGGCAGTGTCCCCATGGCGCTGCTGATCGCCTTGGCGTGG
>JAGQVV010000077.1 GCA_020437805.1 Flavobacteriales bacterium
TGGTGTTGGGCCCGTGTGCGAGCGGGTTTGTGTGAGCCAGGGCGGGCTTGTGTAGCGGTCGTGCGGTGCGTTTTTTAGAGCAAGCGGGAGAGGCCATGTTCTGGAACTAGGGGGTTGTGACAGATCTGGGGTTTATTTCACCTATGGACTTGATCTTATTCCACTATTAGGGCATGTAAAGCCCAATGATCCACCGTTCGAACCGATCGGTCAAGGGCGGGAACGGTAGCGGACAACGGTGGAGGCATGGGCATGGGTCGTTCGGGTATTGCCAAGGCTATGGCTCGTTGGGGCCTGAATGTAGCGCAGGACCATGTATTGCTCCAAGAGGGTCAACACCGCGGAGAGCGGATCGTGCAGTGACCGGCTTGCACAGTGCTGCTGTGAGAACTTTCCGCTCTTGGTCGCCATCCGCGTACTTCGACATTCTTTCTTCGCTCCATGCATCCCGCGCTCATCCTTGGGTCCATCACCGCCTACTTCGCATTGCTCTATGGCATTTCGGTGGTCACTTCGCGGGGGGCGGGGAACGAGGCATTCTTCGTCGGGGAACGGAAGTCGCCGTGGTACATCGTGGCCTTCGGCATGATCGGGGCTTCGCTCAGTGGCGTCACTTTCATCAGCGTGCCGGGTATGGTGGCGGCCAACCAGTTCAGCTATTTGCAGATGGTGCTGGGCTATCTACCGGGCTATGCGGTCATCGCCTTCGTGCTGATGCCGCTGTACTACCGCTTGCAACTCACCAGCATCTACGGCTACCTCGGCGAGCGCTTCGGGCGTAGCAGTTACCTCACGGGGGCATGGTTCTTCCTCCTCAGCCGCAGCCTTGGTAGCGCGGCACGGCTCTATCTCGTGGCGGAGGTGTTGCAGTTCCTCGTGTTCAAGCAGATGGGTGTGCCGTTCATCGTGACGGTTGTGCTTACGATCGTGCTGATCTGGCTGTACACGCACAAAGGCGGCATCCGCACCATCATCTGGACGGATACCCTTCAGACGCTGTTCATGCTGCTCGCGGTGGTGCTCACCGTGGTACTGCTAGGGCATAAAATGGGTTGGAGCCTTGCCGAGAGCATGGCGCAGGTGGGGGAGAGTCCCATGAGCCGGGTGTTCTTCTTCGAGGATCCGAAGCCAGGTACCTATTTCTGGAAGCAGTTCCTCGGGGGCATGTTCATCGCGATCGCCATGACGGGGCTGGACCAGGACATGATGCAGAAGAACCTGAGCTGCCGCAACATCCGCGAGGCGCAGAAGAACATGGTCTCCTTCAGTCTGGTGCTGGTGGTGGTGAACGCTGCCTTCCTGGCCTTGGGGGCCCTGCTGTACATCTATGTGGAACAGGCGGGGATCGCACTGCCCGCGAAACCGGACCAGCTCTATCCCATGCTGGCCATGAACGGCAGCCTACCGGTGATCGTGGGCCTGCTCTTCCTGCTCGGCCTGATCGCGGCGGCCTATTCCAGTGCCGATAGCGCCCTCACCGCGCTGACCACCTGTGTGTGCGTGGATGTGCTTCGGATCGAACAACGGCCCGAAGCCGCGCGCCAGCCTCTGCGCATGCGCGTGCACATCCTCATCAGCATCGTCATGGTTGCATTGATCATGGGCTTCCATGCGTTCAACGACGATAGCGTGATCAAGACCGTGTTCGTGATCGCAGGGTACACGTATGGGCCCTTGCTGGGGCTCTTCGCGTTCGGTATGACCACCCGGCTCACGGTGAGGGATTCCCTGGTCCCACTGGTCGCGGTGCTCTCGCCGGTGCTGACCTTCGTGTTGGACCACTATTCGGAACAATTGTTCTCGGGATACAGGTTCGGCTTCGAACTGCTGCTCGTGAACGGTGCGTTGACCGTCATTGGCATGCTGTTGATCAGCAACGGACGCAAGGTCGTCAATACCTAGGGCTTGGGCACCGCAGCCGTGGCCGACTTCACCTTTTCGATCCGCAGTAGTCGGTTGAGCCAACGGCGGCCTTTGTCCTGCAAGGGTACTTCGAAGCGGAGGTGGAACTGGATGGCCACGAGCTGGATCACCGTGAAGACGAGCAGGAGCCACGGGATGTACAAGGCCCAATGGATCTCGAAGCCGAATTTGGTGAGCACCACACGGCCGTAGCGCAGGATCATCTCGTGCACCATGTACAGTGCGAAGCTGGCTTCACCCAGGAACACCATGCGATCCGATGCAAGGAACCAGTTCTCGGTGTCGCGCAGGAAGCCTGTGCCCAACACTACCAACACGGCGCCCGGCAGCAAGGAAACAGCACCTGGTGTGCTTTCCATACGGTAGTATTCAAGCCCCATCAGACCCGCGAAGTAGAGAACGCCCAGAGGCAGGAGCCATTTCATCCAAGGTTCCTTGCGGTCCTTCATGCGCTGGTAAAAGAGGAAGGCGAGGATACCGAGGATGTAATCCGCGAAGCGGAAGGGTGCGCGTTCAGCGTGAACGAGTTCACTGTTGTGGAAGTAGATGGCCGCAGAGAAGATGCCAAGGAAGATGCCCAGCAGCAGTTTCCACTTGTTCTTTCCCGCGCGCAGCATCAAGGTGAAGACAAGCGGTGTCATCAGGTAGAAGAACAATTCACAGCTCAGCGTCCACGCTACTTTGTTCGGTGCGTTGCCGAGGTAGCCGAATGGACTGAATTCCTGGAGCAGCAGGAAGTGCTGTGGCAGCGCGTCGATCTGTATACGGGCAGTGTTGCTGTTGAGGCCGAGCGGCAGGCACATGAAAAAGGTAAGGATGTGCAGCGGGAAGATCCGCGTGAGCCGTGCCACGATGAAGCGCCCCGCGTTGGCACGTGTTGGCTCGTAGCGGTCCTCGCCGTAATAGACGTAGGTCATGATGAAGCCGCTGAGCACGAAGAATACGGAAACACCGATGCGGCCTTGCAGTTCAGCACCATGATGACCGAGCCATTCGAGCCCAGGGAGCATGCTTGCGTGGATGGAGAACACGAGGAAGGCCGCGTAGAAGCGCAGTGCTGTCAATGGTCGGATAAGGGCCTTGCTGCTCATGTGGGGCACAGGTCCGTGGAGGACAGGGTAAAGATGGGATGCGGAGCCTTCTACGCCGCGAACGGCGCAAGGGTTCGTTCCACAGCGGACCTTGGAAAACCGGGAGCGCTCAGTCCTGACGCTGCCAGTTCCGTTCGATCACCTCCAGCAGTTCGTTGTGGATCGCACTGTTGCTGGCCACGATCTCTTCGTCGAACACGGGGTCCTTGGTGGGTCGGAAGCCACTGACCTTTCCGCCCGCCTCGCGCACCAGCAGCACGCCAGCGGCCACGTCCCAGCTGTTCAGTCCGTATTCGTAGAACGCCTCGAAGCGCCCACAGGCCACATAGGCGAGGTCCGCCGCGGCGCTGCCCAAGCGACGGATGCCACGGGTGCGGTGCATCAATTCGCGCAACAGGTCCATGTATTCGCTCTCGTGCCCGAAGTCGTCGTAGGGGAATCCCGTGGCGAGCAAGCTGTCCACCAATTCCTTCCGACCGGAAACACGGATCGGGTCGCCGTTGAGGTAGGCTCCGCCACCTTTCCATGCCGTGAAACGTTCGTCGCGGGTGATCTCATGCACGATCCCCAGCAGTGGTTCAGTGCCATCGACCAATGCGATGCTGATGCAATAGCAGGGGACCCCGTGCACGAAATTGGTGGTGCCGTCCAGCGGATCGATGATCCAATTGAGCCCTTGGACCTGCTCGCCGCTGCCTTCCTCTGCGATGAACCCGGCTTCCGGCAGGATCTTCTCCAAGGCTTCCACCAAACGGTCCTCGGCCGTGTGGTCCACGTGGGTCACCAAGTTGTTCGCGCTCTTGCTGGAGACACCCGCTTCCGTGAGCTTGGGCGCCTCCTCCCGGATGAACGCTGCCACTTCCTCACTGATCGTTTCGACCTTGCCTATGAGTTCCTTCAGATCCATTGCTTTCACCTATCGGCGTGTTTCGTTCACGTCCCCGATGGGGCGTTGCGCTTCATTCCTCGTCGCAGCCGATAGATCCCGGCGGCACCTGCGAGCATCAACAAGGTCGCGATGATCTCCGCCTGGGTGATATCACCCCAGACCTTGACGTTCACGCGGATCTTCTCGATGAAGAAGCGTTCGAGACCGTTGAGGAAGAGAAAGAGGAAGAAGATCATGCCCGCAGGCTGCAGACGTTTCCGCAAGCTCCAGAGTACGAAGAAAAGCGCGACGCTCATCATCACTTCATACAGCGGGGTCGGGTATACCGGTTCTGGAAGCACGGTGCAGTAGCCTGGGAAGCAGGGCTCTCCGGAGAACGGTACGCCAACGCCATTGACGTTGTTCGGGTAATTGTATGCCCAGAGCCAGTCCGGTAACCAGCCAGGGGTGGGAGCGGTGTTCACAATGCCCCAATCGCCGTCGCCGCTCACTTGACATCCGATACGACCTATGCCGTACGCGAGCATCACACCGGGGGCTGCTGAGTCCATGCCTTGCCAAGCGGGAATACCGTTCTTCCTGAAGTAGCGGATCACCATGAAACCTGCGAGGATCAAGCCACCGTACATGGTGAGACCGCTGAAAACCCCTTCGCCACCAGGGTTCTTGATGAAGGCCACGAACTCGTCGGGGTTCTCCAGCCAATGGAAGAGCTTGGCGCCGATCAAGCCCCAAAGGGCGGCCACCATGGTTATGTTGCCACCATGTTCATGGGCCTGCATCCGGATCTCCTCGGTCTTCGGTTCGGGCAGCTTGGCCTTCTCCTTCTCACGCCATTTCATCCACACGAACAAGCCGCTGACAGCGATGCCGCCGAGGATGCTCCCTTGGCCGCTGAGCAGGAAGTCCTGTGGGTTGGCCGTTGACTCCGTGAAGTTGAGCAGCAGGAACAGGCCCTTCCAGCCGATCAGAAAGCCGAGAAGACCGTTGGTGATGAGCTCGAGGGGTGTGGCCGGCAGACCGATGGTGACCTTGCGGGTCACGGGCTGCAGCAGACCAAGACCTTCCCTCCGGCGTAGTTCCAGGCCCAAGGTCCAGCTCGCGAAAAGGAACGCCAGGGCCACGAAGAAGCCGAAGCTGTTCAGGAACTTCAAGCCGGGCAGGTCCAGTCCGGTAAGGTCGAGGAGGGCGTGGTAGAGGGTAGGGTACATGCAGCAGTTGCCAGGAGTTAGTTGGCAGTTGTCAGTTGGAGGTCAGTGCCCGGTACCACGGATCCGACCAACGCCCGTTGTGGAGTTCCGATCAGGTGCCCATCGCCATTCAACGCTCCAAGCTCCACTGGGATGATCCGGTTCCGCAATGCCGGGCCGTAGGGTAGGGCCACACGGATGTAGTTGTCGGTGTAGCCGTGCAGCTTTCCCTCGTTCTCTTCCGCTTCAACGAGGACCATACGCTCGGTGCCCCGGTGAGCCTCATAGAACGCGCGTTGCAGTTTGTTGCTCAGGATCCGCAGCTGCCTGGTCCGTTCGCGGCGGATGTTCATGGGGATCGCATCCTCCATGCGCACGGCCGTGGTGTTGGCCCGTTCGCTGTAGGTGAAGACGTGCAGGTAGTCCACGGGTATGCTCCGCAGGAATTCGTGTGAGCGATGGAATTCCACATCCGTTTCGCCGGGTGTGCCGGTGATCACATCCACGCCGATGCAGGCCTGCGGCATGCGGTCCTTGATCCGCTGCACCCGTTCAGCATAAAGCGCGGTGTCATAACGGCGGCGCATGCGTTCCAGTATCCTGTCGCTGCCGCTTTGCAAGGGCATGTGGAAATGGGGTGCGAAGCGCTGGCTTCCAGCCACGAAGTCGATAATGCCATCGTGACAAAGGTTCGGTTCGATGCTGCTGATCCTGAAGCGTTCGATGCCCTGCACCTGGTCCAGTGCTTCGATCAGTTGAAGGAGATCCTGATCGTGGCCGCGACCGAAATCGCCGGTGTTGACGCCGGTGAGCACGATCTCCTTGACCCCGCTTGCCGCGATCGCTTCGGCCTGCGCGATGGTCTCTGCAATGGTGGCGCTTCGGCTGCGGCCACGGGCCAAGGGGATGGTGCAGAACGAACAGAAGTAATCGCAGCCATCCTGTACCTTCAAGAAGGTCCGCGTGCGGTCGTTCGCATTCCAGGAGGGAACGAAGCTGCGTGCTTCCTTGATCGGGGAGAAGTGGGCATGACCTTGATGGGAAGTCCGGTCAAGCCTGTCATGGCGAGCAAGAAAAGCGGCCAGGTCGAATTTCTCGTTGGCGCCGAGCACCATGTCCACGCCGGGGATGCGGGCGATCTCTTCCGGCTTCAGTTGTGCGTAGCAACCGACCACGGCAATGAATGCCTCCGGGTTGATGCCTTGGAAGCGACGCACATGGCGGCGGCATTCCTTGTCCGCATTCTCGGTGACACTGCACGTGTTGAGCACGAAGACATCCGGTCGTTCCTCCTGACGGACCTTGGCGTAGCCGGCCTCCTCCAGCGAACGTGCCAGCGTACTGGTCTCGCTGAAGTTGAGCTTGCAGCCCAAGGTGTGGAAAGCGACTGTTCGGGTATGGCGCATGCGCACGTTGCTTCAGCCGAACCTGGGGCACCGATGCGGGGTCCTGGCGAAGCGGCGGCAAAGGTAACGGACCTCCTTTCGATGGTCGAAGCGCTCGTGCTTGCCCGGTAATGCGGTCACGAATCCTTGTTCCACGCGGGCTTCACCTCCAATTGCGATACCTTTCCATGCAAAGTGGTCGGCGTTCGGAAGCAACCATCTCGCGTTACATCGTCATAGGACTACTCGACACCCATTGACCATGGACCGTACACGACCCGCCGACCGTTCCAACCTGATCAGGCTGAGCATGTTACTTTTCGCCGTGCTCGCCATTGCATCCTTCGCCTTGGCCAGCTTGGCCCGCTGATCCGAGTGCGAAGTACCTCGCCAACGCCGTAGTTTCGAGGCGTGCGTACGATCCTCCTACCCCTGCTCCTGCTGCCCTTCGCTCTTCGTGCGCAGGATCTCCCGCATTCCTTGCTATGGCGTATCGATCCCGGATCAGGTGGTCCCTCCAGCTACTTGTACGGAACCGTCCATAGCAAGGACGACCGTGCGTTCCAGTTCGGTGATTCCGTGATGCCGGCCTTGACCCGCTGCCCATTGGTGGTAGGCGAGTTGGACCTGGACCAGGGTGCGGCCGCACTTTCGCTCATGAGCGGCATGATGATGCCGGAAGGGAAGAACTTGGAGGACCTGTACAAGAAGAAACAGTGGAAGGTGGTGGACAAGGCGCTGGTAACGGAATTGGGTCCGATGGCGCCCATGATGTACCGCATGAAACCCTTTTTCGTGATGGCCATGTTCATGGAGCAGGCCTTGCAAGGAGATCGGCCACAGGTCTTGGATGAATTCTTGATGACGACGGCGAGGGAGAACGGACAGCGTACCGCCGGGCTGGAGACCATGCAGGAGCAGATGGGCGCTGTGGATGCCATGGGACTTCAGGAGCAGGCCGGGTACCTCTTGGAATATGTGGAGACGAACGGCCAGGCCGAGGAGATGGAATCGTTGATGAATGCATACGCGGCACAGGACCTGGACGCGCTGATGCGGTCGATGGAAGCGACCGGCGGCATGTCCGAAAAGGCCGAGCGAGCCCTATTGGCCGAACGCAATGTCCGTATGATCCACAGGATGGATAGCCTGATCCGGGAGGAAGGAAGTGTGTTCTTCCTGGTCGGTGCAGCGCACTTGCCGGCCAGCAATGGCCTGATCCAGGGATTGCGAGCGAAGGGTTACACCGTGGAAGCTGTGATGAGCGCCCGGAAGCCTGAAGAATAGGAGCCTTACCGGTTCGTTCGCCAAAGTCTGCGCACCAGCAGGAATGCGGCAATGCCGAGCAGCAGAACGGACGGGTAGACCATTGCTGCGCTTCACTCCGCACGCACTCCGACCATGGCGGAGATGGCCTTGTGGTCGCTCAATTCCTCCGGATGCGTCCGGAACCCCCAAGCGTCCATCTCATGTCCGAACAGGATGTGATCTATGCGCAAGCTGGGGAGGTTGCCGATGTAGGTGCCACCGAGTCCGCGTCCGCTTTCCACGAAGGCATCGCCCAGTGTTTCGCGCAACAGGTGGTAGCCGTAGCTCATCGGCACATCGTTCATATCCCCGCAATACAGCACCGGGTGAGGACTGTCCTGCATATGGTCCACGATCCGCTGCACTTCATCCGCACGCAGCCGGAAGCCTCTGCGCAAGCGCTTCAGGATCCGAAGACCGCCGCTTTTCAAGGTATCGGTGTTCACGTCCGTGTCCAGTTCCTGGATGAACCTGTAATCTTCATCACCGAAGTGGTAGGATGCGAGGTGTGCATTGTACACCCGGATGGTGTCCGCTTCCAATGCGATGTCCGTCCAGATGCAAAGGTTGTTCGGGTTCTCCGGGAATTGGATGTTGCCCTTGCCCACGATAGGCCGGGTACTGAAGGTGGCGATCCCGAAATGCTGTTGGAGCCTGGCACGTTGACTGTATCGCTCGTGTACGCCCGTGTACCTGAAGTCCTTCAACAAAGCCTCCTTTGTGCGGAAGAAGATCTTGTCAGGGCTGTGGAAGAACTCTTGCAGACATAGGATGTCCGGGTCCTCGGTCCGGAGCATGTCGAATATCGCGTTCCGGGTCTGTTTGCTCTTGCTCCATTGGTACAGGTCGAAGAGCCGCACGTTGTACGACATCACCTTCACCCCCGGGCCCTTCAACCCACCGTTCGCCTTATCACGTCCGAACAGCTGGAGGTGATCCCCGATATGGCCCCATCCGATCAGGAGCACTAACGCTGAGAGCAGCATGCGTTTACGGCGGAAAAGGAACCACCAGATAAGGAAGAAGGCATGGACCGCCAACTGGAAGGTGAAGGTCATCGCCAACAAGGCCAAGGGCCAGGAGGTGATGGGGTTGACCACGGGTGCGAGGTAGGTGGCCAGCAGGATCACCACCGCGATCAGGTTCGCCCACCACAACGGCCAATGCCAACGCGAAAGGCGTTGTCCGGTGGGAGTTGGGCTGTCCGTGGTGCGGGCCAAGTGATCGGATGGTCTTGGGATCTACTTCCTTCGTCTTCTGCGTCCGCAGGCCGTGGCGAGCCATGGGCGGCGAACGGGATTTGAACACATCTTCATTTCCCCGCGCTCGACTTGAACAGAAAGTCCTTCTCCTCCTTGCTCAGGCTGTCGTAGCCACTGCGCGAGATCTTGTCGAGTATGTGGTCGATACGGGCTTGTTCGTTGACCTTCTTGGCGTTGAACACAGCATCGCTGGCGGCGGCGCTTCGGCCGGGTCGTTTCGCTACACGCATCCGCCCCGGCCCTTGGCGTTTGAAGGGTTTCACGAGGTGTTCAAGGAATCCCACGAAGGCCAATGACCAATCGCGCCCTTTCGCCAACTGGCGCGCCGCAAGGAACCCGTAAAGGGCACCACCGATGTGGGCCTCATGTGCCACACCGTCGCCGGAGCCGATGCCGATCAGGTCCAGCAGGAACAATACACCGGCCACGTACATCAGTTTCACAGGACCGATCAGGATAAGGTGCACGACCATGTCCGGGCGGTAGGCCGCGATGCCGATGAACACACTGAGCACACCGGCCGATGCACCCATGATGCCGGAGCTCCCTTGCATGCCCGGCAAGTAGTTCTGCGAAAGCACGAAGAGCGCCAAGCCGCTGATACCGCCCAACAGATAATGGCCCAACAAGCGTTTTCCCCCGAGCAGGTCCTCGAACATGCGCCCACCGAACCACAACAGGATCATGTTCCAGAAGATGTGGCCGATCCCAGTGTGCGTGAACATGTACGTGAAGACCGTCCAAGGCCGCGTGATCAGGGTGCCGAGGTCGGAGGTGCTGCGCAGCCATTGCACCACGTAGTGGTCCCGCATGGCCTGGGCACCGGGACCACTGCCAGCAGCGGGTAGCAATAGCACGTACGTGAGCACCAAGGCGATGAAGACCGCCACATTGATCATGATCAGCCGCACCACCATGCCGCCGCTCCGCCATTGATCCCTCAAGTCATCCTGTAATCCCATGCTGCTCCATTACGGGCCGTGCCCGACGTCATACCGCAAAGTTCGGACCCGATCCATTCGTTAAGCGGTTCCATCCATCCCTTCATGAACGATCCAGCGGTGCAGATCATACATTCCCTCCACGGTCCGCTATCCCCACGGGTTGCGCTGCCGCCAAAGGCGTATCAGGATGTAGCCCACCAGCATGCCACCGAGGTGTGCCAAGTGCGCCACATTGTCGCCCGGATTGTTCTCCAACGCCTGGAACACGGCCAAGGCTCCAAGGATCCACACGAAGTACTTCGCTTTGATCGGAATGAAGAGCGGGAAGACCATCAGTTCCACGTTCGGGAACGTCATTCCGAAGGCGAGCAGCACGCCGTACAGCGCACCGGAAGCACCCACCATGGGCACGTTGATGATCTCGTTGAGGCGATTCCAGACCGGGTCCGTGTAGTTCTGGTGGTTGGTCCAGATATCCACCCCTTCGGTCTTGATCGTGGCAAGAACAGCGGGATCCACTTGACCGGACAAGGAGATGTATTCGATGGCATGGACGCCGGAGTACAGCAGTGCTGCACCGATACCGGTGAGCATGTAGAAGGTGAGGAAGCGTTGTGAACCCCACTTGTACTCCAGTGGTGGCGCCAGCATGAACAAGCCCAACATGTTCAATGCGATATGGCCCAAGCTGCCGTGCATGAACATGTGCGTGACCAATTGCCAAGGCTTGAACAGGGGCGAAGCGAAGTAGTGGAGACCGAAGAGCGTGGTCATGTCCGTACCCCCGATGTTACCCACACCGGACCACTTCAAGAGGTACATGATCACATTGATGATCAGCAGGTTCTTCACTACCACCGGCAATCCGGCGAAAGGGTTCGTCGATGCGCGCATCAGCGTTCGAAACGTTCGTTGAGGTCGTTCAGCCCGAAGGTGATCAGCGTGGGTTTGCCCCCGGGCGTGGTGTAGGGCATCCCACAAGCGAAGAGGCGGTCGATCAGGTCGTGCATCTCGGCGATGCTCAACACTCGTCCTGGACGAATGGCCATGCTGCGTGCCATGCCGCGGGCCAACACCGGGTGTCGCTCGTTGCGCAAGGCGCTCTTTTCCTGTTTCAGCTGTTCGAGCAACTGCTCCAGCAGCGCCGTGGGGTCCTCATCCGCAGCTTCGGCCGGCATGCCCTTCACCTGCACGGTACGGCCACCGAACAGTTCCAGGTCGAAGCCCATGCTCCGCAACTCGGGCATTACGCTCTGTATCAATTCCAGATCAGCGGCGTTGAGTTCGACGTGGCGTGGGAACAGTTCAGTTTGGCTCATGCCAGCGCCCTGCTCCAAGAGCTTGAGGTTGCGCTCGAACAACACCCGTTCGTGCGCGCGTTGCTGGTCCACCACCATGAACCCGCTACGCAACTGGGCCAGGATGAAGGTGCCGTGCAACTGGAACACGGGCCGCTCCCCGGGTACACCTTCATGATCACGACTGGGCATGATGCGCTGCTGACCATCCTCCGGCACGGGCACTTCGATCGGGCCTTCCAACGTTACAGTGCCCATATCGATCAACTGCTGCCAGCCAGCCACACTGGGCCGTGGGGGCGCGTTGAAGGCTCCCAGGTCCTGCGGGCGCCAGTCCGGCGTTCGTGGGGCGTTTCCGGCTTGCTGCGCAAAGGCCGTCAGGATCGCCGGTTCCGGCTCGAAATCCAGGCTCGGAACAATGTTGAACCTCCCCAGTGCCCGGCGCACGGCGGCGTGGACGATGGCATACACCGTACGGTCATCACGGAACTTGATCTCCGTCTTCGTTGGGTGTATGTTTATGTCGATCTCCGCCGGGTCGATATCGATGAACAGGAACCAGGAGGGGTGGTGGTCCCTCGTCACCAGTTCATCATAGGCCTTGCGAACGGCATGCTCCAGGTAATTGCTGCGGATGAAGCGGCGGTTCACGAAGAAGTACTGTTCGCCGCGCGAACGTTTCGCGAACTCGGGCTTGCCCACGAAGCCATGCACCTGCACGATCTCCGTGCTCTCCTCCACAGGCACCAAACGCTCGTCGTACTTGCGGCCGAAAAGGTGCGCGATCCGTTGGCGCTCCGGCCCGGTCGGCATGTGGAACTCCTCGTTGTCGTTGTGTATGAGCTGGAACGCGATATCGGGATGGGCGAGGGCGACACGGTGGAATTCGTCCATCACGTGTTTCATCTCCACTCCATCGCTCTTCAGGAACTGGCGCCGCGCCGGAACGTTGTAGAATATGCTGCGCACGGCGATCGTGGTGCCGGGCGGGCCGGTAATGGGTTCGGCGCTTCGGATCCGGCTGCCTTCGATCAATACACGTGTGCCCAGCTCCTGGTCGTGTTCGCGGGTCTTCAGTTCCACTTGTGCTATCGCGGCGATGCTGGCCAGGGCCTCGCCACGGAATCCCTTGGTACGCACGCTACCGAGATCATCCGCCGCGCGGATCTTACTGGTGGCATGTCGCTCGAAACAGGCGCGCGCATCGGCAGGGCTCATCCCGCTCCCATCGTCGGTCACTTGGATAAGGGTGCGTCCAGCGTCCTTCACCACCAGCACGATCCTGGTCGCACCACTGTCCACGCTGTTCTCCAGCAGCTCCTTCACCACGCTGGCCGGCCGCTGCACCACCTCGCCGGCGGCGATCTGGTTCGCCACATGGTCGGGCAAGAGCCGGATCAGGTCCGCCATGTCAAAGGCTCAGCAGCCCGTACACCTTGATGATGAAAAAGAGAATGACACCGACAAGGCCCAAGGTTATCAGGTAGCGCTGTGCCGCGCCCGTGCCCCGGTGTTGCCGTTGCCAGCTGTGGCGCATTCGCCGGCTCAGCTCATCGCGGTCCAAGGAAGTACCGCTACCCTCGCGCTGGATCCGCGCCATTCGTTCCTTGCGCGCTTCCTTCTCCGCATCGTACACGCGCGTCACCGGATCGAAGCCCCGTGGACCCCGCTGACGGAACAGGCTGAACATGGCAGGAAGCTTCGGCGCCGGCATCGGTACAAAAGTAACCATGCCCAGCACCCGATATGTTACCTCGGACATGCGCTTGCATTCAAGGGTGGGTTGTCAGTCGCTGGTCACCGGTCGTCCGGCCGCAGGCTACTCCCACTTGGTCACTATCAGCATTGATCATTCCGTCCGCGTCATCTGCGTTCCATTTCCCTGGACTTCGACCAAAAAGTATCTTCACCGCCCTTTTTTCCGTACGAGCCCCTGATCATGAACGCTCTCCAGCTCTCCAACGCCTGCAGGAACTTGCTCCTCGGGCTGCTGGTCCTGGCACCGCCCATGGCCCATGCCCAATCCGGACCACAGATCGTCGAGGCCCTCGTGGTCTATGGCGATCAGAAACTCGTGGACGACGAAGAAGCGCTGACCGACGAACGCATCGGCCTGCTGCTCGACTCCCTGTGCACCTTGGAACACGCACCGCAGGACCTCATCCGCGACCTGCTCCTTTTCCAACGCATCAGGCAGATGGATGAGCATGAGATGGTGGTGCTGATCGACTCCCTCTTCGAGCTCGAGACCGTACCCTACGCCCTGATCAACGAGATCAACCTGTACGCCGATCAGCTGCCAAGCCAATACGATGTGGACCGCAGTCTCACCGTGGCGTGGCAGACCGATCCTCACCTGGCGGAAAGTGCGCTCTACGGCCTTTGGGACAGTACCAGCCCCAACGTGTACCATACGCTGCCCTTCAACGGCGATACACTGGTGCAGCTCCAACTCACCGACGCCAGTGCGAACTGTGGTTATAGCATCCCGGTGCCACCCATCCTTACGAGCGCATTCGGCTGGCGCGAAGGGCGCAACCACAACGGGGTGGACCTGGACCTTGAAGTGTGGGACACCGTGCGCAGTGCGTTCCCCGGCCGTGTTCGTTTCGCCGCTACCTATGGTGGCTATGGCCGCTTGGTGGTGGTGCGGCACTACAATGGACTGGAGACCTTCTACGCACACTTGCACCGCATCAAAGTGGCCGTGGGCGATGAAGTGGATGCGGGCCAGCTCATAGGCCTCGGCGGCAGCAGCGGCCATAGCAGCGGCAGCCACCTGCATTTCGAAGCGCGATACCGTGGCGTGCCCATAGACCCGGGGCACTTCATCGACCTCGGAACGGGCAATCTGCTCTGCGACACCCTCGTGCTCAAGCGCCACCGCAGCAGCTACAATGCCTACCCGAAGGGTACGCGCTTCCACACTGTTGGCAGAGGCGAGCACCTCACAGCGATAGCCGAGCGCTACGAAGTGCCCCTACCCGCCTTGTGCTACCTCAACGGTCTTGGCCGACGCGCTCGCTTGCGGGTGGGCCAGCGCCTCATGGTGCTACCGCCGGATGCGGCCGACCAGTTCGCCGAGGTGGTGGAGTAGGCCGGTCCATCCAGGCCCGTTGCTGCATACCTCCCCCATCACGAAAACAAAGGCTTAGTAAGGTGCTGCATGGTCACTGCAGCACGCATCTTATCCCATGACCGCAATAGGAGTACCAGGGTTTGCTGCACAGCTGCCGGACCGCTTAGAAAGACATTGGCCGCCCTTCCCCCGGATCCGGTGCACAGCACGAGCCGCTGAGCCACCGTTGCCTAGGGGTCCAGGATCCGACCTAGGCACAAGGTCCGCGAGGGACCGCGGCATCACCGACCATTGATTCCCCATCTCCAGCATGCGCGCGGTGCTTCCCATTGGATCCTTCCTTCATAAATTCACACCATGCAAGTACATCTCAATACCGACAAGAACATCGAAGGATCCGAGGACCTCGCCTCGCACGTCAGGAACGTGGTGGAGAAGGCCTTGGGCCGATATGCCGACCGCGTGACCCGAGTGGAGGTGCATCTTGGTGATATGAACGGAAAGAAGACCGGACCACAGGACCATAGCTGCACCATGGAAGCCCGTCCCCGCGGGCTGGACCCCGTGGCCGCCACGCACAGGGCCGGGAACAACCATCAGGCCATAGAAGGTGCCGTGCGAGCCTTGGAAAGCATGCTGCGCAGCCGCTTGGGCAAACTGGACAATAAGAAGGGAAAGGCAGACCTGCCACTGGCGGAGGACCAAGGCTGAAGCTGGAAAACACCGATGCGAGCGGCGTTCCCCACTAACCCTGCACGTGGCGCTCGATCAACCATACCGGGCCCAGAACAACGGCCAACAACGCCACCAAGAGCAGTATGGAACGAGGGTTCGCGAAGTTGAAGGTCCAATCCGAGGCCGGGATCCGTTTGGGCGGCATTAGGCGAGGGTCCTGCTTATTGTAGTAGAACACACCCCAGCGCCAGTTGGCCGGGTCGGCATGCCAGGCGGCGCGTTGTTCCTTGGTCGGGGTGCTCATGGCCCGGAGCTAGGAATGCCGAGTGGTCGGTTCAGGTGTTGTGCTTCCTGCGAACGGCTCACCGTGGGTGGTTCAACGGTCCACAAGCCCGAACTTAGCGCTTGGCATGCCTCTCACCGCACCCGATATTGCTTGGTACATGCGCTGCGCCATGCGTGAAGAGCGGCACCAATGGATCACGCCGAACGCCGTGCTGTATGCGTGGGAGAGCGACCTGCTCAGTGTGGATCGCGATGGCCAGGTGCACGAAGTGGAGATCAAGTGCTCGCGCGCCGACCTGAAGCAGGACCTGAAGAAGCCCAAGCATAGCCAAGGCCTGTTGGAGCACGGCAGCTTCCTGGTGAAACCGGCCGGTGTGGCACGTTCGTGGGGTGAAGAGGTGGAGGAGGCCCGCCGCTTGAATGGGGCGGTGCACTGCCGGCGACCCAACTTCTTCAGTTTCGCCATGCCATGCCGTGTGTTCCGGCTCAACCCGCCTATCCAACTCCCGGCCTATGCCGGGGTGTACACGGTGGATGAGCAGGGGCGTATAAAGGTGGAGCGCTCCCCCAAACCACTGCACGGGAAACGGATCGCCAGCAAGGAGCTTCTCACATTGGCGCGCCGAATACACCACCGCTACTGGAACGAACTGCGCCGCGCACGCCATGCCCCGGAAAGCATGCTGCCGGACCGCGAAGGGGTTTTCGGGCAGTGAAGCACATTGCACTTGGCCATGCCCAACGAACACTCGATCCAGGGCCGGGCGATCATGGGCTTTCGTCCCAATGGGCACCTCTCGTCACGCCTGGCCTCTTGTGCAGGCAACGCAACAGCCGTGTTCATTGTCTATTGCATGGAATGAGGATGCGTGTACTGTTCGTGATGGGAATGCTGGCCTTGGGCCTGTGGGCTAGCGCCCAGCCCCAACATGAGGATTGGTACATGGGCTTCGGCGCGGGCTTGGATTTCGGCAGCGGTGTCCCGGTGGCGACCGGTGGCCCGCTCAGTACGGACGAGGGGTGTGCCACGATCAGCGATGCCAACGGGCAGTTGCTCTTTTTCACCAACGGCGAACAGGTGTGGGACCGTAGCCTGAACTTGATGCCCAACGGCTCCGGCCTGCTCGGGCACTTCAGTTGCAGCCAAAGTGCCCTCATCGTACCCGTGCCCGGCCAGCCGGAGCAGTTCGAGTTGTTCACCGCACCGGCCGGGGCAGGGGAGTGGACCCCCTCGGATGCGGGCCACCACCACCGGATCGACATGGGTGCGAACGGTGGGCTGGGCGATGTGGTATACGCCAACCAACCCTTGGCTGCGCCTCTGGTGGAGAAGCTCACCGCCACGCGCCATGCCAACGGTATCGATGTGTGGGTGTTGTACCACGGCTGGAACAACGCGAACTACTACGCCTACCTGGTGACCTGCGAGGGTGTGGAAGGCCCCGTGGTAAGCACATTGGGGTATATACCCCGGCTGGATGATGCGGGCAGCAGCGGCGAAGTGATCGGTTGCATGAAGATGAACAGGCAAGGGACCATGCTTTGCAGCGTGTGGACGGAGGCCACCTTGAGCACGCAGCAGGACTACCAAAGCCGGGGCATCGTGCAGTTGTTGGATTTCGACAACAGCACGGGTATGCTCAGCAACGTACGCAGCGATACACTGGGCACGGGAACCGATATCCAAAAGTGCTATGGGGTGGAATTCAGTCCCGGGGGTGCGTTCGTTTACGTAAACGACCATGGCCTGATCGGAGGGATATCCAACTCCCGCGTGTTGCAATACGACCTTGCTGCACCATTTGACCAGCCCCACGTGGTGGCCCAGAACAACCGTGCCTACGGGAGCATGCAATTGGGCCCGGATGGGGCCATCCACATAGCCCGCTTGAACGGCGCCACTTACCTGAGCGCCATTACGGCACCCGACCTGCAAGGCGCTGCATGCGGCTTCGTGGAGGTGGGCGCGAGCTTGGGAACGGACCCCAGCACCTGGGGCCTACCGAACCATTGGGACACCTACCCCGAGGCTGCACCGATCGACCCCATTGCATGGGAGGACTCGCTCGTGTGCGGCGATGCGGAGGTGTTGGTGGAAGCGCGTTACTCCCATCCCTTCCACGTGCCTACCTTCCGTTGGAGCACGGGCGAGACCACCCCGTCCATCGCGGTGCACGGCTCCGGAACGTTCACCTTGGAAATGCAGCTGCCGTGCACAACGATCCACGATACGGTCCACATTCGCCGCGGCGGGATCCCGTTCGAACTGGGGAACGACCTGCTGATCTGTGATGACGCTGAAGCATGGCTCGAAGTGCCCGCTGCACGGACCATTCAATGGAGCTCCGGCGATACTGGCACCGTGATCGCCGTGCACGAAGCCGGCCTTTACAGTGTGCTACTCATCGATACGCTGGGCTGTACCTCCCGCGATAGTGTCCTGCTGCGCACCCGGAATTGTGCCTGTGCCATGTACCTGCCCAACGCGTTCAGTCCGAACAATGACGGGATCAATGATCGTTTCACTCCGGTGATGGACTGCGACCCGGAGCGCTTCGACCTCGAACTCTTCGACCGCTGGGGCGGCTCACTCTTCCGCAGCACGGACCCCGCAACGGCCTGGGAGGCGGAGGATGTGCCTGTGGGTGTGTACGCCTACCGTTTGAACTATGCATGGAACGATGGTAGGATCGTGCAGGAGCGCACACAACGAGGACATGTGACGTTGGTGCGTTGAGCCCCTGAGCGACCTATGCACCACCCTGGCGTTGCCGTGCATCATGATCGCCCCACTTGTTCCGTTGTCCCTGCAGCGACTATCCCAATCCGCGCTGTTCACAACATCCACACGATCGGCCCGAAGCGCCTTTGGCATGGGGATAGCTTCGCAGCATCAAGATGAGACGCAAGTTCCCGATCACCTTACTCCTTCTGGCCACCGTACTATCCTTGGGTTCGGCCCGATCCAGCGTGAAGGAGTACCGCCAGGCACCACCGTTCCTGGAGGGTGCGACCCCATGGGCGGATTCGGTGTTCAGTACGCTTTCCCTGGACGATCGCATAGCCCAGCTGATGATGGTGGCGGCCTATAGCGATCGGGATGCCAAACACGAGAAAGGCATAGAGGACCTGGTGCGCGAGCGCAACATCGGTGGCATCATCTTTTTCAAGGGCGGGCCGAGTAGGCAGGCGGCATTGACCAACCGCTTCCAAGAGGCCGCGCGAACACCCTTGCTCATCGGCATGGACCTGGAGTGGGGTTTGGCCATGCGACTGGACAGCACCATCCGCTTTCCGCGCCAAATGACCTTGGGCGCCCTGCGCAGCGATACGTTGATCGAGGAAATGGGCATGGAGATCGCGCGCCAGATGAAGCGCCTTGGCGTGCAGGTCAGTTTCAGTCCGGTGGTGGATGTGAACAACAACCCCGCCAACCCGGTGATCAACGACCGCAGCTTCGGCGAGGATCGCGAGGCGGTGGCACGCAAGGGAATCGCGTACATGCGCGGCCTGCAACGTGGCGGTGTGATCGCCACGGCCAAGCACTTCCCCGGCCACGGCGATACCGATTCCGATTCGCACAAGACCCTGCCCGTGATCGCACACAGCCGCACACGCCTCGATTCCCTGGAGCTGTACCCCTTCCAACGCTTGGTGGACGAGGGCCTGAGCGCCATGATGGTGGCGCATCTGGAAGTGCCCGCCCTGGACAGCACCAAGGGCCAGCCCAGCACCTTGAGCAAGCCGATAGTAACGGATATCCTGAGCACGGAACTGGGCTTCCATGGCCTGGTCTTCACCGACGCGCTGAACATGAAAGGCGTGGCGAATGCCGATGAACCCGGCGAGATCGAGCTGCGCGCCCTGCTGGCCGGCAACGATGTAATGCTGTTCCCGACAGACCCGATGAAGGCGATCCAACGCATACGCCAGGCGGTGGATAGTGGCGAGGTGGATCGTGCCATGATCGACCATAAGTGCCTGAAGGTGTTACGTGCCAAGGAGTGGGCCGGGCTGGAGCGTTTGAAGCGTGTGGAGACCAAGGGCCTGTATGCGGACCTCAACACGAAGTACGGTGAGCTGCTGCGCCGTAACCTTTACGCGAATTCCATCACCGCGTTGAATGACCACCATAAGGTGCTCCCTCTGCCGCGATTGGAGCAGGTGAAGATCGCCTCGGTGGTGATCGGCGATACGCTCCGGAACCCGTTCCAACTGGGACTTCAGCGCTATGCCCCGGTTGCCCTGTTCCACGTGGACAAGGCGGTGGACCGTACCACCCTCAACGCGCTGCTTCGTCAGCTGGAAGGATACGATCGCGTCATCGTTTCGGTCCACAACACCTCCTGGCGGGTAACCAAGGACTTCGGGATACCGGGAACCGCCTTGGATATTGTCCGGGAGATCGCGGCGCGCAAGCCCACCATTTTCGCCCTCTTCGCGAACCCCTACAAACTGGCACAGACCCATGGGGCACATCACATGGCATCCATCCTTGTTGGCTATGAGGAGACCGAGGAAACTCAAGACCTTATGGCTCAGGCCATCTTCGGGGCGATCGGCACCTCGGCGCGACTGCCCATCACCGCATCGTCGTTCTTCCGATACGGTGACGGTCTGGAATTGAAGGCGAACGGCCGGATGCCGTACACCCTTCCCGAAGCGCTGGGCATGCGTAGTGCGGACCTCAGTGGGATCGATGCGATCGTGAATGAGGGGGTCGGTGCACAGGCCTATCCCGGCTGCGAGGTGCTTGTGGCGGTGGATGGGCAAGTGGTGTTGAACAAGGCATATGGTCATAGCACGTACAGCAAGGAACGGGCGGTACGAACCGATGATATCTACGATCTCGCATCCATAACGAAGGTGGCCAGCACCACGATCGCACTGATGCATCTGGTGGATGAAGGGAAGCTGGACTTGGACAAGAGCCTGGGACACTACATGCCCGAGTTGGAGAACCAACATGTGGCCCACGCCCGCATGAAGCTCCGCGATATACTCACCCACCAGGCTGGACTGAAGGCCTACGTACCCTTCTACACGAAGCTCTTGAAGGATGGCAAGTTGAAGAAGGAACTGGTGAGCGATACCGCCACGGAGCTGTACACCGTGCGTGTGGCACAACGCCTGTACATCCCACAGGCATATCGCGACAGCATGTTGACATGGGTGCTTGACACACCGCTCGGCAAGAAAGGGGAATACGTGTACAGCGACATGGGATACTACCTGCTCCAGGAACTCGTGGAACGCCTTTGCAGCATGCCCTTGGACCGCTATGTGAACGCTACGTTCTATGCACCGTTGGGCGCCAGCACGATCGGCTACAAGCCATGGGAACGCTTTCCCCTTGACCGCATCGCACCCACGGAGAACGATGTCACCTTCCGCAACGCACAGGTGTGGGGTGATGTGCACGACCCCGGGGCGGCGATGAAAGGCGGAGTTGCCGGCCATGCGGGCCTGTTCAGCAATGCCAACGACCTGGCGATCGTAATGCAGATGTTGGCCAACGGAGGGGCATACGGTGGCAGACGATACTTGAGCGAGGAGGTGGTGAAGGAATTCACGAAGTGCCAGTTCTGCGCACCCGATGGGGACGGCAACCGACGTGGCTTGGGCTGGGACAAACCGGTGCGCGGAAAGGGAGGGCCAACATGCGAATGCGTGAGCTACGCCAGTTTCGGACACACGGGTTTCACGGGCACCATGGCCTGGGTGGATCCGGACCAGCATGTGGTGTACATCTTCCTGAGCAACCGCGTGTACCCGAATGCCACCACGAACAAGCTCGCTTCCATGGGCATTCGCACGCGGATCCAGGAAGTGGTGCATGATGCGGTGTCGGCACGCTTGCGACCTACGCGCTTGTCCCCCTTGGGCAGGTGAACACGTGGGCATGTGACCATGTAGGTATGTGACCATGTAGGCATGTGCTCATGAAGCTGGGTCGGGACGGCCTGTGCTCGACCCTTCCGCACATCCGAAGTAGGAGCCGTTCGTACCCAAAGGCCGCGGACCGAAGTGTGCATGATGCATCTTCGTTGTATGCGCCAGTTCGCCCATACCGGTAGACGCACTTGGTCATTGCTTGATGAGCAGGGCAAGAGCCTCGGCACTTTGTTCCGCCCGAAGTGGTACAGCAACACCGCTGAACTGGTCGTGACGCAAGGTCTATTGGAGTTGCGGCCTCGGAAGCTCCTGCATCGGAGCATCGCTGCGTTCCTGGGCGATGTACCGTTGTTGGAAGTGCAATACCCGTGGCGTGGTGGCTTGCTGCTTGTCCCGGTGAACAGCACTGGCGAAGTGCTACGTGTGAAGCGGGTCTCATGGTTCAAGGAGGAGTGGAGCGTTACCGACCCACAAGGAGCGGAGCGTGCGCGCATCAAACACCGTTTCAGTTGGAAGCGGTTTGAGTATGGACCGGTCCTGGTGTCGGAAAGCACGAACGCGCTGTCCGCAATGCAGCTCCTGACGCTGGTCCACGCCCTGTTCGTGTTCCAGCGGCGCAGGTCGGCCACGGTCTCGTGATCACGGGTTCATCAGCACGATCCCGGCATTGAGGGCTGTGGCGAAAGTGACCCACGCGATATAGGGCACCTTCAGCCAACCCGCCGCGCGGCGAATGGTGAAGAATTTACGCGTGCAAGCGATCATGGTGAACAGGAGCAAGAGTTTCTCCACTTGCGCCAGAGTGGGTGAACGGAGCCCGAAGAAGATCACCGACCAGGCCAGCTTCAAGGAGACTGCGCGAGGAACAGGCCCATGGCCTCGCGCTTTTCGGCGTGCTCCAACGGCACGCTCCATACCAGTCCTGCGGCGATCCCCATGAGGAAGTAGAGGATGGACCATGCCGGTCCGAAGACCCGGTCGGGTGGATTGAACTAAGGCTTCAACATGGTGACGTACCACGTACCGATGGCATCCACCGTGACGAGCCCGCTGAGCGAACCGAGCCCGAGGCACGCCATGGTGGTGATGAGGACCTTGGTGCTTCGGTCCATTGCTCAGAAGGGATAACCGATCGCGATGTTCAGGATGAAGTTGTCGAAGATCCGCGTGTACCGATCAACGACCACCCAACGATCTCCTTCCGGCAGGTCAGGGCGACGCAA
>JAGQVV010000351.1 GCA_020437805.1 Flavobacteriales bacterium
TGCAAGAGGCCAATGCACGCTTCAAGGCCTCCGCTAGTACCAATGATATCCACTACATGATGAGCGATCTGGGAAAGGGGGTATACGTCCTGGAAGCCGTTCGCAAGTCGGATGGAAGTGTCGCAGCTACAATACCCCTAGGTTCCGACAAGACCCCGAATTACGAAGTGGACGTCTATTCGAACACGGTCTACCTGGTCGACGGAAAGAGCCTGAAAGCATTCACACTGTAGGGGTGCATCGATCGCATTCATGACCCAGTGGACCCACGCCCGAATGCCCTTTCCAGTTGTTCGCGAACAACTCTCCGGACCAGGCCGATAGGATCGGAACCGCGAGCAGAACAAATTGGTACACCCAGTGGTCGCGGTCAGCAAGTGTGTGTTGGGGCATGTTGGTCGCTTGACCTTTTGAACCGTCATGGCTCCGCTTTGTAGAGCACACCCAAAAATGACCGGTCCCGTTTTCGGAATGAGGCCATTGTGACCGCGATCGATCTACCTTTGCGGCGTCCATGGGACCTATCCCTGTTCCATGCGTGTAACTCACTGAAGATCAGGGATGACAATCAAATCGTTCCACGTGGAACATAGCACCGGATCCGAAACATACGATGTCGTGGTCGTGGGGGGCGGTCACGCTGGATGCGAAGCCGCCGCCGCAGCCGCCAACATGGGCTCGAAGGTCCTGTTGATCACCATGAACATGGGGGTGATCGGTCAAATGAGCTGCAACCCTGCCATGGGTGGTGTCGCCAAAGGTCAGATCGTCCGCGAGGTGGACGCCCTTGGCGGGTACTCAGGCATCATCAGTGACAGGAGCACGGTGCAATTTCGAATGCTCAACCGGAGCAAGGGTCCTGCCATGTGGAGCCCTCGTACCCAGAATGACCGTAACCTCTTCGCCGCAGAATGGCGAAGGATGCTGGAGCAGACCCCGAATGTCCATTTCTGGCAGGATAATGTAGATCGCATCGCGATCGAAGGTGGCCGAGTTGTAGGTGTTCACACGGGACTCGGATCGTTCATCCCCTGTAGGGCTGTGGTGCTCACCAGCGGCACGTTCATGAACGGGCTCATGCACATCGGAGAACGGCAGATCGGTGGCGGAAGGGCTGGTGAAAAGGCCAGTCATGGCATTACCGAACAACTCGTGGAACTCGGATTCGAGGCCGGCCGAATGAAGACCGGAACGCCACCACGGGTGGATGGCCGGAGCATAGATCACGCTAGGTTGGAAGAGCAGCCCGGCGACGAAGACCCAGGCAAATTCAGCTTCTCCCCGATCACCTCCCCCGCCCGTAAGCAGCTCAGCTGCTGGATGACCTATACGAGCCCGGAGGTGCACGATATCCTGCGAACAGGTTTCGACCGGAGCCCCATGTTCAACGGACGGATCCAAGGCATTGGTCCGCGCTATTGCCCGAGCATCGAGGATAAGATCGACCGCTTTGCTGACAAGGATCGGCACCAGATCTTTATAGAGCCAGAGGGCTGGGACACGGTGGAGACCTATATCAACGGCTTCAGCACAAGCCTGCCCGAGGAGGTCCAACTTGCCGCCCTTCGGAAGATCCCGGGCTTCGCGCAGGCACGGATGTTCCGTCCTGGATATGCCGTGGAATATGACTACTTCCCTCCCACTCAGCTCCAGCACACCCTTGAGACGAAGTTGATAGGTGGCCTCTATTTCGCAGGCCAGATCAACGGAACCACCGGTTATG
>JAGQVV010000078.1 GCA_020437805.1 Flavobacteriales bacterium
GTGCCGGGCTTCAGCTGCAGGTGGTGCTGTGCGTATTTGGCCAGGTGGATGCGCCGCGGATCGATCACGATCAGCGTCTTGCCCTTCATGGCCTGCTGCTTGATCTTGGCGCCGGTGACCGGGTGCGCATCGGTGGGGTTCGCCCCGATCACCATCATGCACTCGGTGTCGTTCAGGTCGTCGATGCTGTTGGTGGCCGCACCGGTGCCGTATGTGCGCTGCATACCGAGCGCTGTAGGACTGTGGCACACGCGTGCGCAACAGTCGATGTTGTTGGTACCGATCACCGCCCGCATGAACTTCTGCATGAGGTAGTTCTCCTCGTTGGGGCAGCGCGCACTGCTGATGCCGGCGATGGAATCAGGCCCGTGATCGGTCTTCAACTGCGTGAACTTGTTCACGATGAAATCGTAGGCCTCGTCCCAGGTGGCTTCGACGAACGCACCATCCTTCTTGATCAGCGGCGTGCGGATGCGATCGGGGTGATCGTAGAAGCTGAAGGCGTAGCGGCCCTTGAGGCAGGTGTGTCCTTGGTTCGCTTCGGCATCATAAGGCGCGCGGATCGCCACGACCTTCTCGTCCTTCACGCGCACATCCAGGTTGCAGCCCACACCGCAATAGGTGCACACGGTGCGTACGATACGGTCGGCCTCGGTCTCCTTGCTCTTGAACACATCGGTGATCGCGCTCGTCGGGCAGGCTTGCGCACAGGCACCGCAGCTCACACAGTCGCTGTCCTTGAAGCTCTCTCCGGTACCCTTCGCGATCCAGCTATCGAAACCGCGACCGGCCATGGTGAGCACCATCTCGCCCTGCACCTCATCGCAGGCGCGCACACAGCGGTAGCAATTGATGCAGCTGTCCAGGTTGCTGACCATGTAGGGATGCGTGCTGTCGCTCGCGAATGCGCGGTCCGGACCAGCGGCATCCAGCGGTAAGGCGCCCTTCGGGTAGCGCACGCTATCGATGTCGAAGCCGATGTTCCGCACCACGTTGTACAGTTCGTTGGCACCGTGGTCCTCGGTCTTCAGTTGCTCGGTCGGGTAGTTGGTCAGCACCAGTTCCACGATGTTCTTCCGCAGGCGCTTCATGCGCTCGCTGTGCGTGGTGATGTATTGTCCGTTGGCCACGGGTGTGTGGCAGCTGGCCATCACCTTCGTCGGTCCATCCTCTTTCAATGCGACCTCCACGCTGCACACACGGCAGCTGCCAAAGGGCTCCAGGTTGGGCGCATCGCAAAGGGTGGGCACGGGGTCCGGACCCATGGCACGGCGCAGGAAGTCGAGCATCGTTTCGCCCTCCACGATCGGGTGCGCCTTGCCGTTGATGTAGGCCACTGCGGTATCGGTCGGCGCAACCTTGCGGGTATCAGCGGACTTGGTGCGTGCGGTCGGTTCGGTAGTGGACATGGGCAAAGGATGATGTACGAAGATAGTGAACGGTGCAGGCCGTTCTTTACCCCGTACCCGTGATGACGCGATGCACGGCGCGGTCATGCGGTTCCACAGGCAAGGCATCCACCACTTGGAACGGAAAGCAGACCCCCACCGTGAACGCCTCCGGGTGTTGCGGAAGGAAGGTGTCGTAGTACCCGGCGCCGTATCCGAGGCGATCGCCTGCAGCGGTGAAGGCAAGACCCGGGACGAGGATCGTATCGAAGGTGCCGGTGTAGGGCTCATTGCCTGCCGGATGTCGCGTACCGAAGACTCCGGGAATCAAGTGTTCTTCGCCGTTGTACCGGTAGTGTTCCAACGCACGATCCTTCAAGGTCTTCGGCGCGTACACGGCGATGCCCTTCGCGACCGCGCGGTCCAGCAGCGGGAAGAGATCCACTTCGGAACCCATGGGCAGGAAGCTATGCAGGACCTTCACCTTGCGCTCTTCCATCAGCGCTTCGAGTTCGGTGATGATGCGCGTGCTCCGTGTTGTGCGCTCGGTCGGGTCGCAGCCATCGCGCTGTGCGAGCATGCGTTGGCGGAGGGCTTTCTTATCGGCTTGGAGCATTCCCGCTCAAGCCTTGAAGTAGGCCTTCAACTCCCCATCGAAATACTGCAAAGCATTCTTGATGCCGAGCGGCAATCCACCTCCAAGGGCGCAGAGGCTGCCGATCTCCAGCGTTTCCAGCAGGTCGTCGAACAGCGCGCGATCGATCATATCGCCATTGTTCCGCGCACGGTTCAGTAACTCCTCACCGCGCTTGCTGCCGATGCGACAGGGGAAGCACTTGCCGCAGCTTTCCACGGCGGTGAACTGGAAGAGGTGCTCGAGGTATTCCACCATCGGGAAATCCTCCGGAATGCTGAGCACACTGGCGTGGCCGAGCAGGAACCCTTCCTTCTGGAACGATTCGAAGTCGATGCCCAATGCGTCGATCTTGCTCATGGGCACGATGCCGCCAAGCGGTCCGCCGATGTGCAGCGCCTTCACCTTCTTCTTGAAGCCCTTGCCGAGCTCGTTGATCACGGTGCGAAGCGGCGTACCGCATTCCACCTCGTAAATGCCCGGTCTGTTGAAGGCACTGTCGAGGCTCACGAGCTTCGTACCGTTGCTCTTCTCCGTGCCCAACTTCGCGAAAGCCTCACCACCGTTGGCGATCACCCACGGCACGCAGGCCAATGTCTCCACGTTGTTCACCAGGGTGGGGCGGTTGAACAAGCCTTGTTGCGCAGGGTAGGGTGGACGTGTACGCACTTCGCCACGCTTACCTTCGATGCTGTTGAGCAGTGCGGTCTCTTCACCGCACACATACGCACCGGCCGCCATGATCACCTTGAAACGGTAGCTGAAGCCACTGCCCAGGATGTTCTTGCCGATCCAGCCGTTCGCCTCGAGTTCGGCAACGGCCTCCTTCACGATGGCCACGGCTTCGGGATACTCCGCACGGATGTACAGCACACCGGTATCGGCACCGGCGCAGTAGCCGGCGATCATCATGCCGAGCAACACCAGGTGCGGACGTTGTTCCAACAAATAACGATCGCTGAACGCGGCCGGGTCGCCCTCGTCCGCATTGCACACGATGTACTTGCGCGGTGTTCCATTTCCGGTCACATCCTCCGCATCACGACAGGCCTGCAGCTTGAAGCCCATCGGGAATCCCGCACCGCCACGGCCTCGGATGGTCGCGATCTTGATCTCGTTCAGGATGTCGGCCGGGTCGGCTTTCAGCACACGTTCCCAGAGGGCGTAGAAGTCGCCGAGCGAAGGCATCGGTGCCGTGAGGATCGGATACTCCATCGAGGTGCCGACGTGATGTTTCCCGTTAGCATCGGCGCTACCGTTCTTCACCAATGCATCAATGTGATCGATGCTATCACCGCTATAGTTCAAGCCACCGATGTTGAATGCGCTGTTCTCATGGCAACGTCCGAGGCAGCACATGTGTCCGATCTCCTCCGCCTTGAAATGTTTGCTCAATTCGTGGTGCACTTTGTCCTGCGTACCGGCCACCAGGCAGGTGCTTCCGTTGCACACATAGGCCTTCACGCCTTTGTTCCCGCGCTTCAGGAAATCGTAGAAGGAACTGGTGCCGTAGGTCACGGCTTCACCGATAAGGAAATCGTCCGCAACTGCGGTAAGCGCCTCGGGAGATGGTGAGCCTTCGTCCGCGCGTGCGCGATCCTGCAGCCGTTCCCAAAGTGCGTCGTCGAGCTCCTTGCCGTCGCGACCGCTGAGCGATGTGATGTTCTTGGACATGCGTGATTGGTTCCTGATCCGGAACGTGACAAGGTAGCAAGAGATGCGAAGTGAACGCGTGCGCGGGCGACCGGAACCTATTCCTGCTCCTCTGCGGCCTTCTTGTCCTGTTCGGTTGGCCAACCACCACCCAAGGCCTTGTACAGCTGCACATAGCTGTTGAGCAAAGCACGCTGTACGGAAGCCAGGCCGAGCTGTGATTCGAAGGCCTGGCGCTGCGATTCCAACGATTCGAGGTAGCTGGTAACGCCCTTGTCATAACGCTCCTTGGAAAGGAATTCGGCGTGCACGGCGGCCTGTACATGTGCTTGCCGAGCAACCTCCTCGGCCCGCAGCGTCTCGATGGCGACGAGCGCGTCCTCCACATCGCGAAGCGCATCCAACACGGTCTGTTCATACTGCAGCACGGCCTGTTCGGTTTTGATCCGCTCCACCTCGACGCGGCGCCGATTCTGTCCCCAGTGGAACACGGGACCGAGCAAGCCCCCGGAAATGCTGTATGCCGTGGCACCGGAGGTGAAGCCGGCAAGGTCGGTGCTGGCCGCGCCGAACAGTCCCGTCAAGCTCAAGGTGGGAAAGCGCTGCGCAAAGGCGGCACCGGTCAAGGCGTTCTGCGCGATGATCGCTTGTTCGGAGGCGAGCACATCCGGACGGCGTTGCAAGAGCTCGGATGGCAGTCCCACCGGGATCTCGGGAACGGCAGGTTGATCGGCCAAGGCAGCACCGGTGGCGATGCGCCCGGGAGGTCGGCCCAACAGCACGGAAAGCGCGTTCTCGGTGAATGCGATGCGGCGTTCCTGGATCGGTATCGAAGTAGCGGCGATGGCACGCTGGATGCGCGCTTGGTCCAGGTCGATCTCCGCCGCGATCCCGGCTCGGAAGCGCGCGTCGATGATCAGGTACATGCTATCGCGCAGCGCATAGGTGCGTTGTGAAATGTCCAGGTCGGTGCGGTACTCGAGCAGTTCGAAATAGGTGGAGGCCACGGCGGAGATCAACTCCAGCTGCACGGCACGCACGGCATATTGCTGGCCCGACAGCTCGGCACGGGCCGCTTCGTTCTGCCGGCGGATGCGGCCCCAGATGTCGAGTTCCCAGGAGACCGCTGCTCCACCGAAGGCGTTGGAGCGCGCTTCATCATCGAAGAGGAACGGATAGTTGCCGTACGTGTACTCGCCTTTCACGTTCAGCTTCGGCGCGATGTCGGCCTTGCTGATGGCAAGCAGGGTGGCCGCACGGTCGATGTTGAGGATCGCTTTGTTCAGGTCGCGGTTGTTCCTCAGTCCTTCGCGGATCAGCGTGTCGAGTACCGGGTCCTGGAAAAGGCGCCACCAATCGAGCGTATCGTTGCCTGCGATACCGGCAAGCGCGGTGGTATCCGAGGCCGAGGTACCACGCTCATATCCAACAGGCGCGGTAACGCCGGTGCCCTTGTAATCGCGACCGACCTTGCATCCCGCAAGGAACAGCACAACTGCTGTGATCAGGAGGAAGCGGTCATGGAGCACGGTGTTCATGCTTCTTCCTGTTGCAATTGGGCCCGGTTCTCCTCGTACTTGAAGATCCTACCCACCAGTACGAAGAGCATGGGGTAGAGGAACACCCCGATCAGCGTGGCGATGCCTATCCCACCGAGCAACGCGACACCCATGACGTTGCGCGCGAGCGATCCCGCACCGGAGGCCGTGATCAAGGGGAGCACACCGAGGATGAAGGAGAACACGGTCATGAGGATCGGACGGAAACGCTCCTGCGCCGCTTGCATGGCTGCGTCGTAGAGGCTCAGGCCCTCATCGAA
>JAGQVV010000079.1:0-44701 GCA_020437805.1 Flavobacteriales bacterium
GCACGGCGTCGATCTTGTGCTTCTTGAGGATCTCCTCGATGCTCTGCGTGGTGAGCGGCTTCAGGTACACGTTGTCGGCCGTGACCGGGTCGGTCATGATGGTGGCCGGGTTGCTGTTGATCAGCGTGACCTCGATGCCTTCGGCACGAAGTGACTTGGCCGCTTGGGAGCCGGAATAATCGAATTCGCAGGCTTGACCGATAACGATCGGGCCGCTTCCGATAATGAGGACGGAGCGGATGGAGGTGTCTTTGGGCATGTCCGGTGGTTGACCGGGACGCAAAGCTAACCGCGAGCCAACACCGTTCGGGCGATCGTGGATAAGGTTGGCGGATCGTGGAGAACCTTGATCGGACGATCGGTGGATCAGAAGATCATATGAATGCTCCAAGCCCCGAACTTCGCCGGGTATTTCCTTTCTCTGATCTTCCGATCATCACATTTACCGATCCACCTTTGCTCTCCTACTTCACCCACGGCGTCACTCTCGCGTACCGCACCTTCGGGAACGGACCTTCGCCCGTCTTGGCGTTGCATGGCTTCGGGCGCACGGGAGCCGATTTCGAGGTACTTGCGCCGGCCTTGGGGAAATACCACACCATCCACGCATTCGACCTTCATTTCCACGGTATGAGCCCAGGCTACCCGGAACGGGCCGAGGTTCCTTTCACTCCGCATGAGTTGGCGGTGTTCTTTGCCGCTTTCCTGGACCACATCGGCTCAGAGAAGGCGTCCTTGTTGGGCTACAGCCTTGGCGGGCGCATCGCCATGAGCTTGTTGGAGACCATGCCCGAACGGATCGAACAGGTGTTCCTGGCCGCACCGGACGGCCTGAAACCGCGTCCTTGGTATCGCGGATTGGCCGCCACCTCGTTCGGCCGTTGGGCCTACCGGCGCTTCGTGGAACATCCGCACAAGGTGCATGCGCTCATGGACCTGCTGGGCTCCATCGGCTTGCTGCGACCGAAGATGCTCCGCTTCCTGAGAGGCCAGACCGACAGCCAGGCCAAGCGCATCCTGTTACGCGATGTGTGGTTGAGCTACCGTTTGATCGAGCCGGACCTGGAAAGGGTGGCCCAGGCGGCACAGGGTCACACTATTCCCATCCATCTCTTCTTCGGCGAAATGGACACGGTGATCAAGCCGGTACTGGGCGAGGACCTGCGCAGGCATGCACCGGAGGAGGTCAGCATCACCTTGCTCCCCTTCGGCCATGTGCTGCTGACCCCGGAACTGGGCCGAGCGATGCTCCGTACCCTGCCGAACGGTGCCGTGGAAACGGTATAGAAATGCGAAAAGGCCACCCGACGGGCAGCCTTTCCATGGAATTCAATGGTAGCTTACTTGTGCGACGGCTCGTCGCTCGAAGAAAGCTTCTTGCGACCTGCTGCACGACGGCGGGCCAGAAGGGCGCGGCCAGCGGCGGACTTCATGCGCTTGCGGAAACCGTGCTTGTTGGTGCGCTTGCGCTTGCTGGGCTGGTAGGTACGTTTCATGGCCGTGTGTCTTTCTTGCGGTCACCATCACCATTGTGGCGGATGGGGCGGCAAATGTAACGCTTTTCCCGTCCCCGCCAAACACTTGGTGAAGATCGTTCAACGAGGCGCAAACCGCAGTTGGTCAAGGGAATACGCGTTAACGGCCCCACCTTCCAGTTCCACGATCAAGCGCCCGTGGCGATCCACTTCCATGGGGCGCGCGGTCACCGGGACGCCGTCCAGGACCATCGCCACCCATCGGCCCTTCGCCCATAGTGCACTGGCGTAGTCCTCCGCTTGCGCATCCCCGGCGACCCAGGCCTGCCAACGCTTGTCCAAGGCGCCACACAGGTCGGTCAACACATCCGTCAGGTCCACCCTCCCACCGGATTCCAGCAGCATGCTCGTGGCCATCAGGTCCTCAGGGAAGCCGGAACTGTTCACGTTGATGCCGATGCCCACCACGCTGCACGCGACCCGTTCACCCATCACGTCGTTCTCGATCAGGATCCCAGCGATCTTCCGCCGTCCCACAAGCACATCGTTGGGCCACTTCACGGCCACGGGCCCTCCGATCCATGTCCGTACGACGTCGGACACGGCCAATGCGGCCAGCTTGCTCAACACGAACTGGTCCTCGGCACGCAAGCCAGGAGGTTCCAACACGACGCTTACCGTCAGGTCCGCCCCCTTTTGAGCGACCCACACACGGTCCCGCTGGCCACGACCGGCTGTCTGCTCATTGGCCATAATGACAGCCCCGTGCTGCACCTTCGACAGACCGAACAGTTCGGCAGCCATTTTGTTGGTGCTTTCGAGCGATTCGAAGGCGAGGACCGGTGCGCCGATACGCATGGGGGTGGAATGTCCGCCGAACGCAGGCGGGATGGGTAACTTCGTACCTTTGAACGGACCAAGATAACCGGATGAAGAAAGCACAGGGCGCTGCGGCCCGTTTGGTGGATGCCGTTGTTGAGGGCATTCAGGAAGTAAAAGGCAAGGACATCGTTCATTTGGACCTGCGCGGCGTTCCCAATTCGGTGAGCGAGCATTTCATCATCTGTCACGGCGATTCATCCACACAGGTCGCATCGCTCACGCGGTCGGTGGAAAAGATCGTGGCGGAACGGACCGGTGAGAAGCCTTGGCATTCGGAAGGTGAGAACAATGGGGAATGGGTGCTGTTGGATTTCGTGAACGTGGTGGTGCACATCTTCCACCGGGACAAGCGTTCCTATTACGCGCTGGAGGACCTTTGGGCCGATGGCGCACGCAAAAGCTACGAGAACGTGGCGTGAACGCATGAACATCTGAGATCGTGGAGAACAACGAGGAACGTAACGAGAAGCCCGGGAAGGAGAAGCCGAAAAGGTCGTTCAACTTCTACTGGATCTATGGCATCATCATCCTGGTGATCCTGTCCATCAACCTCTTCCAATATGGAGGGGGCATGGTGAAGATCTCCCCGACCGAATACCAGAAGATGCTGGAAGACGGGGATGTGCAACGGATCGTGGTGGTGAACGACCAGACGGTGAAGGTCTTCATCAAGAAGGACAAGCTGCAGGAGGAACCGCACAAGGACAAGATCAAGGGCTCCCCGATCAGTGGCGACAATGTGGTAGGCCCGCATTATGCCTTCAACATGGGCACATCGGATGTGATCAAGGACCGCATCGTGAAGGACGCCGAACGGATGAAGGTGCCGTACGAATACGAGACCCAGGATAATTGGGGACGCGAGATCCTGAACTGGGTCATCTTCTTCGGCATCATGATCGCCATCTGGATCTTCGTCATGCGACGGATCGGTGGTGGCGGCGGACCGGGCGGTCAGATCTTCAACATCGGCAAGAGCCGAGCGCAGGTCTTCGAGGGCGGGAAGAGCACCAATGTCACGTTCAACGACGTGGCCGGTCTGGCAGAAGCGAAAGAGGAACTGCAGGAGATCGTGGACTTCCTGAAGACCCCGAAGAAATACACCGACCTCGGCGCCAAGATCCCGAAAGGAGCATTGCTCGTGGGCCCTCCGGGCACGGGTAAGACCTTGTTGGCCAAAGCGATCGCGGGCGAAGCCAACGTTCCCTTCTTCTCCCTGAGCGGATCGGACTTCGTGGAGATGTTCGTAGGCGTGGGAGCAAGTCGCGTCCGCGACCTCTTCAAACAGGCCAAGGAGAAAGCCCCTGCCATCATTTTCATCGACGAGATCGATGCGGTGGGCCGTGCCCGAGGCCGCGGTGTGAGCATGGGTGCCAACGATGAGCGCGAGAATACACTGAACCAGCTCCTGACCGAGATGGACGGCTTCGGCACCAACAGCGGTGTGATCCTGATCGGGGCCACCAACCGCGCCGACGTGCTGGACCGCGCCCTGCTCCGGGCGGGTCGATTCGACCGACAGATCTTCGTGGACATGCCCGACCTGAACGAGCGCATGGCCATCTTCGAAGTGCACCTGAAGCCATTGAAACTGGACACCAGCAGTGTGGATGTGGAGTTCCTGGCCAAGCAAACGCCGGGCTTCAGCGGTGCCGACATCGCCAACATATGCAACGAAGCGGCCTTGATCGCCGCGCGGAAGAAGAAGCTGTCCGTGGAGAAGCAGGATTTCCTGGATGCCGTGGACCGAGTGATCGGAGGCTTGGAGAAGAAGAACAAGATCATCACCAAGGAGGAGAAGAACGCTATCGCCTACCACGAAGCGGGACATGCAACGGTAAGCTGGCTGGTGGAACACGCCTCGCCCCTGGTGAAAGTGACGATCGTGCCGCGTGGACGCTCCCTGGGTGCCGCTTGGTACCTTCCTGAGGAACGCCATTTGACCACCACCGAGCAGATGGAGGATGAGATCTGTGCCGCGCTCGGGGGACGCGCCGCTGAGGATGTGATGTTCGGCAAGGTGAGCACCGGCGCACTGAGCGATCTGGAAAAGGTGACCAAGCAGGCCTTCGCCATGGTGACCATGTACGGCCTTAACCCGCGCTTGGGGAACATCAGCTACTACGATAGCTCAGGCCAGAACGAATACCAGTTCGGCAAACCGTACAGCGAGCGTACGGCACAAACGATCGATGAGGAAGTGAGCGGTATCGTGGAGGCACAATACCAACGGGCCAAGAGGATCCTGACCGAGAACAAGGACAAGTTGACCGCCTTGGCGACCCAACTGCTCGTGAAGGAAGTGATCTTCAAAGAGGACCTGGAGAAGATCTTCGGGGACCGCCCGTTCGTGAAACCCGAAACCACGTCGACCACCCGGGCAAATGGCAACGGCGGTGCTGCTGAGCACGTATCCGAAGAGGGCACCAACGACGCCACGGTGTGATCCATAACGCATGGCCCATTGGACCCCGATCCATACCGCACGTGACCGTCACGAAGCGGAACTGGTGAGGGGTCTGTTGGAGGCGAACGACATCGATGCGATGATCATGGACCAACGAAGTTCCGTCTATCCCATGATGGGCGTGATCGAGGTGCATGTGGACCGCGATGCGGTGCTGCGTGCATTGCACTTGATCCGGAACGAACACCGACCATGAAAGAGCTCGGTCTTCGAGCCCTGACGGGTGCCGTGTATGTTGCACTCACGATCGGCGCGGCTTGGTCCGGGCCCTTCACCACATTCCTGCTCTTCCTGCCGGTCTGTATGATCGCCATGCGTGAGTTCCACCTGCTCTATTGGGGGGTGGAAAGCGGACCGCCGATCGCGTGGAGCATGCTTCTCGGGGCCACCATCCATGTCTCGCTCGCCTTGGGGATCTTCGACCCGGACCTGAACATGGGATACTCCTTGGCCATAGGATGGATCCTGCTCCTGATCTCGACCTCGTGGTTGTTGCTTCGCCATGACCCGATGCCCGGCAGGAGTTTCGGAGGACTCCTGACCATGATGATGCTGGTGGCCACCCCCTTCGGTCTGTTGGTGCATTTCTTCTCCTTTGGCACCTGGACCTTCCTGGGCTTCATGGTACTGCTTTGGACGAACGATACGGGTGCCTACCTGGTCGGTCGTGCGATCGGTCGCACCGCACTACTGCCCTCGGTATCGCCCAAAAAGACCGTGGAAGGTCTGATCGGCGGGATCGCCTTGGCCATGGGAGCGGGCTGGGGCCTAGCACGCATCGACCACTCCTTCTCGCTCGGTGAATGGTTGACCATCGCCGGTATCGTTGCATTGACCTCCACGCTGGGCGATCTGCTCGAATCGGCAATGAAACGGGAGCGCGGGGTGAAGGATTCCGGCACCATTCTGCCCGGGCACGGCGGTATCCTGGATCGATTCGATGGCTTCTTCCTTGCCGTACCGAGCGTGCTGCTCTACCTGCACCTGCTCCGCTGATGCCATTGGCAGCCTTCTATCTTTGGCCGCAGACCACCACTCCTGATGCGATTACACCGTGAAGGCACACCCACGCTGCTCCTCGTTCTTGCAGTGGTCTCCTTCGGCCTGTTCCTATTGGTGAAATGGCCCGTGATCCCAACGGCTCTTGCTGTGCTGATCGGATCAGCGCTGATCATGGTGCTTGGGATCGTGTTCTGGTTCTTCCGCGTCCCGAACCGTACCCCCACAGCGGATGACCAAGCTATACTCTCCCCATGCGACGGCAAGGTGGTGGTGATCGAGGAGGTCGAAGAGACCGAGTACTTCAAGGATAAGCGCATACAGGTGTCGATCTTCATGAGCCCCTTGAACGTCCACATCAATTATCACCCCATTGGTGGCACCACATCCTACTACAAGTACCATCCCGGGAAGTACCTCGTGGCATGGCACCCGAAGAGCAGCACCGAGAACGAACGAAGTACCGTGGTGACCCGACATCCAAAGCACGGAGAGGTCCTTTTCCGCCAGATCGCAGGCGCCATGGCACGGAGGATCTGCACCTACGCCGAAACCGGAAAACCTGCCATGCAGGGTGAGGAGTTCGGGTTCATCAAGTTCGGCTCGCGAGTGGACCTGCTGCTGCCCGTCGATGCCAAAGTGGCCGTCGCGCTCGGCCAGGTCGTGACCGGCTCCGACACCATCATCGCCCACTTCAAGTCATAAGTCCCTGATGAAGAATCTGAAATTCGTACTTATCGCGATCATCGCTCTGGCGTGCCTCGCACTCGTGATCGGCAGATCCATGAACCCATCCACCAGTGGCCCTGCGGATCAAGCCTTGCCGGTGACCGTGACCGGTCCGTTCGAAGGGATGCCGATCCGCTTCGATGGGTACTACCGCAACCAGTTGGGCGACCTGATCTACCTGATCCGCTTCTTCCCCGAGGGTCGTGTGGTCTCGGTGAACGGTACCACACAGGTGGAAAAGGACCTTCCCCAATACTTGATCCCGGAGACCAAGGGCAATCCGACCTTGGGTCTGTACAACGTTCCCGTGACCGTGGAAGGGGACAGCTTGATGTACACCACGCGGCCCGAAAAGGGAGAAATAGAATACCGAGGTACCGTCGTGAGCAACTCCATGGTGCGTCTTCTGCGGCACAGCCATATCACCGGGACCAAGCAGGTGATGGAGTATATCTTCTACCCGGACGAAACTCCTTCACAATAGGATCCGTCGCAGGTCGTCCAAGCGCTGCAACCCATACGTGGCCTGCGGATCGTGCTCCTTGCCCGGTGCGAAATGGGCCTGGTCCCAACCCGCTGATCGCGCGCCTTGGATATCGGCCAGTATGCTATCGCCGATCATCAAGCTATTGGCCGCGGTGGCTTTGGCACGCTGCAAGGCCACTTCGAATATCCTCGGGTGCGGCTTGCGCGCTTGCGCTTGTTCGCTCGTAAGGACCACATCGAAGAACGGGCGGATCGCGCTATGGGCGAGCTTCACATGCTGCACCTCCTCGAATCCGTTCGTGATGATGTGCATTCGGTAATGTGCCTGCAGGTCCTCCAACAACGGTAAGGCCCCATCCATCAAGGCCGGCTTCTTAGGGCAAAGCTCGACATACGCCCGGCCCATGCGAACGGCCAACTTATTGTCCTTCACCCCGAATTGCAACAAGCTGTTCCTGAAACGCAACACACGAAGTACCGCCTTGTCCAAATGGCCATTCTCGTACCGCTGCCACAAGCCTGAATTGACCTCCTCATAGACCTCTATGAAAGCATCGGCGTCAGGAACACCAAGATCCTCCAAGGCTTCGGATCCGTATAGTTCACGCAAGGTGGCGCGCGAATTCGCCTCGAAATCCCACAATGTGTGGTCCAGATCGAAGAAAAGGTGCGCGTACCTGTTCATCGGAAGAAGCCCCACATCGTTGTCAGGACGATCGACCAGATGCAGATGGAGCCTAGGAGGACCGGTAGGGTGCGACGCTCATGGCGGAAATATTTCGCAGCAAGCAGTGAGGTGATCGGAATGCTGAGGATCGGCGGGGCTATGGCGACAAGACCGACCACACCGTAGCGGTGCTTCACTTTCACGATGGTCCTGTTCGTGCGCGTGAAGATCCTCCTCGGGGCGACCCCTTTTGCGATACGCGCTTCACGTTTACGCACATAGCGCTTCCGGAACCATTCCAGTACCCGGGTACCAAGCATGTATATGCCCGTGGCACCGGCCATCCCGCCGATCATGGTGAACAGCAGTGTTTCCAGGTACGAGAACCCCATGCTGAACGAGTACAGACCGGTGATCAGGAACTTGAAGGTCGCCATGAAGAGGACCGACAGTGCTTGGAGCACGTACGCCATGGCTCACATCTTGGCCCCGTACGCGAGATCGCCCGCGTCACCAAGGCCTGGGACGATGTATGCCTGTGCCGTCATCTCCTCATCGATCGCACCGATCCAGAATCGCGTGCCGGAAGGAAGGTGTCGCTTGGCATACTCCATACCCTCAGCACTGGCGATCGCCGCCACCACGTGCAAGGCTTTCGGTCTACCCAAGCGCAACAAGGCCTTTTGCACCAACACCATGCTGCGGCCCGTGGCCAACATGGGATCGCAGAGCACCACCACGCGTCCCTCCAAGGAAGGACTGCTCAGGTACTCGACCTCGATATCGAAGGCATCCTCACCTTTCCGGTGCTTGCGATATGCGCTCACGAATGCACTGTCAGCGCGGTCGAAATAGTTCAGCATGCCTTGATGCAAAGGCAACCCCGCACGCAGGATCGTGGCAAGAACCGGTTGCTCGCGCAGCGAATGCGTCTCCGCCACGCCCAAGGGGGTGGTCACCTCCGCGGTATCATACTCCATGGTGCGACTGATCTCCAACGCGACCACTTCACCGATACGCTCCAGGTTCCTGCGGAAACGCATGGGGTCCTTCTGCACTTCGATATCGCGCAATTCCGCGATGAAGTGGCTCACCACGCTTCGTTGTTTCACCAGTTCCTGCACCATCGCTCCTATCGCTTGATCCACCGAAGTGGGAGCGGAAGTCGGTTCCGCGTCAGGTGTAAATATACCGAGGAGTGCGCACCGAATCCCCCATTGAAACGCGCGACGGAGGGTGTGTTGGATCCAGCGAAGTCCAACAGCAGGTCGCTTCCCGCCTTGGACGCGATATGATGGTCCAGCAAATGGAACATCGCATGGCGTTCCTGTCCTCGCTCATCGTTAGCGGATTTCAGGAGTATGCTGCGGCCCTCCCACTCCATGAAGCAGACCGCGGCGATCGGTACTCCTTCCTCGCGCATGGCGAACATGGTGCACTGACCTTGTCGAGATGCTTCCTCCAACAACGCGCTCAGCAGTTCCAAACCCCCATCCGGTATCCCGCCGAATCGCGCTGCCGTGGTCCTTCGGAAAAGGGTGACGAACTCATCCGCACGCAGATCAGTGACGATATCAGGCGCCGCCACTCCGGCCTTTCTCAGGTTGCGGCGATGACCTTGTGAATACCCGGCACGAAGCTCCTCTACGGTTCCACTGAGCAGCAAGGTCTGGTTCGTGTTCTCTTCGACCGTTCCCTCTACAAGCCCAGCTGCCGATATCATGGCATTCAAATGGATATCCCAGAATCGGAAGCGCTTCGGGACCGCTTCGAAAAATGAGCGGCTCAATGCATCGGAAGGGACCTTCGCGAAGACCCCTTGCTGCTGAACGGCATACGGCTGAAAGAGATAATCGATGCCGAACCTCCTTCGCCATAGCAGGGGCATTATCGCTCCTTGGTCCTTGTCGATCAGACACTCCCACTCCGGGCAGCACCGATCAAGGACCCAGCTTTGCATGTACCAGATCCGGTCCGCACAGGACGTGTGCAGCCTATCCCATAGGCCCTTGTCGATCTCGCTATGCCGCAAATGCTCGATCATCGGCCGGCCTGTTGTACGACCTTTTCCATCACCTCAGGCCAAGCGCTGAATTCTCCGTGCCCGCTCAAATACCGATCGTGCCATACCGAGACGAATGTGCCGTCCACCGACTTCACGGCATCAGCAATTTCCTGGAAGCGCGCCGCCGCTTGTTCCCGTGGAACACCCATCTGCTCATGCACCGCGCTGTCCATCGCCGCAAAAGGCCAAAGCATAAGGTCCGTTGCCTCATTGCGATCGAGGTCGAACCACGGAAAAGGTGTGCATGTTCCTGCACGGAAACCGACGCGATCGGTGAAACCCAATGTGTGATCCTCGGTGAAGCCTTGGTCCGCAAGTGATCGTAACGTACTCGGCAGGTCCCAACGCAGGAAATGTTGTCGATTGACCAGTACGCGAGACCCGCACAACACCTCCAGGTCCGTGCGCTCCTTCTCGCAACGACCTATACGCTCGCTGGCATGGTAGGACGGGTGCAAACCCACCTCCGCATACTTCGAGACATCCTGCACAAGTGACCGGAACGCTGGATGCGTATGACCCGCAGCATGATCGAACCTCCCTTGGCCCCGCATAAGGAAGAAGGCTATGGTACGATCAACGTGGGACCTTGCTCCGGCCAAACGTTCAGGCAGGATCATGTAGGGGTCGGACCTGGAACCGGAACGCACGGCCCAACGTTGGGCCACGGCTCCCGGACCATTCATGATAAGGTCCTTCACGGAGGCGCCGATCGCACGATGGAAAGGACGCCCGATATATTTCAGACCATTGTCGACATCCACGGTGAGCACATGGCGAAAGCAACGCTTCGGCTCAGGAAGCTCAGGAAACCGAGCGCGCATCCTGCGAGCAAGATCGAGCACCCAGTGATCGACGATCGGAAGATGCTCCACATGATGCTCCACAATGGCAAGCGATGCCGCCGGGACCCGGCCATGGGCATCTCGATCCCTGCTGCCTAACTCGTCCGTCAAGGCCAACAGATGGAAGATCGACGCGAACACATCCTGATCGTCACCTACCTGAAAGGTCTTGAAGCCTCGACCCTCACCTTGGCAATGCACCGGCCCGGTCGGTACACCCATCAACCGGAGCCACCCACTATCAGGTACATGGAAAGCATCGACCATCGGTTCCACGGCATGGACCAGCTTGGGACCATCCGCAGCCTGGAACTCCGCCTCGCTGAGGACCCACTCCACGGGCCAGCCGAGCATGCGTGTGAAGACGTGCTCCACTACGTAGCGCAGACGTGCTGTAGGATGTTCACTATGGACGAGCATGCACCTCGGACAGGAGTTGTTGGGAGCGGGATGGCAGACTGCTGGGCAATATCGTATGGTAGCAGTCGCGCAACCAGTTCTTCCATGTGAAACGCACGATACTCCGCGCTTCATTCGTTCGGATATCCTCTGCGATGACCTCATGCGCCTTGCGCAGGTCAACGTGCAGGAACGAAACACGATCGAGATGACCTGATACCATCGCACCCGCTACGGACAACAAGGGGATCAACCTGGAAAGCTCGTTCTCGTATCCCCAACGCTTCGCATAGATCTTGAACGTGCGTAGTGATGTCAGGCCTTGTGTATCGGTATAGCGGATAACCCGTTCCCGCCAACGGCGATATGGGACCCGCTCCAATTCCTCCACGTGATGGAAGTAGGACATGGCATGGTTCAGGTGCATATCGATACCGACCAGCGCAAAGCCCTCGCTTCGCAAGAGCGCGAACGGTGTGTCCTCCCCGAAACTTGTTCCGCTTTCCGCATTCACGAATGCCTGCTGCGCACACCCTGCCACCGCGAAGGAATGAAGGGGGTTTCCGGTCCGCACGAAAGCCGGGTGCTCCAAGGCGGCTTGGCCCAAGGCACCCGTGATCGTCGGGGATCGGTGGATGTCGAATTCCTCTCCGGAACGCAGATCGTAATTGAACGTGGGGACCACAATGGCACCATCCGCCCCAACGCGATCAAGGAACGCATCCAGCAACATGGCGGGTACGCCCTTCACTCCTGACCTACGGAACAACCATGCGACCCTCGTGACATCAGCGGTGAGCAGAACGCGGTCACCAGGGGCCACACCGATCCGCTCGGGCCATGAGGCAAGTTCCGATGGTACGCTCAAAGCTGTTTGCGGAGGTTGATCCATTCCACCGTGTAGCCGAAGGACTCGGCGAAGGGCACCGAACTCGGGTGATCCCGCACCACTTGGGTCTCGATGCTCACAACGCCTTTCTCGGTGAACCACTCATGCAAGCGCTCAGACATGGCACGGGAAACCCCGCCCCGACGGTGTTCCGCTGTGACGTATAGTTGCGTCCAATGACCAACGCGCTCACCTCCGAGGTATTCCGGCGCAAGCTTGACCGAACCACAGGTGAAACCAACGACCGTATCCCCATCCAACGCGAGCACCAACCGGCTGAAACGCTCCAACCCGGCCTTCATGCCATCCAACCAGATCCGGGCCCCGTTGGGCGCCAAGCGTTGCATCATACCGTGCTTGTGCATCACAGCATGCAGGTCGATGAACATCGGAACAAGCTGCTCCAATCGAGGATCGTCAGGATCCGATGCGACCACGATCCTGATCATGCTCATTGGCCATTGAGGAATAGGTCGACCACGCCGCCGACGGTGGTCGCAGCGGGTCGATCGAAGGCTTTGTCCAGTTCCACTTGTCGACCAACGGCGGTCTCCAACTCGGTGATCAGGTCCACGAATCCCAAGGAATCCAGAACGCCTGAACGGACCAGGTCCAGATCCGAGGTGACCTCCGCGGCGGTGAGCCCCAATCGTTCAGGACGCTTGCCCAGCTTCTCCACGATCAACCCGAATATTGCCGACCTATCCATGCTTGGCCATTTCGATCAGTGCCTTGCGATCCACCTTTCCGTGGGCCGTAAGCGGGAAAGTGTCCACGAAAAGGATCCGTTCCGGAACCATGTAGGGAGGCAGTTCCGAGCGCAACTCCTCAAGCAACCCTGATGTTTCCAATTCTTGGTCGATAAAAGTAACCAGCCGTGTGGTTCCGGACTCCGCCATCGGGAGGGTCAGGATCGAGACATCGGGCAACAACGCTCGCAGCACCGAATCCACTTCGCCGGGTTCCACCCGATGACCCAGGACCTTCACTTGATCATCCGAGCGTCCTATGAAGTGCAAGGTCCCTTCCTCCGCTTTGCGAACAAGGTCTCCAGTGCGGTACCAGATCCCGGGTTGGCCATCGATCTTCACGAATGCCTGCTCCGTGGATCCAGCGTCCTCAAGGTATCCAGAGGACACCTGGGGCCCCGAGAGCAGAAGCTCCCCTTCGTCGCGATCGGCAACGGGTACGACCAAGGTCCTGTTCGTTCCGATCGGAACGCCCAACGGCACCGTACCAATTCCTCCAGCAGCGCTTCGGACATCGAATGCGGTAATGGCGATGGTCGCCTCCGTTGGACCGTAGAGGTTCACCACGTTACTGTTCGGGGCCGCTTCGCACCAGGCCTTTGCCACATCCCACGGTAACGCCTCCCCGCAGAAGAAGGAATGCCTCAGCCTTGGGAATACGCCTGGTCGGAGCGACCTCATTCGCCGAAGCAACGCTGCGTGCGAGGGAACGCTGAACCAAGCGGTGATCTTTTGCCGTTCGACATATGATGCAACGGTCAAGGCCCCTTGCTGCTCAGGCACGCAAAGGCAGCCTCCGCTTCCCCAGCACACGAACAGATCGTGCACGCTGAGGTCGAAGGTCAATGCGAAGATCTGGCTGAATCGCGCTTCCGGGCCATAGTCATATGCCGTCAGAAAGTGGCTCAAATAGGCCGCCACGTTGGCGCGGGAGATGGGCACCCCTTTCGGCCCTCCAGTACTGCCGCTCGTGAACATGACGTAGGCCTCGTTCCCCGAGCGCACCGCACCATGCTCTTCTTGCAGAGGGGAGTCCGGGACAGTGACATGCACTTCATTCCGAAGCAACTCTTCCACCTCCCAACCAGCAATGCAGGCTACCGCTCCCGATCGCTCGATCACTGTGCGCCAGCGGGCCGGTGGGTGATCGGGATGCAACGGAACATATGAGCGTCCGGAGCGCAATATTCCAAGGATGGCCGAGTAGGTGATCAGACTTTTTTGTCCATGAACGGCGATCCGAGCGCCTTCCGGAGTATAGCGCTCGCACCAACCTGCGATCGCTGAGGCATGCTCCTCCAGCTGTGCGTACGTCCACTCTTGCAGACCGATGGAAAGAGCGATACGATCGGGATGGGTCCTTACCGAGGAGGCGAAGACGGCATAGGGATCGAACGACCGTGTGGCTTCCATGCTCAAGCTTCTTCCACTGCGATCGCGCAGAGCAGTGCATCAGCGAAGTATTTCGTGGCCCAATTCGGAAAAGCGAACTTCTCATAACGCCCCCAAAGAGGATAGGTGCCCGGCATCGCCCCATGGACATCGGCCGGTCCGAACGCTGAGAGCTCCTGAACCGTTATCAGCGCGTCGGTCATACGAAGTAGCCCTTCTCGAAAACGCACATCCTTTGTGCGCTCATGCACCCGAGCCCAAGTGATGGCCAGTTGTGCACAGCCGGTCATGAGCGGGTATTCGCTACCCTTCCAATCCATATCGTAACGACCATGCAGCGTGCCCTCCATGAGAAACCGATCCAACAATACTCGTGACACCCTACACCCTGCTGCCTCCAGGTCGCTACGCCCAAGAAGCTTCCCGCACTCAAGAAGCCCGTCGATCGTGTAGGCGATGGTATGTGTAATGGGCCGGTCGTTGTGCTTCACGGTATTATCCGCGTTGGCGAACCAGCCGTTCGAGGCCTGTTGCGCGAGCACCCAATCCAGGTTCCGTGTTGCGGCATCCATCAACGAAGATCCGCCGGTAAGCGCGTGGACCGACAGCAGCGGGGCATCCACATAGGTGTCATATACTCGTGCCACTCCCATGAAATTGCTCGATCGCCAGGCACCGTCGCTGTCCTGCCCGGACACGATCCACTCCGCTGCCCGAGCAGCGGATGCCGAATAACGCTCATCTCCCGTTAGTGCGTGCGCTTCCAACAACCCGCGGATGACCTGTGCGGTGTTGAACACGATGCTCGGCCTGCCCTCTCCTACCCGACCACCTTGCCATCCACCATCGGGCCGCTGGATGCTCAAGAGCCAATCCGCTGCTCTCATGGCCGCATCCAAGGCACCTTGTTGCTTCAGGAGTTTGCCCCCCGCGATCAATGTGGGAATGGCATAGCCGGTGGTTTCGGGGTATGAAGCACCCCACCCATGGACCAAATGATAACTGCCCATACCAGCATCAGCGCCGGGTTCTTGTGCACGTATGAGATAAGCCATCGCAGCGGACAGCGACTCCCTTCGCTCACCTGCCTTCCCCTCCCCGAATGGAGCCAGATGGGCTTTCATCAATGCCCTTGAAGGCGCATCGATGATGCCTTTCAGAAAGGACCTTCCGTAATCGACCGCAGATCGGATCACAACGTTTCGATCAATTCGTGGCAGATGCGTTCGGCGGAATGCCCATCCCCGAATATCGCTGGACAATCCGGCGCACCTGATCCCAGAAAGCGGTCCACCGCAGTGCGGATGCGCTGCGGATCGGCATCGGCCAGGACGGCCTGGCCATGCGCCACAAGCTCGACCCATTCGGTCTCGGCCCGCAGCACTACGCATGGCCGATCGAAGAAATAGGCCTCCTTTTGTACCCCACCACTGTCGGTGACCACCAGCCGGGAAGCGGACTCCAACGCGATCATGTCGAAGAAACCCACGGGGTCGATCAAGTGGAACCCGGCCGCGGTCCGCAAGGATCGAAGAAGCTCGGGATCCATCAATTCGTCCATCATCTTCCGTGTTCTCGGATGCACCGGAACAACGAATGCCAGTCCTGTTTCCGTATGCACCTCCAGCAAGGTCCGGTAAATGGCGTTCAGGCGTTTCCGGTCGTCCGTGTTATTGTCCCGGTGCACGGTGACCAGAACGAATTCACCGACCCCTATGGACAGGTCCGCGAGGATCTTGGATCGCTCCTTGGCGAGTTCCCCGAAATACTGGCTGTTATCATACATCACGTCACCTGTCTGCACCACTTTCGGCCGATCGATATCCGCGCGGCCTGGATGGGTCGAGATACCTTCATTGGCGAGGTTCCGAACGGCGGTATCCGTAGGACAGAACAGCCATGTGCTGGCATGGTCACAGAGAACGCGGTTCACCTCCTCCGGCATGCGTTTGTTGAAGGATCGGAGGCCGGCCTCGATATGCGCCACGGGAACATGCAGCTTGGACGCAGCCAAGGCTCCGGCCAAGGTGCTGTTCGTATCCCCATATACGACGACCGCATCGTGGGCTTTCCGTTCCAATACCTGCTCGATCCCTTCGGTCATCCGCGCGGTCATAGCGCCATGTGACCCGCTACCGACACCCAGCTGGATATCGGCCGCAGGGATACCGAGTTCATCGAAGAACACTTGGCTCATATTGGCGTCATAGTGCTGTCCGGTGTGCAACAGGGTCTCTACGATACGACCGGCGAACCGTGTCCGTATCGCACGGCTCAGCGCCGCAGCCTTGATGATCTGTGGGCGCGCTCCGATGACCGTGAGCAGTCGCAAGGGTTCCGCCATGTTCAGTTCAACTGTCCGTTGTCCGCGAAACTGTAATAACCCGTGGTGGCGATGATAAGATGGTCCTGGACCACTATATCCAGGAAACGCCCGCCCTCGACCAGCTTCCGGGTCAATCGAATGTCCTCTTCGCTGGGCCGCAATTGCCCACTGGGGTGATTGTGACACAGGATCACTGAGCTGGCACGCCGATCCAGAGCTTCCCGAAAGATGAGCTTCGGGTCGGCGACCGTTCCGTGCATTCCACCCCTGCTGATACAGCCTTGGGAGAGCAATCGATTCCCGCGATCCAGGAACAGCAGCCAGAACTCCTCGTGGGGCAGATCCTCCACCAAGGGTCGAAGCACAGCGTACGCACTTTGGCTGCCGGCGATCAGTGGGCGCTCCGCCAAGCTCGTGTCCCTGCGACGTTGACCCAGTTCCAAAGCGGCCACGATGCTCATGGCTTTCGCTTCGCCAACCCCATGGAGCTTCATCAGTTCATTCGTACCCAGTCCGGCCAATTTGTGCAGGTCGTTACCGGCCTTGCTCAGGATCTTTCGGGCCAGGTCCAGTGCACTATCGGTGGTGGTGCCGCTGCGGATAAGGATCGCGACAAGTTCTGTATCGCTCAAAGCCTTGGGGCCGCGTGCCAACAAGCGTTCTCGCGGGCGGTCGTCCTTGGACCATTCGCGGATGCTCAGCTTACCATTCGAAGAAGGCTCCATGCCGGGGGTGGAAAAAGGAACAGGTCCCCGTTCGGAGGACCTGCCCAAGATAACCATCGGTCAGTGCTTACTTCTTCAGCCCGTTCACGTGAAGCTTCAAGGAGGACTTCAGGTTCGAGGCCTTGTTCTTATGGACCAGGTTCTTCTTTGCCAATTTGTCCAACATGCTGTTCACCTCGGGCAACAGCTTTTCCGCCTCGGCCTTGCTCTCCATGCCGCGCAATTTACGCACTGCATTGCGCGCGGTCTTGCTCTGGTAACGGTTACGCTCGTTGCGGGTCTCGGTTTGACGGACGCGCTTCAGGGAGGACTTGTGGTTGGCCATGACGTTGATCCCTTTTCCAAAAGGGAGGGCAAATATAAAGCTATCTTTCGATCAACACGCTGCTGAAGAAAGAAAAAGGGCCTGCTCTCGCAAGGCCCTTTGCTGTGAGATCCAGTTCCTTCAATAGGCGTTCGGGTCCTTTCCGAACATGTTCGTAACGGTCTTCACCACGATCCGGAGGTCCAACCAGAACGACCAGTTCTCCAAGTACCACACATCCAGCTCCACTCGTCGTTCCATCAATTCCGGAGTGCGGGTCTCACCGCGGAAGCCGTTCACCTGGGCCCAGCCCGTGATCCCGGGCCGTACGAAGTGCCGCACCATGTACTTGTCGATGATGTCCCTGTATTGATCATTGAGGCGCAACGGGTGTGGACGCGGCCCCACGATGCTCATATGACCAAATAGGACATTGATGAACTGCGGCATCTCATCGAGGTTGCTCTTTCGTAGAAAGCGTCCCACCGCGGTGACACGAGGATCATTCTTGGTCGCCTGCTTCAGATCGGCCTCCATGTTCATTCGCATGCTACGGAACTTCCAACACACGAACTCCTCATTGTCCTTGCCCAGCCGCATCTGTTTGAAGAACACAGGTCCCCGGCTGCTCAGCTTTACCAGAAGGGCCAGGATCGGGAAGAGCCAAGTGAAGATGAGCAAGACCACGCCCAATGAGAAAACGATATCGAAGGCCCGTTTCACGGCACGACCGAAAGCGCTGTCCAAGGGCTCGCGCCGGATCTTGCTCACGGGCACCGCTCCATGGAACTCCAATTGGGACGTCTTCACCACCGGAATGAAGCTTTCGGCGCTCGGTATCACCCGGAATCGAATGGTGTTCCGCTCGCAGAATTCCATCAGGTCGGTGATGTCCGCACGACGTGTGCCCGGCAGCGCACAGTAGAGTATGTCAATGCGATTCTGGATGGCATAGGCTTTGGCCGCCTCCACCCCACCGATGCGTCGATCGCCAAGATCCCCATCGATGGGCGCATCATTGAAGATCCCACAAAAGCGGTACCCGCGAACGGTCTGGTCCTCGCAATACTGATAGATCTCCTCAGCGGCCGGGCCCTCCCCTACAATGATGAGGTCCTTGACCGTGGTCAATGGTTCAAGTGCCAAAACCTTTGTGATCCCTGTTTGCACGTGGTGTAGTGATGTTCGCCCAGAACGGAGCAATGTAGACAGTTCCGCACTGATATCGGTTGCCGTTCCGATCGTTCCGGTAAGATCCTCCCCTGATGTAATGGTCTTTTCCATCGATTATGTGGTGGCCAAGTTCCGGTCCTTGTCGTTCTGGAGTGTGCCAAATGTAACTCGTTCGTCGATGGTTTGTCAAATTCGTCGAGTGAATATATTCATTCGTCGATAAACGGAAGCTCCTGTAGTTGGATCCAGAGTACCTCAACATGGTGGGACCGTAGGGCATCGGGATCTTCTTGTCTAAAAGTGAAACGGACCCGCTTCAGGCCTTTCCAGACATCCGTCGGACCATTTCCTTCCCCATTAGGACGAGAAAGGCGGTATTCGTCACCACATAGCGCTTCCACAACCGACGTGGCTCCAACCACAGCCGATAGGCCCATTCCAAGGAAAGGTCCCGCATCCATTTCGGTGCGCGCTTGTCGATCCCGGCATACAACAGGAAGGCTCCGCCCATGCCGAGCATCACGGCATTGACCTTTCCCTTCATGGCTGCCATCCATTTCTCCTGTTTCGGACAACCCAAGGATACCAACACGATGTGCGCCCCGCTCGCATTGATGCGCGCAGCATCAAGGTCCAGGTCCATGGCCTCGATGGGTGCGAACGGCGGTGAGTGCCGCCCGGCGATACGCAATTCGGGCAGTTCTTTTCCTGCACGGTCCACGACCCGCAGTTGCACATCCTCCGTGGCTCCGATCAGATACACGCCAAGACCTTCGGATGCGGCCCTATCCAAGAGGGCTGGCATGATGTCGTTCCCTGCCACGCGTTCCTGGTCCACCTTGTGGAAGTACTGAAGGGCCCGTAACACGGGCATACCATCCGCCGTCGCCAGGTCGGCTTCGTTCACCACCCGTGCGAAAACCGGATCCTTCGCTTCAACGGTCATGTGCGCATTGACGCAACAGACGTATGAGGATCGATGTGTCGCACCCAATGCAACGATACGGTCGATGTGCGCCTTGAATGTGCCCATGGAAATGTCCACGGTGAGGACGCGTCGCTTGGGCAAGCCAGCTGTTCCCTTCATCGCTTCACCGCCGAACTGATGCGAACGTCCTTCTTTTTCGGAGCGATGATCCTCTCGCTCCCACCATCATACCACGCCACCATTTCGGCCACGCCTTGCTCCATGGAGAAGGGCGCCTCACCCAATCGGTCGATGGTCCTATCCATGGGTGTGATATAGTCGCTGGTCATGCTTCGGAACCTGCCGCTCGTGATCGGGAACGGGATCCCTACCATTTTGAGCGCGTCACCACAGATAGCGACCACCCGGATCAACCATGTTGGGATGTACCTGACCGGCCTTCCGACCAACTCCTTTGAAACCGCCTCCACCCATTCCTTCAGATCGAGCGGCGGATCGCCGACATAGAACACTTGGCCATCCATGACCTCCCGGGTCACTTGCAACATGCGATCCACTTGCCACACGACGTTCCCGACATAGCCATAGGAGCGAATGACCCTCCCCTTGCCCGGGTGGAAGTACAGACCCTTGCGCATCACCTTGAACATGACATCGCGGTACCGCAATGACCAAGGCCCCCATATGGTAGTGGGTCGAATGATGCACCAGGCACATTGCAATTTCGCCTCTCGCGTCGCCAATTCCGTGAGCCTCTTGGACTCGCCGTATATGGTAAAGGGTTTGAAATCCAGATCATGCGCGGGTTGGTACCCGGCCTCGCAAACGAATTGCGTGCTCGTCACGACGATGCGTTCCACGTCAGGCAGCTTCTTTACGACCTCCAAGAGGATACGCGTTCCCTCATGGTTCTGGCGGTACGCATCCACATCCACCTTTTCTTCGGTGTCGGTGCGTGCGGCCAAGTGCACAACGTGGGTAGGTCGGAACTCGACCATGGCGGCTTCGAGCCTGGCCGTGTCCATCAGATCAACCTCCTTCCAATATGGCGTCTGCCCGGGGTCCAGCGGAGGGTTCCAATCCATGTTGAGCAAGGGAATACCCTTGTTGATATAGTGGGCCATCAAGTTCGTCCCGATGAAACCGGAGCCCCCGGTGACCAATAGTCGCATGCTGTTCACTGCTGTTCGAAGAGGCCAAGAAGCTCGCGCTCCATGGCTTGGTGAAAGGCCTTCAACGTGAATTTCCGCTCAAAGATGCGTCTACCCTCCTCGCCCATTCGGTTCCGCAACCGTTGGTCCGCTCCGAGTTGTACAAGCTTTTCCGCCACAGCAGGAGGGTCATGAACGGGGACCAGATAGCCATTGCGCCCGTTCTCCACTACGGAAGGGATCCCGCGCCATTCCGTGCTTATCACTGGTTTGGCGAACTGCATGGCCTCCACCAGCACCAGCCCGAAACTCTCCGCTTCAAAGTAGGAAGGGAAGCAGAATATGTCGCATGCGGCGAAGCGAACGGCTTTCTCCCGTCCACTCAGGACCCCAAGGAACACGACGCGTTCCTCCAGTCCGTTCATACGGATGAGATCCTCACATTCCGTCTTGAACGCGTGTTCGCCCCATTTGCCCATCAATTGTAACTCGGCATCAAGGCCTTGTTCCACGGCCATAGCGAATGCCTGGAGCAGGTCCCTGACCCCTTTACTGGGAATGAGCACACCGGTGAAGAGGATGACGAGGCGTTCGCCGATCCGGGCATTACGCTCAGGAACGGTGCCTCGTTCATCATCGATCCCGTTCGGAATGACCACGGAGCGCGATGCGCCGAGGGCCGAACCATCCTCCGGGTTCTGTGGGGCGGTCCGGATCGCCAGAGCAGGTTTCCGGTACGCGAAGTGGAACAAGGGACGGAATACCGCGGGCAGCTCGCTTTCATAGGCGGACACCCCGCTTGCGTGGAAGTGGAACACGACCTTGGAGAAGAGCCAACGTGTGGCGCCGAGCAGGATCAGGTCGCGTAGCACGGGCACCTTGTTCGGACCGCTCGGCGGATAATACAACACCGGTGTTCGATAACGAAAACGTGCCCACCAGATGCGAAGGATGGTGACGAAGAGCACCCAAAGTTTTCGGGGCGCGAATTTCCCAACGCTCTCCATATCCTCGGAAAAAGCCATCCGAACATGGAAAAGCCGGATCTTGGTGCTGCGCAAGTCCAAAAAACGTTGGATCATCACCGCCTGCCCACCGAAGGGAGGCGGTGTTTGACCGACAACGAGGATGCGATACGGTTGTTTCAGCACAGGATCGCCCAAAAGTACCTGCTGCTTCTTCCGCTACCGGGGAAGACCGGGCAGTCCCATCAACAAACCTGCGTGAATGCCCCAACCCTCGGCAGCGCCAACTCGTCGAAGGAAAAGGGGCCTTGGTCGCAAAGATGCAACCGTAGCGGCCTGGATAAGGTTCAATGGGCCAAGAACCGCCCCACATGCGCAACCCATCGACCACATCCATCTCCGCTCTGGCCTTCGTTCTTCTAAGCCTGCAAGCGGTGGCCACCGACTATTTCGTTTCACCCTCGGGCAACGACAGCAACAACGGTACGAGCCAAGGCAGCGCGTGGCGCACGATCGCTCGCGTGCAGCAGCTCCAATACGTGCTTCAGCCCGGTGACCGCATCCTTTTCGAGAGGGGTGCATCATATAGCGGGCAACTCGACATCAATTCCTCCGGTTCCGCAAGCCAGCCGATCGTGATCGGCGCCTATGGAAGCGGCAACCTACCGGTCATCTCCGGAGCGACAACGGCCTCTACATGGACCCAACACCAAGGCAACATTTGGCGGGCCAGCGTTGCACAACCGGTGAAATATGTCCGCGTGAACGGTGAAGTGATGACCCTTGCTCGCTACCCCAACACGGGTTGGCTGCGTGTGAACACCTCCACCAACACCCAGTTGAACAGCACTTCGCTCGATCAGGCGAACGGCTATTGGAACGGAGCACGCTTGGTGGTCCGCAGCACGAACTGGTGCTATGAGAACGCCGAGATCTCCGGCTTCTCCAACGGTACCTTGAGCTTTCCGGCGATCACGTACAACCCGGGGAATTATGACTGGGGTTTCTTCGTGTGCAACAAGCTGAGCGAATTGGACGCCCCTGGCGAGTGGTTCCACGACGCGAACGCTGGTGTGCTCTACCTCTGGGCGCCGGGGAATGCCGATCCGAACACCTTGAACGTCCAGGCCTCCGTGCACGAGAACGGGATCAACGTGGGCTGGCAGAAGAGCCATGTCCGCATCGAGAACCTGCTGTTCCGCGGCCAGCGCTATGCAGGAGTGAACAATGGCGGTGCCAGCCATGTAACGATCACCGGCTGCACGTTCGAATGGTCCAACCACGCCATCCGGAGCTATGGCAACCACGACAACTACTCCAACAACATCGTCCGGAACACGTTCGCTTCCGGATTGGCACTGATCGACAACAACTCGACGATCGAGAACAACACCATCACCGATATCGCCCTGATCCCGGGACTTGGAGAGAGTTTCTGGGGCTACTACGGCATGTACGCATTGGGTGAGGACAATGTGATCCGCAACAACCGCATCACCAATACCGGCAATTCAGGCATGTTCCTCGAAGGCAGCCCCTTGGTGGAGAAGAACGTGATCCGAGCCCCCCTCGCCACGGTGAACGATGGAGGAGGGATCTATTGGGACAACTCCGACGGGATGATCATCCAGGACAATATCATTGAGGACCTGGACGGTAACATGGAGAGCGTAGCGATGGACTACCATGTGAACTATAAGATCGGCCACGGCATCTACTTCGGGAACGCCGTGATCAACAACACGATCGTCCGGCGCAATACGGTCTCCGGGTGTCGCGGTGCAGGGATCCATGTGGACCACACGATGGTCTCCAACGGCATCCAGGTGCGCGACAACGTGCTCTATGACAACGATATCCAATTGAGCCTCTCCGACTATTCCAATTACAACGGTCCGGGAGCAACGCCACCCTACCATGTCCCGAGCTATAATTCGGTGTATTCAGGGAACACGCTGTACTGCATGGACAAGGACCAGCTGTGTGTGCAGCAATACCATGTTTACAGCAACAACCTGGTCGATTTCGGCACCTTCACGAACAACCGCCACTTCAACCCGTTCAACGAGCTCACCACCTTCATCATCAAGCTTTACAGTGGAACCGTGAAGCATTATTCGCTCGAGCGCTGGCAAGCGGAACGTGGTGAGGAGACCGGCAGCACCCGCAGCCCGCATCGGCAGAACAGCCATGAGGTGACCGGGCTGCTGAGCCCGAACCTCGTTTCGAACAGCACTTTCGACTACAACACCAACGGGTGGAGCGGCTGGCCGACCCAAGGGCAGATCCTGCGGGACAACACGATGCTCGACAACGGGGCCGCCAAGATCGTTTACGGGCAGAACAGTGGTTCGCCGGAATTCTACTTGCGCACCGATGCTACCACCAACGTGCAGAACGGACAGTGGTACGAGATGCGCTTCAGCATGCAGAGCAACATGCACGGCGTGGTCCGCGCGGAGTTCAAAGGACAAAGCCAGGCCGCTGGCCCCAATGCGATCTTTTCCAAGAGCATTCCGTTCGACGCTCAACGCAGGGACATCTCGTTGGTGTTCCAAAGCACGCTCTCCGAGCCGGGCCTCTTCATCTTCGCGAACAATTTCAACGAAAGCACCTACTGGCTGGACAACGTGGAACTGTACCGCGTGACCGTGGACCCCGTGGACCCCTACACCAGGCACATTCTCCTCACGAACGAATCGAACGCCCCTGTGGATGTACCCTTGGTCGGTTGCTGGAGGGATGTCCAAGGTGCCTTGCACACGGTTTCGATACCGCTACCGGCCTATGGTTCCGTGGTATTGGCGAAAGAGGACGACGACCTGTGCGGGTTGACCACCGGCCAGGAAGAAGAAGATGGACCTATGGCCTCGAACGGTCCTTTGCCCTTCCCGAACCCTGTGGCCTCCGGGGCACCGTTGTTCCTGACCAGGGCTGTGGAAGCCGTCACGGAAATGGAGATCATGGATAGCGCCGGTCGGAGCATCCAACGCGCGCGAATGGCGGGAGGTGCGACTGAACTACCGATCGGTGAACGTCTTCCCAGTGGGCACTACTTCATCCTCCTGCGCACCAATGGCTCGGTGGACCGCCATCGCGTGGTGGTGCAATAACCTATTCGAGGAATTCGCCGCCCAAAGCCTTTGGCCTTCGCGTGATGTAGCGCGGATCGATCGCCACGGCGGAGAGGATACAGAAAACCAGCGGATTACCGAGATCGATGCCGTAACAGATGATATCGATCTGCCAAATGAAGAGCAGATATACGACCGCAGCGTAGAGGGGGGCCTGATCGGTCCCCTTCATGTATTCTGTTCGATAGTGCTTGTAGATGTACCACATCACCAGAATGAAGAGCACATAGCCCACAACGCCCTGGCTGATCACGGTTTGTAGGAACGTACTGTGCATGTGGACATCGTACGAATGCCTGACCATGAAGATCTTCCCGATCGCCTCCCACCCCGGAAGCTTGTACTGCCCTTGATGTCCGTTGCCGAAGAAGAAGCCCCTTCGGTCGTCCAAGAGCCAATTCCACGCTTCCTCCCAAACGTAAGTGCGATTGTTGAACGTGGTCACATCCTCCTTGTCGACCCGTGAGACCACCGCGGCGAATATGGGCAGCGTAAGGATCCAGTAAACCAGCAAGGCAGCGTTCACCAGGATGGGCATCGTGAACAAGGAGATCGGGAACAACAGGCGCACGGTACGTATGATGCGGAAAAGGAACAGCACTGTAAGTACCAGGAACATGAGGAACGAAAGGCGACTGTTCACATTGACCATCAACGCCAAGTTCACCATGTAGAAGGAGAGCGTAAGCAGGAATGCACCGGGCTTGCGCACGAAATCCTTCAAGTAGAAGAGCAACATCAGGTTGACCACCGACATCAAGTGGGCCGCATCGTAGATCCCCCGCAGGAAAGGAAGGTTGATCCGCCCTTCGAACTTGTGCACCACGTTCTGCATCCCCAATGCCACACCGAGCAGGTTGAAGACGATCAAAAGCGACAGGCCCTTCAGGAGCAGTTTCGCGAAGTCGAAATCATCCTGGCCCCGGTTGCGGATCTGTACCACGATGGCCGCGTGGAACGGGGCGAGGTACAGGATCATATAGGCCACCATGTTCAGCATGTTGAGCCCAGGGAAGCCCTCCATGAAGGCGATCCACATGCTGGACACGAGCGAGAGCAGGAAAGCCAGGCCTACCCAATACACCCTGTTCACCATGGACCGGAATTGGCGTTGGTACATCAGGTCCAGGAGGTGCAAGGCCAGGATCATGATGAACGGAAGGACCGCCACGATGAGCCCTTCGGAGAAGTTCCCCTTATAGCCGCGATACATGCCCAACCCGTAGAACGGGAAGGCAAGCACGAACAGGTTGTTGATAAGCTTCCGCTTGGACAGGAGCACGGGCAAAGGGCGCTAAGAATGCCCCGCAAAGATGCGGTCTTCAAGTCAAGCCCAAGCGACGCTGCAATTTGGAGAGGAACGGGGTGATCGCTTCGTCCACGGCGTCGGGCAGTAGGCCCTTGAGCGTGCTCTTGAACCTACGGAACAACGGAGGCCTGACATAGGCGTTGAAGTAGGCGAGGTTCCTTTCGGTATCCACGGTGATCTCCACTGGGTGTTCCAAGGGCCATTCCGCACTGTGCAAATGCTCCTGGTTCCGCGGATCACGGCGGTCCACCGAATGCGTGGCATCTTCTCCGAACCCGACGTTCCGGCAGAGATTCACGTTCGGGATGATATTGACCGCTCCCGCCTTCATCTTGGCATAGTCGAACTGGTAATCCCAAGCGCCAGCGATACGACCATCCCACGTTGCTTCGAGCAAGTGAAGGGCTTCCTTCCGCTCCCCGGAACTCAAGAACCAGGGATCGAAACGTTTGGAATCCCGGACCTCCGGCCAATCCTTCATGTCCACATCGAAGCGCTCCCAAGACCTGCGCCAACCGGCCCAACCGGAATACGCCCCATAGCCATGCGCCATGAACCAGTATCCACGCGGATCCTTGACCTCCCCGCCCGTGGCGAGGTTGTTGCCGATGATCGCCCAGATCCGCTCGTCATCCCGGTAGCGTTCCAACAGCTCCTGCGCGAAGCGGAAGAAACTTTGGTCAGGTACGATATCGTCCTCCAGGACAATGCCTTCGGCTTCCTGCGAGAAGAACCAATCCATGTTCTCCACCATCCCATATTTGGTACCCTTGTTCTTTTCATGGAACAAGGTGTGCACCTCGCAAGGCCAATCAACGAGTTCGACCAAGGTGCGGACGCGGTCGGTCCGTTCCTTTTCGGCCTCGTTACGCGGTCCATCGCATGCGAAATAGAGGCGCGGGGGTCGGGCCGAACGCACCGCTTCCATGACAAGACGTGCCGTGTCATACCGTTTGAAGGCGGTGATCATCACGGCCGTGTGGTTCGGAGATGCGGGTATGGTCGAGTTCATAGTGATCCTTGATCGCCTGGTTCCAAGCTCATCTCACGCCCCGGATCCTCCAGAACGAAAGCACACCTTGGGTCATCATTTTGAAGTTGATACGTGTTCGGGGGTGGAAAAGATCCACGAGGTATACGCTCACGAAGAAACTGACCAACGTGGCCCAGATCGCTCCATCGGACCGCATCGTGGGGATGAGCGCCAGATTCAATCCGATGTTGATGGCGGCACCGATCACCGTGGTGACCAAGGAGAACTTGAACAAGCTCTCGTTCGTGATGAAGCTGTTCTTCGCCACCCCGATATAGGAGAACACCAGTCGCGCAGCGAAGATGGCCAGCAAGTGCCCTGCCAAACGGAACTCCTCCCCGTACAATAGAACGATCAAAGGCTCAGCCACGAAGTACAGGGGTATCGAGGTGGTGAGGTAGAGCAGGAACATCAACCGGTACTGGTTCGTGAGCCGCTGTCTGTACAGCTCCACATCCTGGACCTTGGCCTTCGAAATGGCCGGCGCAAGCACGAGTTGGATGATGACCGGAAGGAAAGCCGTGGCTTCGATCATCTTCACCGCCACGGAGTATTGACCGACCTCGATGTTGGCGGCTTCCTCGCCGATCGTTCCCCTGAGGATATCGAAGATCATGATCTGGTCGATCTTCAATTGCGCTTGAAGTGCGATGCCATAGATCAACAAAGGCCAGGACTGCTGGAGCAAACGGCCGATCATCCGTCGGGTCGGTCGCCAGTTCCTGATCCGCATGCCATGGTTGTGGTATGCGATGTACATGCTGATCGCGAACACCACCGTTTCCAGCGCATAGGCCGCCGCGAACCAGAGGATCGGTGCTTTCATTGCCACCAATACCAGTTTGTAGCCCGAACCCACAACGGTGGCAACAATGTTCACTTTCGCCGGAACTCGCCCTTGGACACGGGAAATGAAAAGGTATTCGATCACGCTGGACCACCGGAACAACTCCCCGGAAGCGGTGATCACGATCAACAGGACCGTCAGAGGGTCCAGGTCCTGCCACAGCGCGAATACCAACGCGAACAGGTTCAACAGGATCGCCCCGCACAATTTGATGACGAAGCCACTGCCCAGCAATTCATCCTTGCGTTCAGGGTGTTGCACCAGATCACGCGAAATGATCTCGTTCATACCCATGGAGGTGAGCACCGCTCCGATGCTGACCACGGCCATGGCATAGTTCAGTTTGCCGAGGATTTCCGCACCGAGATAGCGGGTCACGAATATGCCGGTCAGCAGCACCAACGCGAGCCGCACCACGCGGTCAGCGAACAGCCACGAGAAGCTCTGGAAATACTTCTTGAACCCTTCGGACCCGATCATTGCCAAGGTCCTACTTGTTGTAGTACCCGTAGCCGTCGCTGCGGCTCTTCACATCGTTCAACAGCAGGTCCACGTGCTGCGCTTTGTTCTCAGCGACCATTTCATTGATCATCCGAAGCGCTCCCCGCTCGGTTCGCCCTTCACGTACCACATACAGGGTGACATCGACAAGCCTCATCAACAGTACATATTCGCTCACCAAACCCAGAGGAGAGGCGTCGATGATGACATGGTCATATCGTGTCCGCAAGGTTCCGATCAACTCTGCCATCCGCGGGCTCTCGGCCAATTCCAACGGGTTCGGCGGGATCGGACCGGCACCGATGACGTCGAGGCCGGGGATATCCGTCTTCTTGATGAGCTGATCGATCCCCGCCTCCCCGATGAGCCAAGTGGAAAGACCCAGTTCATCCTTCATCCCAAGAGTGCGCATCACATTGGGGCGGCGCATGTCCGCGTCCAGCAGCAAGGTCCGTTTGTCAGCTTGGGCCATCACGGTGCTCAAATTCACCGCGCAGAAGGTCTTTCCCTCTCCGCTTGAAGAGGACGTCATACCGATCACTTGCCGCTCCGTATTGGGGTTGAGGTATTGCAGGTTCACACGCGCTGTGCGGAAGGATTCGGCCAACATGGATTTCGGCTCGTCAGGCAACACGCGCTTTCGCTTGCTGGCAGGAATGACCGCTAGCACCGGCAGTTTGCTGAGACGCTTCAATTCGTCCAGGTCGTCGATCCGATCGCGGATCAGATCGCGGATGAAGATGAAGCCGATCGGCAACAACAGGCCCAGCACGAACGCCCCGCCGAGTAGGATACCCTTCCGTGGGGCCACCGGTTTACGACCGCTCACATGGGCGGGGTCCACGACGGACTTGTCCACTTGATCACTGGCGATGGCGATCCCGGCCTCGGCCCGCTTCTCCATCAAGTAGTTGTAAAGGTTATCGCTCAATTTGAACTTCCGTTCGATGTTCACCAAACGCCTTTCGTTCTCCGGAAGTTGGTTGAACTGGTAATTGATCGATCCCAAACGACGATTGACCTCATCCAGACTCATCTCCGCTTGCTCGACGAGGCTTTCGGCCGTTTGGGCAAGTGAGGCGGTGAGATTCTTGACCTTCCGCTCCATGGCGATGACGGTGGGGTTGCTGCGCGCACCGGTGGCCAGGTTCTGAGCGGCAAGATCCGCGGAAAGCCGTGTTATCTCAATGACCAGGTTGTTCAACACCGGATCGTCGATCCCCGAAGATGAAGGTGCCGGTACGTTCCGAAGGTCGGATGACGAGCGGACCTTCTCCAGCACGGAAGCGCAATAATTCCGTCGACGCAGGACCAGGGAACGTTCGTCCTCCAGCCTGCTGCGCTCCTGGAACAAGGCATCGGATGTCGTGGAGGCGTTCATCATACCACCACTGACCCCACGAAAGCTCTCCATGGTGCTCTCGACCTTTTGCAGGGAATCGGACACGCTACCGATCTGGTCGTCAATGAACGCGATCGTCTTGATGCCCTTTTGTTGTTGCTTGTACAGTTCACCTTCGATGTAGGTCTCCATCAGCTTGTTCAGGAAGGTGACCTCTTTCGTGATCGCTTCACCTTGGATGGCGAGGTTCACGATATTGCTTTCCTTGCTCAATTGTGCCGCACCCGTACGATCCTGATAACTCGAGACCAGGTCCTCCAAGCTCTTCAACACGAAATGATATGTGGTCCCATCATCGTAGGTCCGATCCTCCGGAAAGGAGATCCGGAAGCTCAGGTGATCGCCCACGAACGGCGTATCCACCGGCACCGTTTGTTCCAGCTTGTATTCCGGGATGTAATCGGCCAGGACCTCTTGCTTCTGAACATTGTACAGCCGAACGTTCTTCCCTTCGGCTTTAACCGTGTAGGTTCCTGCGGGAAGGTCAACGGAAACATGGATGGGGATATCGATGACCTGGACGGACACACTGTCCAATTTCACGATGAACGGTGGGTAATCGAATTTCTCGGTGGTGAGGAAGTTCTTCGTTTCGAAGTAGCTCACCCCGAAATCGAGACGCTGGAGCGTCCGGGTCATATTGGTCGTTGAGGTCAGCACCGTCAGTTTATCCTCCAGCTCCGTGCTATTGCTCAGGTACGCGGTGCCCTTGATGAACTCGTCATTCCCTCCGAACCCGGTGCGTTTCTCCTCACCAAGGAGCATGACCGCTTCGATCAGATACTCCTTCGGGGTGGTTTTGATGTACACCACACCAAGGGCCAAGCAAAAGGGTACCGATAGCATGAACCACCACCATTTCGCGCGGATCTTCCTGAAGATCGCACGCAGATCGATGGTGTCGTTGGACGCGCTGCTCATCACTGATTGGTGTTCTGGATCACAGAGAACACGACCGCGGCGGTGCTGATGGCACCCATGATCACCGCGAACACCTCCAAGTTCAACCTGCCCGGTCGCGCCTTGATCGTAGGCACGTATACAATGTCATTCGGAAGGAGGTAGTAGTACTCGGAACTGAGCACGTTCGTGTTGGACATGTCAACGTACAAGGCTTGTACCCCACGCTCGCTCTGCCGCAACAGCGTGACGTGGGTCTTGTCCGCGAATTCATTCGGCCCACCGGCCATGGCCAAGGCATCGAGAATGGTGATCTGGTTGTTGTAGACAACGTACGCACCGGGCCTGCTCACATCACCCATTACACTGATCCTCCAATTCACCATCTTAAGGATCACCGTAGCATTGTTGAAGTACTCGTTGATCTTGCGCTGGACCAGTTCCTGTGCTTCGCCCACGGTGAGTCCCTGCAACTTGATCTTGCCGACAGTGGGAAGCTGGACCTGGCCGTTCTTATCGATCGAATACCCGTTCACGTACAAGGCGGCATCACTCACATTCTGGAAATTGCCTTGCTGCTCAACGTTGAAGAACTTGCTCGTTGCGTCATCCAAACCCATCACACGGATGCTGAGCACGTCGTTCACTTGGACGCGATATTCGAACTTCCTGTTCTCGAACAACTTGCTGGAGCCATTGCTCAGCGATGGATCGTTCAAGTAGTTGATGTTCTTGCGCCCAACGCACCCCCCCAATAGGAGGATCAGGAGCAGACCGAGGATTCCCGTGTTCCGTTTGTTCATCCGTTGCATGTTGGATGCATGGTACCCGCCACGGCACCACCCGGATCGGCAGGGAGATGCCACGGAAGTGCGCCTTGGGCACCACACAACAAGGCCAAAGATACGCGGGCGACCTTGCTACGGTTACAATGAAAAAGCCCCCCTGCAACGCAGAGGGGCCTTTCAACCAAGTAGCCCGTAGGGGAATCGAACCCCTGTTTCATCCGTGAAAGGGACGCGTCCTAACCCCTAGACGAACGGGCCACGATTTCAATTCCCCGCATGGGGGCCCGGTTAAGGGACGGCAAATGTAACCAGCGGATCGAATTCCCGCAACGGTATCAATTCGGATCGTCGGTATCGGACTGGAAACGAAAGCCGAGCCGCTTTCCGGTGGCCATCTGCAAGTTGGCGTTGAGCTCGTTCATTTCGCTGACAGTGACCATGTTCACTTGATCATACGGCGGTACCAGCAGGTCGAATTCCAGCACATAGAGGATGATGGAATTGACAACCTCCTTCAACGTGGCCCGGTCCATTTCGCTTCCCGGCAGGTCGTTGTACAAGAACCCGAGTTGCCGTTTGCCTTGGAGGAAGAAGTGCCCATCCTTGTTCAGGAGAAGGCGTGCCACGAGATAGCCCAGATCCCGCTCCCGATTGAATTTGAACGAATCGCTGAGGAAGTTGTACACGTTGATCACGCCGAAATAACCCCGCAACTCGTCCTCCTCCAAGTAACTGTTCTTCCAATAGCTGTGGCTCTGGTCCAAACGGAACACGTTGGAGTGCATCTGAAAAACGACCACATCCCCGGCCACCTTCAATTCACAGGCCATGGCCCCCTTGTCCATGAATGAGACCGCCAGCCGCTCGTCCTTCGCCCGAACCGCAGTACCCAATTCATCCGCCACCTCCTCCAAGACCTCCCTTAGCGTATTGAATAGAGCACCGATCCCCGCGAAGACGTCCTGCTTCATCGCCGACTTGGAATGCAGCGCTTTCACGATCAGCTCATGGGCCGAGGGACGATGCTCCTTACCCTTCATCAGTACGCTCGAGCGAAGATGACCCGTTGCTTACTGGGAGCCCCTGTCACCATGCATTTTCCGGGGCTGATATCGCCTCCCATGGGAATGCATCGGATGGTGGCCTTGGTCTCCTGTTTCACCCTCTCCTCGGTTTCGGCAGTACCATCCCAATGGGCAAGGATGAACCCTCCCTTTTCAATGCTCTCCTTGAATTCCTCGTATGAATCCACTCCACGTGTGTAATTCTCCCGCATCGCCAGGGCCTTTTCGTAGAGATTCGACTGGATCGCGTCGAGCAGGTGATCCACCTTCTCGGCCAGGTCCGTGGTCTGGATCACCTGTTTTTCGAGGGTGTCCCTGCGGGCCACCTCAACAGTACCGTTCTCCATATCCCTTGGCCCGATCGCTATTCGCACCGGGTAGCCCTTGAACTCGTACTCAGCGAATTTCCAGCCGGGCTTCTTCTGGTCATCGTCATCGAACTTCACCGTGATCCCCCGTGCCCGCATCTGGGCCAAACTGGGGGCGAAATAGGTCTTGATGGCCTCCATTTGTTCCGCATTCTTGGCGATCGGGACAACAGCGACCTGCACCGGGGCAAGTTTTGGTGGAAGAACAAGGCCATTGTCATCACTGTGGGTCATGATCAACGCGCCCATCAACCGGGTGCTAACCCCCCAACTGGTGGCCCAAACATGTTCCTGTTTGTTCTCTTTGTTCGTGAAGAGCACGTCAAAGGCCTTGGCGAAGTTCTGGCCGAGGAAATGCGAAGTGCCCGCTTGCAGGGCCTTGCCATCCTGCATCATGGCCTCGATGCAATAGGTGTCAACGGCACCAGCGAACCGTTCGCTCGCCGATTTCACACCTTTGATGACCGGAATGGCCAACCATTCCTCAGCGAAACGGGCATAGACCCCAAGCATCCGCTCGGTCTCCTCAATGGCCTCCTGCTTGGTCGCGTGCGCGGTATGACCCTCCTGCCAGAGGAACTCGGCCGTGCGAAGGAACAGTCGGGTGCGCATCTCCCAACGCACCACATTGGCCCATTGATTGATCAACAAGGGCAGGTCCCGGTAGCTCTTTACCCAACCCCGATAGGTGTTCCAAATGATGGTCTCGCTGGTGGGGCGCACGATCAGCTCCTCCTCCAACCGGGCATCGGGATCCACGACCACACCATGCACCGGGTCGCTTTTCAACCGGTAATGCGTGACCACCGCGCATTCCTTGGCAAAGCCCTCCACGTGGCTGGCTTCCTTGGCCAGGTAGCTTTTCGGTATGAAAAGCGGGAAGTACGCGTTCACATGCCCGGTGGCCTTGAACATGCCGTCCAAGGCGCTTTGCATCTTCTCCCAAATGGCATAACCGTGCGGTTTGATCACCATGCATCCACGCACGTCGCTATGCTCGGCCAGGTCCGCTTTCAGAACAAGATCATTGTACCATTGGGCGTAGTCCTCCCCACGTTTCGTCAAAAGATCGGCCATGCCCCCTGCTTGGTATTATTTTTGTTCTATATGGGCGGCTAAGGTAAACAACCCGGACAGGCGTTCTCGCGTTATCCGGGACAACACACGAACGCTATGAAGAACTTCAAAGGCCACTTACCCCTGCTGCTCCCGGTCGCCCTTTTCCTCGGCTCGTGTGCCACCATGCAACCGACCGCCGAGGTCCGGGATGACGTCTATTTCCTTCCTCCCTACGGACCGGAACTCGCATCCACAGGGCCGGCCGTACCGCTGGATGGACCGGAACCCGGAGGGGATGACTACTACGACCCCGGTACCGCGGAGTCCTACGGATCGGACCGTAACTTCTATGACCTCACCTACAACGACCCCTACTATTACAACTACGACCGATTCGGGTTCGGCACGGGCTTGGGCTACAGCACCGGATACGGCTGGGGGCCCAATGGCATGATGATCGGTCTGGGCTATGGCTCCGGTGTGTACAGCGGATGGTCCTATGGCCTGTACGGAGGTAGTGCTTTCCCGTATGGCAACATCCGATGGAACGCCACTTACGGTTACAACAACTGTTTCGGCGGCCCCTCACCTTGGTGCAACCCATGCAATGGATGGGGAGGCGGATTCGGATACGGGTATGGTTATGGCAACTACTATGGACCATATGGGAACTGCCTCTCGTGCTACTCGCCGGTGATCATCGGGGCTGGAAGCAATGTGGTGGTAGGACACCGCCCTTCGATGGGTGCTGGAGGTGGCTCCCGAACCGACCCGGGTGCGAGCCGCTTGATCGCTCGTGATCCTGTTCGACTGAATACCACTGTTTCCGATCCGGGACGTTTGGTCGGTACACGACCGACCACGCGCACAGGTGGGCTGCAACCCGCGCGGGAGATCCGCAGCACCGGGACCCAACGACAAGGGACCTATTCCCCGAGCGACGGCGGAAGCCGCACTCGAGGTACAAGGTCTGTGGAGCGCAGCACTCCTCGCATGGGTGGCGGTGGTGGTGGTGAAATACGATCCACGAGCCCTTCTCGCAGTACTGGAGGAGGCAGCACCGGCGGTGGTGGTGGTGGCGTGCGGACCAGCCCTAACCGTCGCTGACCCATGTGGACCCACCGACCAACCGGGCGGGCGGGAGCCCTTCTCCTGCTCATGCTCTGCGTACATATCGGGTGGGGACAGAACGAAGAGGACGCGTTGCGCTTGAGTTCCGTGAGCCCAGGTGGCACGGCACGTAGTATCGGTGTGGCGAACGCTTTCGGAGCATTGGGCGCCGACGCGGTGTCCATCGCGATAAACCCGGCCGGGCTCGGACTCTACCGGACCAGTGAGCTATCCCTGACACCTGGGCTCGAAGTGAACAGCGTGGCCAGTTCCTATCAAGGCAGCACAGCTTCGAATACGACCACACGAGCTTTCTTCAATAATCTGGCGCTCGCGATCAACAACCCGGGTCGGAGCGGGAGCGACTGGCGTAGCAGCACGTTCGGTGTGATCTATGACCGGCAGGCGACCCACCATTGGGACAGGCAGGCCGCTGGCTACGGTGTGCCCACTTCGATCCTCGACGCCTTCGCTTTGGATGCCGATGGCTATTTCCCCGACGAGTTGTTCGACGCCCTGCCTTTCACGTCCGGCTTGGCCTATGATGCCTATGGGATAGACCCCGCCGACCCGTTGGACTCATTGGGCACAAGCTATGTCGCTGCCCTCCCCTTCGGTGCCAAGGTCGATCAGGTCCATACGATCGAATCGAAAGGCGCCACCTCCAACACCTCCTTCTTCTACAGCGCCAACTACATGGACCGCATGTACATCGGCATATCCTTGGGCATCATCGGGCATCGCCATTCAAGCACCACCTTGCATACCGAAACGACCCCGGACGAGAGCGTCGACCTTCAGACCGTGACGTATAGGGAGGACCTTGTGACATCGGGCAATGGAGTGGACCTGAAGATCGGGATGATCGGCAGGCTGACCGATAGACTCCGGGCCGGGGTGGCGTTCCATACCCCGATGTGGACGCAGCTGAATGACACCTACACCTCCGACGTGCGTACGAACTTCCGTACACCGCGTCTGGACGGACGGACCGGATACAGCGCCGAATCGCCGGAAGGACTGTTCAGCTACCGGGTGAACACACCTTGGCGTACCGTGCTGAGCGCGGCGTACATAGCCGGCGGACATGGTCTGTTCAGCATTGATTACGAATACGCGGACTATCGGAAGATGCGAATGCGTGAAAGCAACAAGATCGTTGACGCGTATGACTTCGCCACCGAGAACGCGGTGATCGAAGACAGTTTCCGACCTGTCCACAGCGTTCGCGTAGGCACCGAGTGGCGCAGCGGGAATTGGTACTATCGGATGGGTTGGGGTCTTGCACCGAACGCCTACGAGAAGGACGAAACCCGGCATGCACAGGCAATGATGACCTATGCCGGTGGCTTGGGCTATCGAACCGACCACTTCAGTTTGGACCTGGGGTTCAACTACCAGAGCAGTGGGGTCAAGTTCTATCAGTACAACCCGTCGCTGGCGGAGATAACGAGCGAGGATCGTGGTACGTTCCGCTCGTTGGTCACAGTGGCTTTCCGGCCCTGATCCCGGTTCGTTCGAAGGACCACCCTTATGAACGACGAAGGCCCCGGTTCCCCGGGGCCTTCGTCGAATATCATCCGGGATCACTTCTCCCCTGTCACACGCTCGACCACATAGTCGTCAACCAGGATCCGGCCGCAGTGCTCGCACACGATCAGTTTCTTGTGGCTGGCGATATCCAATTGGCGCTGAGGCGGAATAGCATTGAAGCAGCCTCCGCAGCTCCCACGCTCCACGGCCACCACGGCGAGCCCGTTGCGGGCGTTGCTGCGCACCCTGTGATAGGCCCCCAGCAAACGGGGGTCGATGAGCTTTGCCGCGGCCTCGCTCTTCTTGGCCAGTTCCTTCTCCTCCTTCTCGGTCTCGGCCACGATGGCGTCCAATTCCTTTCGCTTCTGCTCAAGGTCCTTCTTCCGCTCGTCGTAACGCTCTTTGCTGGCTTCCACCACCTCCTTCTTTCCGTCGATCTGTGCCTTTGCCTCCTTGATACGCTTCTCGGCAAGTTGGATCTCCAGGTTCTGGAACTCCACTTCCTTGGTGAGGGAGTCATATTCCCTGTTATTGCGCACCTTGGCCTGCTGGCCTTCGTACTTCTTGATCTGGGCTTTGGCGTCCTTGATCAGGTTGTTCTTTTCGCTCACCTGACCTTCCATCTCCACGAGCTCATCCTGGAGTTTCTTCATGCGGGTCTCCAAACCGGCCACTTCATCTTCGAGGTCCTCCACCTCCAAGGGCAGCTCCCCACGTTGGATCCGGATCTTATCGACCTGTGAATCGATGTGTTGCAAGCGGTACAATTCAACAAGTTTCTCCGCCACCGTTACGTCCGCTTTCGCAGCTGTCTTGTTGCTCTTACCGTTGCTTTCAGCGGTCTTCGCCTTCTTCGTCGGAGCCTTCACGTCGCTCTTCGCCATGGTCAGGAATGGGATATGGGATCCGTGACAATTTCTGTCAAACGGACCGCAAATGTAGGGAAAAGTTCACCTAAACGGCGCTGGATCAGGTGCATGGTGAACCGCTCACTGCCGTAATGCCCGATATCGGCCAGCAGGAGCCGCCCATCGGCATCGAAGAACTCGTGGTATTTGACATCGCCGGTTATGAAGGCATCGGCCTTGAGCGCTTTGGCCTTTCCGATCAGGAAAGCCCCGGAGCCACCACAGAGGGCGACCCGTTGGACCGGCTTGCCCAATGGGCGGGTATGCCGAACCATATGCAGACCAAAGACATTCTTCAGCATCCCCAGGAACTCGGTCTCGGACAGCGGGGTGTCCAATTCACCGACCATCCCGCTGCCCACTCCTTGGTGGTCGTTCACCAATGGAAAAATGTCAAAGGCCACCTCTTCATATGGGTGTGCGGTACGGACGGCATTGAGGACCACATGTTCGTTCGGCGTGTTCACCAGGAACTCGAGCTTCAGTTCGGATGCGACCTCGCGGACGCCAAGAGCTCCCACCACCGGCTTTGCCTTCGATCCAGGCCGAAAGGTCCCTTCGCCCTCGGAGGTGTAGCTGCACTCATCGTAATTCCCGATCCTACCAGCCCCGGCCTTGAACGCTGCGCTGCGTACGTCCTCTGCCGCATCCGGAGGTACGAAGACCACCAGCTTCCGGAGTTGTCCCGGCTTGGGATCCAACACACGCAGACCATTCAAGCCCAGTCGCGCCGCGATCTCCCCGTTCACGCCATCCATTACATTGTCCAGATTGGTGTGGATGGCGTACAAGGCGATGTTGTGCTTCAGCGCCAACAGCAAGGTCCGCTCAACATAGCTCTTCGCCACCAAGCTTTTCAGCCCTTTGAAGATGACCGGGTGATGGCTGATGATGAGCCCACAGCCCTTGGCGGCCGCCTCCTCCACTACCTCTTCGGTACAATCCAAACATACCAAGGCCGAGGTGATCTCCGTTTCCGGGTCCCCTACTTGAAGTCCGCAGTTATCATAATTCTCTTGGAGCTGAGGCGGGGCCCAAGCCTCCAATGCCGTTGTCACGTCTTTGATGCGCATCTTTCGCCTTGAATGAAGGTTCCGGCAAAGTACGTGATGCTCCTGCGAAGGGTCCTCTTCTTTCCTTACACCATGTGGCACGGGTTGGTCCTTACCATCCGGCACGCCCTGTACGATCGTGGGTACCTGAAGACCACACGTCCCTCCGTTCCGACCATTGCGGTCGGTAATTTGTCCCTTGGTGGTACGGGTAAGACCCCGATGCTGGAACTGGTGTTGCGAATTCTGGGGAACACACGACCCATTGCCGCATTGAGCCGAGGGTACGGGCGCAAGAGCACCGACATCCACGAAGTGGAAGCGACCGATACGGCCGAGATCAGCGGTGATGAACCGGTGCAGGTGAAGAAGAAGTTCCCCGATGTGTCCATTTTCGTGGGTGCCGACCGGGTGAAGGCGATCGAGCAGATCCACGCCACGATCCCGGAAATAAAGGCCGTGGTGCTGGACGATGCCCTTCAACACAGAAAGCTGAATGCTGGTATGAACATCCTACTGACCACCTGGGCCAGACCATTTTGCGATGACGCCCTGGTCCCGGCCGGCACATTGCGCGACCTGCGTTCGAGGGCCTGTGTGGCCGAGTTGGTGGTCGTAACGAAGTGTCCGGTCGTACCGAAAGCGGATGAACAAGGGAATTGGCGAACGCGGCTTGGGCTTCGAGGGTCGCAGGCTCTCTTCTTTGCCGGCATCGAATACGACGAACCGAAGTGGTACCCGGATCGGGAAGGACCTGTTCCAACAGGCCAGGACGTATGTGCCTTGTTGTTCACCGGGATCGCCGACCCGGCCCCTTTGGTAATGCACGCCCGCTCCATGTTCGGGGCCGTGGAACACATGGCCTTCCCCGACCACCACACCTTCAGCACCTTGGACCTCGGTGGCCTCGCAGCGCGATACGCTAATTTCGCACCCGGCCCGAAGATCTTGATCACCACGGAGAAGGATGCCGCAAGGCTCCGCACCGTGCTCGCCGGCAGCCCCATCGCGGACCTGCCCTTGGCGGTGATCGGCATGCGGGCCGTCATCTTGAACGAACCCGAACGCTTCGCCGACATCATACGCCACCATGTTGAACCGCATCCAACGCATCGCTGACCACTTGAAAAAGGCCACCGGTGGCTTTGTTCCGGAAACCGGGATCATCCTGGGCACGGGGTTGAGCGGTTTGGGCAAGGAGATCGACGTGGAACATGCGATCCCCTATAGCGACATACCTGAATTCCCGGTGAGCACCGTACAAGGGCACCCCGGCAAGTTGCTTTTCGGCATGCTTGGTGGGAAGCCCGTGGTGGCCATGCAAGGTCGTTTCCATTTCTACGAAGGCTGGACCATGGACGAGGTGATCCTACCGGTTCGTGTAATGAAGTTCCTCGGGATCAAGCGCCTGTTCGTGAGCAATGCGTGCGGTGGAGTGAACCCTGCACATGACACGGGTGACCTGATGATCCTGAACGATCACATTTGTTTGTTCCCGAACCCGTTGATCGGGAAGAACATCGATGAGCTCGGCCCCCGGTTCCCGGACATGAGCGAACCCTACGACCACTCCCTCATCGCCAAGGCCAAGGACATCGCTGCAGCCAATGATATCACGGTACGGGAAGGAACATACGTCGGGCTCACCGGCCCGACCCTGGAAACTCCTGCGGAGTACCGATACGTGCGGAACATCGGGGGGGATGCCGTAGGTATGAGCACTGTGCCTGAAGTGATCGCGGCACGGCAGATGGGGATCCCCTGTTTCGCCATGAGCGTGATTACGGACATGGGCGTGGAAGGCCGCATCGAGAAGACCACGCATGAGATGGTGCAACGAGTGGCTGAAAAAGCGGAACCGAAGCTCACACTGATCATGAAGGAACTCATCGCGTCATGCTGAACTGGCGGATCATTCTGTGCATCATTGGGCTTGGCACTTTCGTTGTGGACAGCCTCGCTCAGGACAGCTTGAACGTCCGTCGACTATTCCATTGGGACGACCCTTCCATCCCTGCCACCTCAGCCTATTCGAACCAATACAACGAGGTGTGGGGCTACGCGGCTCAGGGCCGGGAATATGCGATCATCGGAAGCACTCTTGGCACCCACATCCTTGATGTCACGGACCCTGAGACCTCCACGGTGGTCGACTTCGTGGCCGGCCGGTTCCAGGGCACCGATGTGGTCCACCGTGACTACAAGACATACGCGCATCACCTGTATGCCGTTTGCGATGAGGGACAGAGCTCCCTCCAAGTGATGGACCTGAGCTACTTGCCGGATTCCGTGCATGTGGTGTATGACAGCAACGAACTGCTCCGCCGTGCCCACAACATCCAGATCGATACCGTGGCTGGACGCATGTACACCTGCGGAGGGAGCACCCCGTTCGCGATCTACTCCCTCGAAAACCCCGCGGTGCCGACACTCTTGTCCGATACGGAGGCTGATGTTCCGTGGTGGTCGAGCACGGTAGGCTATGTACACGACTGCTTCGTTCGCGACAATATCGTTTGGTGCAATGATCAGGATGCGATGCATGTCCTGGATTTCACACAAGCCGATGCACCCGTGTTACTTGGTGCAATGACCAGTTATCCGGGGCAAGGCTACAACCATAGCGGCTGGCTGAACGAAGCTGGAACGCTCTACGCCATGGCGGATGAGACCCACGGCTCTCCCTTGAAATTCATCGACGCCACGGACCTTGGCGACCTGGAGGTCGGCAGTTCCGTGACCAGTGGTGTCCACCCGACGTCCATCATCCACAATCCGTTCTTCACCGGGGACAATGTGCACGTGGCCTATTACTACGACGGTTACTGGCTATGGAACACGAGCGACCCACAACAACCGGTCCTGCTCGGCTATTACGACACCAGCACCGAACCGAACGCGGACAATTATCGTGGAGCTTGGGGCGTGTATCCGTACTTGCCATCCGGCCGAGTTCTCGTGAGTGATATGCAGACCGGGTTGTGGGTGCTGGATATCGATCAAGCGACCAGTGTGATAATTGCAGAACAAACGCCCTCCTATCGGATCAGCCCTACGTTGACGAACGGCCCGGTTCGCGTAACCCCTATATCGGAGCGTGGAACAACGATGCATTTGGAAGTGCTGGACGCTTCCGGTAAGCGGATCCGTGCCTCGTCCCAACCGAATGCCAGCATGGATATTGATCTGGGCCCATTGTCCGATGGCCTGTACTTGATTGTGGTGGACAATGGTATCTCGCGTTACAGCCAACGCATCATCAAGAGCAGCCGATGACCCACTGGAGCGAGCGATACGACCTCGTCGTGGGCCTGGAGGTGCATGCCCAGCTGAACACGGCGAGCAAGGCGTACAGTAGCGACCCGAACGCCTATGGCGATCATCCGAACACGAACGTTAGCGTGGTGACCTTGGGACACCCAGGCACCCTGCCCGTGGTGAACAAGACGGTGGTGGAACATGCCGTGCGCATCGGACTGGCCACGAACTGCACGATCGCGCCGTGGATGCACTACGCACGGAAGAACTACTTCTACCCGGACCTACCGAAGGGCTACCAGATCACGCAGGACAAGACACCGATCTGCACGGATGGACATGTGATCATACCGATCGAAGGCGGTGAGAAGAAGATCGGGATCACGCGGATCCACATGGAAGAGGACGCTGGAAAGAGCATCCATGACGTGGACCCCTTCAATACGCTGGTGGACCTGAACCGCGCAGGAGTACCATTGGTGGAGATCGTGAGCGAACCCGACCTGCGCAGTGCCCAGGAAGCGTATGATTACTTGGTGGAGATCCGTCGACTGGTGCGCTATCTGGACATTTGTGATGGCAACATGGAAGAAGGCAGCTTGCGTTGCGACGCCAACATCAGTATTCGACCGAAAGGCGTTGAGCAGTTCGGCACCCGTTGCGAGGTGAAGAACATGAACAGCTTCAAGAACGTGATGCGGGCCATCGAGTTCGAAGCACAGCGCCAGAGCGAGGTCCTTTCCGCGGGTGGAGAGATCCATATGGAGACACGCACCTTCGACGCAGCGAAGGGCACCACCATGGGTATGCGTAGCAAGGAACAAGCCCACGATTACCGCTACTTCCCGGAACCCGACCTGCAGCCGATCACCGTGAGCGAAGAGCAGAAGGAGGCCATCCGTCGCTCGATGCCTCCGCTACCCCGCGAATTGCGCGCCAAATACACCACTACCCTGGGCCTGAGCGAATACGACGCTGCGATCCTCACCGATGACAAGGCGACGGCCCTCTACTACGAGGACCTCGTCTCACGCACGTCCAACTACAAGACCGCTGCGAATTGGGTGATGGGTGATGTGCGCAGCTGGATGAACGAGAACGGCTTGACAATGACAGAATTCCCGATCAGCGCGGAACGTCTGGCAGGGATGATCGCCATGATCGACGGCGGCCAAGTGAGCCATAGCGTAGCAAGCCAAAAGCTATTCCCGCTGATGCTCATGAGCGTTGAAAAGAGTGCCCTTGAACTCGCCGAGGCGAACGACCTTTTGCAAGAGGACCGTTCCGACATGGTGGAGGCGATCATGCAGGAAGCAATGGCCCGATACCCCGACAAGGTTGAAGCCTATCGAGCCGGCAACAAGGGGCTACTGGGCCTCTTCATGGGCGAGGTGATGAAAGGAACAAAGGGCAAGGCCGACCCGAAACGCGCCAACGAAGTGGTACGCAAACTCTTGGAAAGAACCTAGGCATGAACACGATGATCCGTTCCCTTATTCCGGCCTTTTACGGCCTGTTCTTGATCGCTTGTGGAGGATCCGGCGGCGGAAGGAGCATGGACCTCCGGATCGTGGGTGCCGGTGGGAGCACCGCCTATTTCGATCGATTCGAGAACAACAGGCCCATACACGTGGACTCCGTAAAACTCGATGCCGAAGGCGACGGTACGATCCGAGTGCCATCGCTTCCGCTCGACTTCTACCGGATCAGCATTGGTCAGGAACAACTCATCGTGGCCTTGGACAGTGCCGAAAGCCTGAAAGTTGAAGCGAAGGCCGGGGAACTCAACAAGCCCAGCACCATCACCGGATCGACGCATACGGATGCCCTTTATGCGTTCTATGCCAAGGCCAACGCCTACGACGAGGAACGCGAACGCCTCCGCACCGCCATAGCTGGTACGAACGACACCGCCTTGATCGGCAAGTTCAATGCCATGAACGCCACGTTCTACGAGGAGTGCAAGGCCTTTGCAGAAACGCACGCCGGCTCGCCCGTTGCACTTACCGCGCTCGGAAAGCTGAACATGCAACAGGAACTACCCCTCTTCAAACAGGTGCGGGAAAGCCTTCGCAAGACCATGCCCAGCTCCGGCTTCTTCGCTATGTTCCGGGATCAGGTGGACCGCATGGAACAGCAGGAGATCGCCATCAAACTGCAGGAAGAGGAACAGAAGCGCCTCAGCAACCTGCTGCCCATCGGCACCGAGGCACCGGAGATCCGTCAACAAACACCCGATGGTAAGACCATGGCCCTTACGGAACTTCGTGGGAAGGTGGTGCTCATCGACTTCTGGGCCAGCTGGTGCCGTCCGTGCCGCTTCGAGAACCCGAACGTGAAAAAGGTGTACAACAAGTACGCAAAAAAGGGCTTCGAGATCTTCGGTGTGTCCTTGGACCGCGATCACGCCTCTTGGGTGAAAGCGATCAAGGATGATGGGTTGCCGTGGAAGCAGGTGAGCGACCTTGGGTTCTGGAACAACGCTGCAGCGCAGGAATACGGCGTGAGCAGCATTCCCTTTACCGTACTGGTGGACCGGGAAGGGCGGATCATCGAGAAAGGGCTACGCGCTGAACAACTCGATGCCCGCCTCGCGGAACTCTTCGGTTCATGAACCGCATCGAACGAACCATCATTCTGAGCGGGCTCTCCTTGGGCCCGCTCATGCTTTCCGCTCAGTCCTATTTCCAGCAACGTGTCGACCACACCATCACGGTGAACCTTGATGATATCCGACATGTGCTACATGGACAGGGATCCTTCACATATACCAACAATAGTCCTTCCACGCTGGACACACTTTGGATCCACTTGTGGCC
>JAGQVV010000079.1:44760-47628 GCA_020437805.1 Flavobacteriales bacterium
CTGAGCCTGCACTTCGCCAAGGAGGAGGATCGCGGTTGGATCGACAGCTTGGACTTCACGGCGTATGGCGAGAAATTGGTTTGGGGCCATCACCCGGAACATGCCGATATCGGATGGGTCGCATTGCCGTATCCGCTCGTTCCGGGAGCATCCACCACCATCGACACGCCCTTTCGCGTGAAGGTCCCGGATGGCAAGTTCTCGCGCTTGGGACACACCGGCCAAGCCTACTACATCACGCAGTGGTATCCGAAACCGGCGGTGTTCGATGCGCAAGGTTGGCATGCCATGCCATACCTCACGCTCGGTGAATTCTACAGCGAATTCGGGAGTTTTGATGTGACGATCACCCTTCCGGAGAACTATGTCGTTGGGGCCACGGGCATGCTCACCGGATCCCCGGAGGAGAGCGCGTTCATGTACGCGCGTGCGGACGTCCCGGTGGATACGAATGCCGCCAACACATTCCCGCCTTCCGCCGCGAGCACCAAGACCATCCGCTTCACACAGGACAATGTACATGACTTCGCGTGGTTCGCGGACAAGCGTTTCATCGTCCGGAAAAGCGAGGTGGCACTTCCGAAAAGCGGCAGGACAGTGACCACATGGGCGCTCTTCACACCGAAGAACGCCAAGCTCTGGGCCAATGCCGTGTCCTACGTGAACGAAAGCGTGCGCCTGTACAGCCAATGGGTCGGCGACTATCCCTACGACGCCTGCACCGCGCTGGACGGCACGATCAGTGCGGGAGGCGGTATGGAGTACCCCATGATCACCATCATCGGGAACATGAGCAGCGCGGAGTCCTTGGACAATGTGATCGCGCACGAGGTGGGGCACAACTGGTTCTATGGCATCCTCGGCAGCAACGAGCGCGACCATGCGTGGATGGACGAAGGGATGAACAGCTTCGTGGAACTGCGCTACATGCGCGAGCGCTACCCCAGTGCCGGACTAGGCATTCAGATCCCGTTCTTGACAAAGACCGCTGGCGGACGTTCTGATGCACACCACACGCAAAGCGAACTCGGCTATCGCTTGAACGCCCGAAGGAACCTGGACCAGCCACCTTGCCTGCACGCCAACGAATTCACCGAGATCAACTACGGCACCATGGTGTACATGAAGACAGCCTTGATCATGGACCACCTGATGGCCTACCTCGGCGAGGAGACCATGGACCGCTGCATGCACTCCTACTATGAGGAGTGGAAGTTCAAGCACCCGCAACCGGGGGATATGCGGGCGGTATTCGAGCGGGAGAGCGGAAAGGATCTGGGGTGGGTGTTCGATGGGTTGATCCAGAGCGATCGGAAAGTGGATGTGAAGGCGAAGCGGATGCGCGGTGATCAGCTCGAGTACAAACTCAACTCAGAAGGCTTGTTCCCATTCGCTGTAACCGCATGGAACAAGGATGACTCTCTGGGTACCACATGGGCAGTAGGTGGTTCCCAAATCATCGGGCACTCATCGGATCGCCAGTCGGGTTTCCGGAGGCCTATTGTTGACAGAAGGACCCAGGTCGCGACGCTCCCCTGGCCCAATGCCGACCGCATCCGCATCGACGCTGGTCAGCGCACCCTCGACATCGACCGCCGCAATAACGAAGTCCGCAGTCACGGCCTGTTCAAGCGTTGCAAGGCACCGGCCTTCGAGCCCTTCCTCGGGATCGAGCGGGACGATCGGCGTTCCGTCTACTACGCTCCGGCCATCGCGTGGAACGGGCACGACGGCTTCCAAGCGGGCCTGGTGCTGCACAACACCACCTTCCCCTCGCAACGCACCGAGTGGGTGATCGCCCCTTTGTACGCTTTTGGAAGCGAACGCCTTATGGGAGGTGCGCGCATCGAACATCACTTCGATCGCATCCGCAGCAGGGTCTTCCAGAACATCCATGTGGGCCTGAGCGGTCGTTCGGCATCCACCTTTCATGATCATTACCAGAACGCGTGGTACACCAAGGTGCAGCCCTCGGTCACCTTCGACTTCAGGCGCGACCCGCTCACCCGCCCTTGGGAGCAAAGCGTGACCGTGCGCGGTGTGTTCCTGCACAACGAAAGCGTGGATGAAACACCGGACATGCCGCGCACCACCAGTTCCTCGCAGGACGATTACGCCGAGCTCAGCTATACCTCCAGGAACCGCAATCCCTTGATGCCCGCCAGCATAACACCTGTGTTCACGTACCACGCGGACTTCATGCGCATCTCCCTGGATGTGTCGCAAGGCTTCACCTACAATGAACGAAAAGACCAATTGCGCATCCACGCGTTCCTCGGCACCTTCCTGTCCACTGCGGATGAGGGTTTGAGCAATAGCGTACAGGCCTGGGGGCTTTCGTGGGGCCCTGAGGACATGCTCTTCGATCAAGCGTACATGGAGCGTGGTGCCACGGACGGCTTCACCGGCCGCCAATTCACGAAACAACAAGGTGCATTCAAGACGCCGTTCCTTCAAGGCGGCAGCGACACGTGGATCGCTTCCTTCAACACGGAGTTCGACCTGCCCATCGGACTGCCGCTGTCCCTGTTCGCCAGCGCAGGCTTCGTCCCGGTCACCAGCGTAACGCAGGAGGGCAAGAGCGTGAGCACTGCGTCGTACATGGAAGCAGGCATCGGCGTACAGGTCGTACGGGATATGCTCGAGATCTGGTTCCCCTTGGTGGTGTCGCAGCGCATCGCGGACGAAGAGGAGTTCCAGGACCGCCAAGTGACGGACCGCGTGCGCTTCGTGTTCGCCTTGGAACGGATGGATCCGACGAAGATCCTGCGGGGCCTGAAGCCGTGACGTGAGTGAACGAATGGCGATTGACGAACTTCGCGCAGCCATGCAGCCGGGCAAGAAGATCCATTTCCTGAGCGATTTCCA
>JAGQVV010000352.1:0-1344 GCA_020437805.1 Flavobacteriales bacterium
CACCGCTACCTCATCGGAGAAAGCAGGGATCCCGTCGATGAACGCCCGGAACTTGTTGAGGGTATCGCGCAGGTCTTCGGCCATTAAAAGTTCATGGTTCGCAGTCCCATCTTGGGTTTGCATACGTAACAGCTTCCGGGTGACATGCCGGTGCATAAGGCTTGCACACGGGCGGAGAATTCCCCGGCGTGTTTCTGTGCGTCGGCTGCGAGTTCATCGCTTGGTAGCGTGGTGCCGGGCAGGATCTTGGTTGATCGGCGGATCATGTCCGGTATCATCGAAGCAGCCAAGTACCAGATCGCTTCGGCCATCACTCCGGCGTTCGGGTTGGTGGCGAAGTCCAACGTATCATCGCAGATGCCTTTCTCAACCCCGCAACGGATGGTGATCTCAGGAAGTAGCCCGTAGTGGTTTCCGTCCATACCCCACTCCGAACGAAGCGCGAGGTCGTTTCCCTTGGTGCCATAGAACCCGCCCCATTCCTTCATCCGTTCTTGCTTGGATGAACAGCCACAATTCACGTCCCCCAACTTGGGCTTGTTGCTTGTGACCGTGTAGAGGATCCAGTACCTACGTGCCGTCCCATCGGTCCCGTTGAAGGGAAGCACGATCGGCGTTCCGAGTGTGTTGCTTTGGAAGGTGTTGGCCGTGGTATCGAGGTCCACTTCGTGCAGCGCCCCGGTCACGTTGTCGTAGATGGTCACTGTGACCTCTGCCGTTTGGGTGAACATGGTGCCGATGCCGGTGATCACGATCTCGCCCTGTTCGATGTTACTGTCAGGACACAGCAATAGACCCGCGTAGGTGGTGCCAGGGGTCAGCACTTGCGGGCAGTCCCGTTCCCCAACAAGTCCCTTCCACTGTTCCCGCGCCTTGTGCTTTGCGGACCAACACTGAAGGAGGTTGTTCTGGAAACGGATGGTCGCCTCTTTGATCGCCTTGGCTCCGATGCTCCACACGGTAGCGCCTTGACATTGGTAGGCTTGGGCCAAAAGATCCAAGTCCACCAACTGATTCAGGTACAGGCCGCTTGCCGCTTCGTTGTAGTCGGTAGGCCGTCCATCCTCATAGCAATCGCAATCCGTGTCGGCTACGCCAACGATCCCGGTAAGGCAACTCAGGGGTTCTTTCATGGTGCTGAAGTGTTACGCTTGGGCGGGGAGAGCATATCCCTCCCCGCCGTTGCGTACTTGGTGCTTACGATCCGCTGCCGGTGGCTGCGTTTGCACACTTGAAGGCCACGATACCCGTGTACTTGCCTTCGTAGGTGCCGCCGTTGATCGTTGCGTCGTCGGTGCAGTCAGCGTCCGGCATCTTCACGATGTCAGCGTTGAGCGCGAAGCC
>JAGQVV010000352.1:1380-2290 GCA_020437805.1 Flavobacteriales bacterium
TCGATCGTGAAGCTCACCGGCTTGCCGTCGATGCCCACACCGATCGGGGTGTTCATCACCGTGCTGGTCTTGCTCCATGCCATGCGGCTCGCGCCGTCGATGGTCATTGGTGCGGTGTTCTTCCAGTCCGCACGGTTGAGGAACGCCAGAACGCCCTTGTCGATGAGGAAGAACTTTTCCTCGGCCAAGGTGCCGTCCATGGTGAAGTCCACATAGATGCGGTGGTCACGGACACGAGCGGCCTTGCCGATGTTCATTTCCATGCCCTCGTCCTTCTTCACGTCGAACAGGATGTCATAGAGGGCCGCGCCACTGATGATGAACGGATCGGCCATACCGATCTGCTTGGCGTATCGGGTGGCCACACCGAGCACACGCGGGGTCCACATTTCCGGGGTGATGATCACGGTGTTGTCCGCGCTGTCCACGTTGTACCCGCCGATCGGATACACCGTCAGGTTCGCCGGGTCGTTGATGAAGGCATGGACCCGGCTGTTGAAGCTCTCGAAGAGCTTCTTTTCCGTGTCAACGATGCCTTCCGCCTCCACTTCCGTGCGCTGGAACACCGAGGTCTCGAAGTCCCGGAACGGAACCTTGAAACCGTCGTGGATCACGCGCGTCAGGGAGTAGGTCTTGCTCCCTGCGTCCAGTTCGTTGTAGTCCAGGTCGCAACCGGGACGGCCAACTTCCGGGGTGTCCGTGCAGCGGCGGTTCATCCAGAAGATGCGGTTGGTCCGCTTCTTCTCGGGATCGCTGTACGTGTTGTCGATACGTGCCGTGCTCTCAGCGAGGACAGCGGCCAGCGCACCGATGCGCGGCATTTTCGATGGGTCGTTCTTGGTAGCCGCCCAGATCTCCGCCGCGCGGAACTGTGCCTCTACCAGTTGGTTGTTGAAAGCCATTGTGCGTG
>JAGQVV010000080.1:0-30721 GCA_020437805.1 Flavobacteriales bacterium
GGGGAATTGCTCTCCGTGGATGGCACAGCGAGTTTGGCGGCACCGGGCCGGACGATCACGCAGTGGAACTGGATGCAGCAAGGACATGGGCTTGTTATGACGGCAACAGGCCTTGTCGAACTAGAGGTGCCGACACAAAGTGCCACCGTTCTTCATCTGCAGGTGGTGGATGACCTCGGATGCCCGAGCAGTTTCACCGCTGGCGTTCCTGTGCTGATCGGCAGCACACCGGTTTTCAGGACAGGCTCCATACCGAACGTGGCTTGTGTAGGCTCGGTGATCCCATTGGACACGGACCCCGTTCAAGCTCCTCAGCTGATCCAAGGGAACGGATGCACCTCGTTCGGTTCTCCCATATTCTTACCGGATGATGTGGGCCTGACCCTGACGAACCAGATCAGCATCAACAACGGGGTGCCCGGCGCGATCATAGCGGACCCCACGCAGATCGGAAGCCTTTGCGTGGAAATGGAACACTCCTACATGGGCGACCTGCTGATCTCGCTGACCTGCCCCAATGGTAGCACCACTGTCCTGCACCAACAGGGAGGAGCAGGAACCTACTTGGGGTCCCCGATCGATCAAGACTCGAACCAGAGCTCCGCTATGGGAACCTGTTGGAGCTACTGCTGGAGCGATACAGCTACGATCGGAACATGGGCGGATAACAGTAACACGGGCTCTCAGAACACGACCCTCGCAGGTGTTCCACTTTCATCATCCTTGAACCCTGGCACCTACGAACCCGTGCAGCCGCTTGCCAACTTGGTGGGTTGCCCGGTCAACGGCACGTGGACCTTGAGCATCACGGACCTTTTGGGTTCGGACAACGGCTTCCTGTGCAATTGGTGCATTGGGATGAACGGCGAGGTGGACAGTTCATTCGTTGACCTCGGACCTGTACTCGGCCTGAACAGTCCGGATTCGTCGTATTGGTCAGGTCCAGGCGTTGAGAACTCCGCAGGGGACCACACCGCCGCGACGGCGATGGTGAACACTCCCGGTACGGCGCTCTACACGTATACCATTCTCGACAGCTACGGGTGCGCGCACGACACCACGATCACCTTAGCGATATCCGAGGTGCCTGTCCTGGACGCCGGACCGGACCTCTTCTACTGTGCAGATCCCGTCCTGATCGATGCTCAAGTGCAGAATGTGCCCATCGTTCCGAACTGCACTTGGACCTTGATCTTGTTGGAGTCCGCATCCGACGGATGGAACGGAGGCGCGCATTTGGACGTGACCACCGGTGGCAGCACCGTCACCTATACGGTCCTTATGGGGACCCCGATGGAAGTGATCCCGCTGGAGGTGTTGACAGGAAGCTCGATCGAGCTTTTCTACACCGCCGGAACCATCTGGAACAACGAGAACGGCGTGATCCTGTTGAACGCCTCGGGCGACACCTTGGTGAACGTGCAGGGCGGCCTGACAGGGGTTCTTTACAGCGACATCATTGATTGTGGCGGAATCGGAGAGGGGGTCTGGTCACCCACCACCGGCCTATCAGACCCGTTCAGCATAACACCATACGCCGCTCCCGCGGTCACTACGGAATACACGTTGACCGTAAGCATACCCGGAGTTGCGGGTTGCAGTGGCTCCGATGCGGTGATCGTGAGCACCGAAGGTGGCCCACCCTTTACCTTGGACCACGATGAGGACACGGACGAGATCTGTGCGGACGGCTTGGGATTCAGCGCGTATGACTGGTACCGTAACGGCGCGTTCTTCGAGCAAACAAGCGGCCCCTGCTTGGTGACCACCGAACTTGGTGCATGGACCGCTTTAGGTATTGACCAGCAGGGTTGTTCGGCCTTTTCGGATACCCTTTTGATATGCCCTATGGTGGCCGTGGTGCAGAACAGCGGCTTGCTCGTGACCCAAACAGGATTCGCGTCCTATGCTTGGACATGGAACGGCCAGCCTGTGGAAGGCGCTGTGGGTCCGCTGTTGGAGATAAGTGGCAATGGCTGGTACACCGTAACGATCACCACCACATACGGATGTACGGTGAGTGCGAGCATCGAGGCGACCGGCTTGGTGGGGGTCGACGAAAGTGCGTACACCGAGCTTCAATTCACCGTATTCCCGGTACCGAACGACGGGAACTTCACGGTCTCCATCCTCAATGCATCGGGGGCATCCGGGAACATCCGCATATTGGACATGACCGGACGCGTGGTGCATGAGCTCGGCCTGGGTGCGATCCCGGAAAAGGCCTTGATCCCGATGGATGTAAGCGTTGCTCCAGGCGCCTATTTCGTGCGACTCCAACTTGGAGAGCGGATCTTGGTACAGCGGGTGGTGATCCGCTGACGCCCCTGCGATATCCTACCTTCCCCCCTCGAAAATTGAACCATGCGGACCAACTCCACCCTCCTCCCTTTGCTGAGAGCTTTTACCCTTGGTATCCTGACCACCAGCGACGCCATAGCCCAATGCGATGCACCTACGCCAAGCATGACCACCGTGCATGGCGACCCTGCGATGATCTGCCAGGGGGCATCGGTGGTGTTGAACGGCACGGCCAGCATGGCCGCTCCCGGCCACAGCTTGGTGCAATGGATCTGGGACCTCGGGGCCGATGGATTACGCTACACCACCGTGCCCACGACCACCGTCACCTTCAACAATGGTGGCGTGTACACCATCCTGCTCAACGTGCGCGACGAAGCCGGCTGTTACAGTGAAGTGCCGGATACCTTGCATGTGTTGGTGAGCGCCACACCTGACTTCTCAGGGATCCAGATGCCGAGCGCGATGTGCGAAGGAGAAAGTTTCCTGCTCGTGGGTTCGGCCGTCGGTTCTCCCATGATCTCCAACCCTTCCGGATGCACCGCAGCGGACAATGGAACCCCCCTCGTGGACGACATCGGTGTGACGACCACCTCGCTGATCCAAGTGAACAGCGGGGACAATGCCGTGATCGAAACATTGGCCGACCTGGGCGATATCTGCATGGACATCGAACACTCGTTCATGGGGGATCTGGTGCTTTCAGTGACCTGTCCCAATGGACAGTCGGTGGTCCTCCATCAGCAAGGCGGTGGTGGCACCTTTCTGGGCGATGCCAATGACTCGGACGGAAGCACGATCATCCCGGGTACGTGCTTCCAATATTGCTTCAGTGCGGATCCCGATCATGGAACGCTGGTCGAGTCAGGACCCGGTGGAAGCAGTCCTAACGTGGTAGCCACCTCCGAAGGCACCGCGATCGCACCAGGTCGTTATACCCCTGTGCAGCCACTTTCGCAACTGGTGGGCTGTCCGGTGAACGGCACGTGGACCTTCTCCGCACAGGACCTTTGGGCGGCCGACAATGGCTACCTCTGCGGCTGGTGCATCACCTTCAACGGAGGTGTGGATAGCACGTTCTACGACCAAGGGCCGATCCTCGGCACTTCCGCCGACTCGAGCTTCTGGACAGGACCCGGCGTACTGAACGACCCGGACGAACCCGGAACCGCTTCGTTCGTGCCCATGGCCGGGTTCGCCGACCTGACATACACCGTATTGGACAGCTATGGCTGTTCACACCAAGCTGCTTACACCGTGGGGGTGGGCATTCCACCGAACCCCATGATCTACGAGAACACCGATCTGGGCCTGATCTGCGTGCAAGTTGATGGCGACCCGGACATCCAATGGAGCTACAACAGCAACCCGGTGAGCGGAGCCGTCGGCACATGCTTCACTCCGCCGGGCAATGGCGTGGTGAGCGTAACGGCCACAACCCCGGAAGGCTGCTCAGGAACCGACATCTTCTTGGGCACCGCGATCGGAGGCGACGACCCTACCGGATATTTTGATCTCCATGTTTATCCGGTTCCGAATTCAGGTACCTTCACGATCGTGTTCGACGGCACGATACCAGGGACCATGGACCTACGCATTCTGGACATGACCGGACGGGCGGTACATCAGCAACAGCTCAGCTCTTCATCCGGGGAGGGGCTGTTCGAGGTGCAAGCCGAGTTGGCTAAAGGTGCCTATTCGGTGGAGTTGAACGGTGAAGGAATACGCAGAACGCAACGCATCGTGGTGCATTGATCAGCACCATCGTTCCTGAACCATCAGCCACCGCTGCGTGTACCAACAGGCACACGGCCTATGCTAAGCCGTAACTTTGTTCTGCAACAACAAGTGCGGCACGGCCGTTGAGGCCCTAACGTCATGCGTTCCGACTACGACCTATTGATCGGCAAGCTGGATGCCTTCATCCGGAAGTTCTACAAGGACCGGCTGATCCGTGGCGTGCTGTACAGCGTAGGCCTGTTGGTGGTGTTCTTCCTGCTGGTGGCCTTGTTGGAAGCGGTGGGTCATTTCGGCACCGGTGCACGCACAGCTCTCTTCTGGGGTACGGTGGCGGCCGCCATCGCTGTGATCGTCCGCTTCATCGTGATACCCTTGGTCAAGCTCATGCGCCTCGGCCCGGTGATCTCCCACACCGAGGCCGCACGCATCATCGGCACGCACTTCGGCGAGGTGAAGGACAAGCTGCTCAATACACTGCAGTTGCGGGAGATGGTCACCACGCAATATGAACAGCGTGAGCTCATCGAAGCCGCCATCGCACAGCGAAGCCGAGAGCTCGGTCCGGTCCCCTTCGCCAACGCGATCGATCTGCGACGCAACAGCAAGTACCTGCGCTACGCCCTACCTCCGCTGTTGGTGCTGCTGGTGCTGCTCTTCGCCGCACCCAGCCTGATCACCGGACCCACCAAGCGCTTGATAGCCCACAGCAGCGAGTTCATTCCCGATGCTCCCTTCCGGTTCGTGCTGCTCAACGACTCGCTGGAAGTACCGGAGGAGCAGGATTTCGAAGTGACCGTGGAGATCCAAGGGCAGGCCATCCCACAGCAGGTGGACCTCGAGATCGATGGGCAACGCATTCCGTTGGTGAAGAAGGATGCCGTGCGCTTCACCCATCGCTTCCGCAATGTGAAAGAGGCGGTGGATTTCCGATTCACGGCAGAAGGTTTCAGTTCGGGAACGTACACCTTGAGCACCATCCCGGACCCATTGCTACTGGACTTCAGCCTGGCACTGGAATACCCCGGATACCTCGGCAGGCCGAACGAAACGCTGAACAATACCGGAGATATCACCGTCCCGGCCGGGACGCGCATAACATGGAACGTGAACGCGCGTAGCGCCGATGCCTTGGACCTCGTGTTCGATGATAGCACTTACACCTTGAAGCCAACGGCGGCAGAGGGTGGCCGGGGCAATTTCCGCAGCGCTCGCCGATTCCTGGCCCCGCACACCTACCGCATGGCGCCGCGGTTCGGCGAACGCAGCGCACGCGACCCCCTGCAATACCGTGTTGAAGTCGTTCCCGACCTGTACCCCACCATCGCTGTTGAAACACGCACCGACAGCACCGCCCTGAAGCGTCTCTTCTATCGTGGGGAGTTGGGCGATGACCACGGTTTCAAGCGGCTCCTTTTCCACTACCGCTTCGTGAGCGGCGGTGACAGCATCCCCTCGGACAAGCGTAGTGGAGTGAAGGAACTGCCCATCGATCGCAACAACACACGGCAGGAGTTCTTCCACAGCTGGGACCTTTACGATCTCGCCATTTCGCCTGGCGATAAGGTGGAGCATTGGTTCGAGGTCTGGGACAATGATGCAGTGAACGGCAGCAAGAGCGCCCGCAGTGCCCCGCAGGTCTTTGCGGCGCCCACCCTCAAGGAGCTTTCCAAGCAGGAGGAACAGCAGAGCGAGGCCATCAAGAGCGCTTTGAAGGAGAACATCAAGGAAGCACAGGACCTGCAGAAGGAACTGGACAAACTGCGTCGTGAACTGCTGGAGAAGAAGGACGTGAACTGGCAGGACAAACAGAAGCTGGAGAACGTGATGCAACGCCAGCAGCAGCTTCAACAGGAGATCGAGAAGAGCACCGAACAACTGCGACAGAGCCAACAACAGCAGCAGGAGTTCCGGCCGAACGATGAGCGCTTATTGGACAAGCAACAGCAGATCCAGGAACTCTTCGAGAACGTGCTGAGCGAGGAGATGAAGGAGCTGTACAAGCAGGTTCAGGAGCTCATGGACAAGCTGGACAAGGACAAACTGCAAGAACAATTGCAGGAGATGAAGATGGACCAGGAGGACGTGGAAAAGGAACTGGACCGGGCCTTGGAAATGTTCAAGCGGATGGAGGTGGAACAGAAGGCCGAGGATATCGCCAAGCAGTTGGAGGAACTCGCCAAGAAGCAGGAGGAGCTGAGCAAAGAGACCAAGGACGGCAAGGCCGATCAGGAGGAGCTGAAGAAGGAACAGGAGGAATTGAACAAGGAGATGGATGAGCTCCGCAAGGAGATGGACGAGTTGGAGAAGAAGAACGAGGCGCTGGAGGAACCCATGGACCTGCCGAAGACCGACGAGCAGGAAGAAAGCATCCAGAACGAGCAGGAGAAGAGCAGCGAGCAGTTGGAGAAGAAGCAGAACGGTAAGGCCAGCGAAGCGCAGAAGAAGGCCGCCGAACAAATGGAGCAGCTCGCCTTCCAGATGCAGAGCGCCATGCAGAGCAACGCGCAGGAGCAGCAGGAAGAGGACATGGATGCACTGCGCCAGCTCTTGGAGAACATCGTTCAGCTCAGCTTCGATCAGGAGGGGCTCATGGAAGACCTATCCACCACTGCCACCAAGGACCCGCGCTTCATTGAGCAAGGACGCACCCAACGCAAGCTGCGCGATGACGCCAAGGTGATCGAGGATTCACTGTTCGCCTTGAGCAAGCGCGTACCGCAATTGCAGAGCGTCGTGAACCGTGAAATGAACGCCGTGAACGGCAACATGGACGAGGCCACGCGGCTGTTGGGCGAAGCCCGGGCCAATGAACGCTACAAGCCCATGGCATCGGACAAGCAACAGCATGCCATGACCAGTCTGAACAACCTCGCCCTGCTCTTGGATGAGGCGTTGCAGCAAATGATGGCGCAGATGAACGCGCAAGGCAAACCCGGTAGTGGGAGTTGCAACAAGCCTGGAGGTGCGGGGGCCAAACCCGGGGACAAAGCCAAAATGGCCAAAATGAAAGCCAACCAGCAAGGCTTGCAGAAGCAGCTGGAGGAAATGCGCAAGGCCCTTGAAAAGGGGAAGAAGCCAGGGGAGAAACCCGGAGATCGGAACCCGGGGACCCAGGGCATGCCGGGCATGAGCCAGCAACTCGCCCAAATGGCCGCACAGCAGGCGGCCATCCGGAAGGAGATGCAGAAGCTGGCCCAGGAGCTGAACAAGGATGGCAGCGGCGCGGGGAACCCCTTGAACAAGGTGGCCGAGCAAATGGAGCAAACGGAAAAGGATATCGTCAATAAGAACATCACGCCGGAGACCCTGAGGCGCCAACAAGAGATCATGACACGCCTACTGGAACACGAGAAAGCGGAGCGGGAACGGGAATTGGACCAGAAGCGTACGAGCAACGAAGGGCAGCAGACACCACCGGCCGACCCGGCCCGATATTTCGACTACCAGCGGCGCAAGGCACGGGAAGCCGAGCTCTTACGAACAGTCCCTCCGGGATTGAAGCCCTATTACCGCGATCGGGTGAACGCCTATTTCGATACTTTTGACCGACCCTGAACCGCCCATGGGAGCCTTGACCGAAGAGATGGAATTCACCCAACGCATCGACTTCCCCGCGAAGGCCGAGAACATCGCTCTGGCCGAAAAGATGATCGATGAGGCCTGCTCCAAGCACAATGTGCACGAGAGCCACTACGGCAATATCCTGATCGCACTCACCGAGGCGGTGAACAACGCCATACACCATGGCAATGCCTTGGACCCCTCGAAAACGGTGACCTTGGGCTACGAGGTGAAGGACGACAAGATCATTTTCCTTGTGCAGGACCAGGGTCCTGGTTTCGATTTCGAACATCTACCGGACCCTACCGATCCGCAGAACCTCGAGAAGCCGCACGGCCGAGGGGTTTTCCTGATGCGGGCCTTGGCGGATGAAGTGGCCTTCATGGAGAACGGCGCTGTCGTCACCTTGGCCTTCGGGTTGGAACCCGTCAAGGAATAAGGACCATGGCTTCGATCGCGTTCCAGGCCAAGGAAGTCCCCAACGCCTTTCGCGACCGTGCCAAGCTTACCAGGTGGCTGAGTACGGTGGCCCGCGAACATGGTCATAGCATCGGCGAGCTTACCTATGTACTGCTATCGGACAAGGCACTGCTGGACTACAATCGGAGATACCTCGACCACGACGAGTACACGGATGTCATCACCTTCGATGGACAAACAGGTACCGGTGTATCCGGGGATATCCTGATCAGCTACGACAGAGTGAAGGAGAACGCCGCCACGTTCGGGGTCAGTGCACAGAATGAACTGCGACGCGTGATGGTGCATGGCCTCCTGCACCTTTTGGGCCACCGTGACAAGACCAAGGCCCAACGCGCTGAAATGCGCGTGCTGGAGGATCGCTACCTGGCCCGCCTGGCCTGAACGCCCTACAAGTGCCCTGATACCCGTTCCACGCCCATCGCGTCACCGATCCGGCATACCATGCCGCCAACGGCAGCATAACCCGTGGCGACCACGCCCTTCAATTTGCTCTCACGGCTCTTGAAGCCCCAAACGTCCTTCACGAATTTCGGGAAGTTCCGCTCGTTGAGCAGATCGAAGGCCACCGAGATCGTGGGCTCAAGGCTCTTCGCCGTGTGCCACATCCCGAAGGGTATGAACAAGGTCTCGCCCGGTCCCACAACGAAGGTTATCGGCGTGGCATTCGCGTAGAGTGGATAAATCGACAGGTCCACATTCTCGATATCAGGGATCGCGCTCTTCCACTCATTCCCTTCTTCCGGGTAGAGGTACTCTTCCTGACCCATGGGCCATACGGTGAACTGCTTGTGCCCGTAGAGTTGATTGATCCATGCGCTGAGGTGGTAATAGTCCTTGGGGACGTACGGGAACTTTCCTCCCGGGCCACCGATGAAGATCTCCAACGCGCTTCCCCAATAGCCCCGTTTGAACCACGAACTCTCCAACCAGTTCGGCTTGGCAAAACCCAAGTTGAGCGGCTTCACCATGGAAACCAGCTCGGGTAACTGTGACGGGATGTGGTACTTGCACGGATACGGTACTGGCCGGCTGGTATCCTTCCCCTCCACCAGGTCCATGATCTCATTCATGGTGTAGGACTTCCCTTCCACCTCCGTCAAGCGGTCGCCGTAGTTGGCCCTGAACCAATCCGGCGAGAAGGTGTTATACGCTCCCCAAAGCTTCGTGGCGTTCTTGAACACCAAGGGCACCCCGGCCTTCCAATGTTCTTCATAGAATTGCTCGTGGGTGATATCAGCGGCATCCACCTTCTTGACCTCCATGGTGTTGTTCGTTGGGTTGATCGAGGGCTCGATACGAGTGAACATTGCGAAAAGATACGCTCGGAACGCCCCTGCGTGGGGCCGACCGCACGCGCAATGGAGCCAGGAGTTGCCCCTGAACAGGAACAGGCCATGATCCGAAGACCATGGCCTGTTCGTTGAGGTCGGTTCCGATTATTTGTCGGCGGGCATCAATTCGCCCTTCAATTGCTCGAGCATCTTCATGCTGCTTCCGTTCACATCGGTAGCTTTTGCGAAGACCTCCTTGTAGTTCTTGTCCGTGGCTTGACCGACCAGATCCAACTGCGCGGTCACTTCGCTTTGGACGTTCTTGGCACCTTCGATCACCTTGGTGATCCGCTCGGTATCCGCCACGGAGGCGCCGGCAAGCAACTTGTTCGCGTTCGCCAACAGGCCATCGGCCATGCCGAGGGTGTTCTTCAACTCACCGGAGAGGCTCCGCTTCTGGGCGGTCATGTCATCCGATGGAGCCTGCATGGTCGGTGTGACCTTGGCAGGAGTGGTGGTGTTCGTTTTCTCCTGCGCCAGGGCAGGCATGCTGAGCAGCACGGTAGCTGCTGCACTAAGGATGAGGGTACGCATATCGACTGTGGTTGTTTGGTTGATGACGTTCCAATGGACTTGGCGGTTGGCCGAACCACCAATACCATGCCGTGAAGGTAATGGCCTCACCGGCCAACGATCGATCCGTTCGTCGAACGATCCGGTATCTTCGACCAACGCTTTACGACCATGCACTTTTTCGCTTTCGTTCCGCTCGTTCTATCCGTGTCCACGATCATGGCACAGACACCTTCCTTCACCCTACGTAGCTCGGATCTTGGCGGACAGGCCACGGAGCGAGAGGTCTTCAACGGTTTTGGATGTACGGGCGAGAACATCAGTCCGTCCTTGAACTGGTCCAATGCCCCGGCCGGGACCAAAAGCTTCGCCATCACCCTGTACGACCCTGATGCGCCTACTGGGAGCGGTTGGTGGCATTGGGTAGTGTTCGACATTCCGGCCGAGGTGACGGATCTTCCAGCAGGGGCAGGAACACCGGGCAAGCCCGGGATGCCCGAAGCCGCCGTTCAGAGCTTGACGGATTATGGCAATACCGGCTACGGTGGTCCGTGCCCGCCGAAAGGCCATGGACCGCACCGCTACATTCTGACCATACATGCCCTGGATGTGGCAAAGCTTGGGCTCGACGCCAATACCAGTGCCCCGATGGCAGGCTTCAATATCGGTGCACATACCTTGGCCAAGGCCAGCCTGATCTTCTATCACGAACGGTAGGACCATTCCCCTTGAACTTGACGATCCGGCCCGATCACCTCGGGGCCTGGACCCGAATCCATTGAACCATGTATTCCAGGATCCTCTTCCCCACCGCCTTGCATCCCGAAGAAGACGCGGCATTCCATACCGCGTTGCGCTTGGCATTGGGCGCCCGCGGCTCCATCACACTGCTGCACGTAGGAAAGGAGGATCGTGAACATGTGCCTTGGGACCGCTTTCCACCGGTACGGAAGACCTTGGAAAAATGGGACCTGCTCCCCGCGGGTAGTGCCGTGGGTGATGTTCACCAGCACTTGGGGCTATCCGTTCGCAAGCTTGCCCTTCATGCCAGCAATGTGACAGGAAGCGTTCAGGAGCACATGGAGCACCACGGATATGACCTTGTGGTGATGGGCACCGAGGCCCGGTCCTCTTGGGGGAGATTGCTTCGCCCCTCCAAGGCGGAACCGATCGCCGAAGCCGCTCATCGGCCCACGTTGTTCGTACCCCGTTCAGGGCGCAGTCCGGTCCATGGGCAAAAGGCCGAATTGCGCTTCCAACGGCTGTTGGTCCCTGTGCGGTCCGTCCCGGATGCCAGTGTGGCCATTCCGGCGGCAATGGCCATGGCCGCATGCTCCCTTTCGGAGCCCCTTGAGATCACCCTATTGCATGTTGGTGAGGATACAACGGTATTGGACCACTTGAAGCTCCCTGACCCACCTAACGTAACGTGGCATCGGGCCGTGCGTTCGGGCTCCGTCAAGGAACAGATCGCGAATGCTGTGGATGCGTTGGACATAGACCTCGTTGTGATGGCCACGAACGGGGTCGATAGCTTGAAGGACGACATCTTCGGGACGACCACGGAGCAGACCTTGCACACCGTCGAACGCCCTGTGCTCGCTGTGCCCCATCCAGCGGAATAGGACCGTAGCCGCGATTCAAGGAAGTATGAAACGTCCGGTCGTTCGACGACCGTCAGCCTCGATGATCCGCCATATGTGCGATCCAGGAGCCACTCCTTGCAAAGGGACGGTGACCCACCCCCGTAGGTTCACGGCCTCCTGATGTACCAGCGTACCACGTGCGTCATGAACATAGAGCATCGCGTTCGAGGACCGCACATCAACGACATGCCATGTCGCACTACGGTCCGGACCGATCGCGCACCATATGTCCCCTGAGGCATGCCGTTCGGACACGCCAACGGATAGTGGAGCTGAATTGAAGCCGACCAGCACCGGGTCGTGGTCGCTGCACCGGAACGCATCGGGCTGGTATCGACCGAGGTTCTCGTCAGCGTAATCGAATTGGGACGGCTCATCGCTGTTGATGTGCCATACCTCCGCACCGGTAAGCACCGCACCCATGGATGGAGTGTGGAAGGCGTGGTCCAGCGAACCGAAGGTTCCTTGGTATTGGTAGCTGTACGCATCTCCGGCAAGGCTGCGCTCAATGCCGTCGGCACGAAGGATGTCGAGCGGGTCCTCTTCGGCATATGCATTGAAGTCCCCCATGATCAGTTGTGCTTCGATACCGGTTGACGAGCGAAGCTCCGACCAGTGCTGCACCAATGCATTGGCTTGGTCCCGTCGGGCCCGGTTGTAGCAACCCTGGCCGTCGTTCTGGTCCAGGTTCGGCCCAGTGGCATTGTCACAGAGCTTGCTTCGCATATGGACGGTACTGAAGAGAAAACGACCACCATCGGCGTTCACTGCGAAGCCTTGCGTGATATGCGGACGTTGGAACGGGCTTCCGTTCGCGCTGAACAGCGCAGTCACCGGGGTCAGCGTGGTCGTTCTATAGAAGATGACGCTCTTGGACCCGTCGGAGCCGAAAGCATCCGCTTCCAGACCCGCGTAAACCCCATCCCCTACCTCGTCATTCAACGCGCCAAGTAGATCCAACCATGCCACATCGTTGTTCTCCAATTCGTGGAGTGCGAGAACATCAGCATCCAGCGCCAGCAATGCGGCGATCAGCTTGGTGCGCTGTCGATCCAACTCACCGGTGCTCGAAGCCCCCCACTCCCCCAAGGTCGTGAAGTAGTTCAGTACGTTGAGCGAGGCAGCACGAACGCCTCCGCCGACCACGGGAACAGCGGGTCGTGGAGCATGTTCCACTTGCACCGGCCCGACAGGCTCAAGGCGATAGTCCCCATAGCTGTAATGCAACACCCCCATAAGGTCCGTGATCGTGCTTCCGGTTCGCAGCGTACCCTCCGGACCGACCCATGGCAAAGGCGTCGGGTAACTTGCCGTACGCCCGTCATCGAGCAGGATGGTTCCGCGGAATTGCGCGTCGTACGCCGCGTCCACGGCAGCAACATTGGACGCGCCAGCGCTGGTCGTCCCGCTCGCCACCGCATCGTTCGGGTCGATGTGGTCCGTGGGTGTGATGTTCCGTTGCGGGGCCAAGCTGAGCTCGCCGTACTGCACCCAACCACTGTTGCGCGTTACGACCAGGGTTCCGGGGAAGCGCAGCAGCATGCCCTCGTATCGCTCCCATGTCGCAACGGAATTCAAGGGCAGTTGGATCTCCGTGGGCATCACAAAGCCATTACCGATGTTCACGGCGGAAGCGTTCGTGATCTCGGTGACCCCGTTGAACTCCACCACCTGACCGCTTACCTGAACCCGTTGCCCGATCGCCACCGAGCCGGGCGAAGTATCGTAAACGAAGATCCCATTGCTCGTGGCCGGATCGGTATCGCAGGCGGGGTCTTCAATGAAATAGCCGCCGATCGAACCCGAACCCGTGTACAATGCCGTAACGACACCCTGCGTGGTGATCTGTTGCCCTGCAAGAGGGCTGTTCCCACCGGCCCCCTGGATCTCGCAGATGGACTGTGCGGCCGCATGATGCAGCGGGGCGAAAAGGACCAGTGGGGCCCCGAGTACCAGGGAGCGGATCATGTTCGAAAGGATGCGCCGAAGGTACGGCCACCAAGTGCGCCCGGATCGCCCTACCAGTCGTCACCTTTGCTCATCTCGGCCCCGAGGCTGGCGAGAATACGTTCACAGATCGCATGGATCTCCTCCAGGTCGCTTCGCTTGTCCGTGGCCATCTTGTCCTCCAGCGGATACTTGCCCACCGCCACGAATTCCAAATGGGTAAGGTTGTACCGGTACCGACCATCCTTCATGTCCACGGTAAGGTCGTACTCGATGAACTTCCGGGCCTTTCCTGGCAGCGCCTCACGATCGTGCAAAGTGTGTGAATCACCATCCACCACGACCGAAGCGTACTGACGTTCCACCGGATTATAGTGTTGCTTCTCCCACTTCTCCAGCCGCTTGGTCAATTGCTCGAGCGTGGCCCCCTCGACCGTCACCACGTCCATGTACGCGTATTTGTCCGTAATGCTGTCGCGTGGTATGATCTCCGACTTCTTCTGCGCCACGACCGAACACGTTGTGACGAGGAGGGCGCCTATGAGGATGAGTTGCTTGATCATGGTGTTTGGTATTGTACCGGACAAGTTACGACCCTGTGCCGGAACGGCCCAGAGCGAAAACCGGGGCCCGAAGCCACTTACCCCCTCTGTACCTTGTTCCACCCCGCGCTACATTCGCGCAGGCACATGGTCCTGGCCCGCCGCATATGGAAGTCGCTTAGATGGGTGGTCGTTGTGATCATGCTGGCTTTGGCCGCCTTTGTGATCGTGCACCCGCCCATTGTCCGCTGGGCCATTCGTGAATACAGCCCGGAATACACCGGACGACGGATCACCGTGGAAAGTTTCCGTATCAACCCGATCAATGGGGTGATGCGGATCGAAGGGCTGAAGATCATGGAGGCTGAAGGTGACAGCTTGTTCCTTGGCGTGGACCGGATCCTTGTCAACGCAACCTTGTACAAGATGTTCGGTGGGCTATACGAGATCACCGCGTTGCACGTGGAACACCCGGAACTACGCATCGTCCAGAGCGGTAGTCGATTCAACTTCAGTGACCTGAGCGATCGGTTCATGAAGGACACCCCCGAACCGGAACAGGCCGATACGTTACCCGTTCACTATGCCCTGTACGATGTGCGGGTGGACAGTGCGAGCCTCAGTTACAAGAGCCATTTGTTACCCTACCCCATGCACGTGGCCAAAGCCGATGTGCATTGCCCCCGGGTGGCGTGGAACATCCCGCTTATCGAGGTGATGATGAACGTGCTATTGGACAATGGCACGTTGCTCGATCTTGAACTGGACTACGACCAAGTGAAGATGCTATATGGGGCCGAAGCAAAGCTGAAGGATGCCCCCTGCAGAATGATGGTCCCCTATGTGGAACCGTACATGCGGATAGGTGGGCTCGAAGGCTCGTTCCATGCGGATGTTTCCATGCGCGGCGATGCGAACGACCCGATGGGCTTCTCCCTCAAGGGTAGGATGGGAGTGGAGGACTTCGCTCTATCCGACCCGAACGGTGCAAAGTTGACCGGACTGAAGGAACTGGACGTTGTGATCGACACTTTGGACGTGGCCAATGAGCAGTACCGCGTGCGCCGTCTGGTGTTCAATGAGCCGTACATCCTTGCGGAGCTTTACGATGAGGGTGACAATTTCACCAAGTGGCTCGTCGCTGACAGTACCGCAACGACGAGCGCCGCAGAGGACAGTTTGGGCTACGACCCGGAGAACCCCTTCAGCATGTTGACCTATTACGTGGAGGAGGTAGCGAAGAACTACGCCACGATGAGCTACCGGATGGATTCGCTCGGCGTAGTGAACGGAACGGTGCTGTTCAATGACTACTCGCTTCAGGAACCGTTCCGGTACGCGTTCACCGAACTATCGCTCCGCGCCGACAACATCAACTCGAAGGCGGATATGATCAGGCTGTTCGCGCACTCCAAGTTGAACACGAACGGGACCTTCGACGCCATGCTCGGGCTGGACCCCACCACCTTGCGCAACATGCGCTTGGAATACACCATGGAAGACGTGGGCATGCCCGACTTCGCGCCGTACACGGTGTTCTATGTGGCACACCCGATACTGAGCGGACGCACCCGGTACGTATGCAACACGACCATCGTGGACAACAAGCTACAAAGTGTGAACCAGCTCTTCGTGGAGGACTTTGCGTTCGGCAAGAAGATGAAGGTCGCCGATGCCATGAACCTGCCGATGCGCTTGGCCGTTTCACTGATGAAGGACAAGGACGGCAACATCGACCTGACCGTACCCGTGGAAGGCGATCTCGACGACCCCGAGTACAAGGTTTGGCCGATCATCTGGCAAGTGATCAAGAACATCTTCGTCAAGGCCATCAACGCACCGGTCACACTTCTTTCCCGGGCATTCGATGCCGATGAGGAGGACTTGCGCGCGGTCCGATTCCTACCCTTGCAGGCGGAGCTCTCCAACCAACAGGAAAAGCCGCTGAACATCCTGGCACGCGTCGCCTCGGAGAAACCCGATATCGGGATCACCCTGATCAGGAGCGGCAACCGCGATGCCGAAGCCGAGGCCTATGCGATCCGGGTCGCCAAGGCCAGCTATTTCGCCGATAGTACCGGAACACCGCCTGAGGTCCTCGACCCTGCGTGGACCGCTGCTGTGGACGCCGTGGATATAAAGTCGGTCCCATTCAAGAACTGGCTGGACAAGGCTATCGGCCCGAGCACCGATCCCGTGCAAGAACGCTGCATCGCCATGGTGGGAATGGAGAATGCGTTGGCCGAGGTGGATCGGCTTTCATCCGTTCGCAGCAACTTGATCACAGAATACCTGGTCGTGGAAAAAGCGATACAGGAAGGGGCCATCCTGATCCGCGACCACCTGCCAACGGATACGGTTCCCGCCGGAGGACAACCGGCATATCATGTGGTTTTCGGAGAACGGGACCTCGATGCCGCAGCTACAGCGCCGCTGCCTTGACCCAAGCGAACGTTGCCACTTCTCCCGCGGATCGATGAACGACCGAGGTAGCGGGTTTGGGGCGACCGCCCTACGACTTGTTCCTTCAAGCGAACAAAGCACATAGCTTGCGCATCACACCCTTCTTCACTTGCAGAGCGACACACCCACTCCGATCACTGCCTTGGTCGTGCGGACTTTGCTTCGTGCCTTTGGGCTCTTCGTTCTTGGACCGAGCGCGTGCATCGCCTCAGCACAAAGCACTGCATCGGATACCACCTTTGATCATGAGGTGCTCATTGAACGCATGCGGAATGCTGAAGACCTGCTGTACCGGGAGGCCTTGCATCGTTATGATACGCACGTGGCATCGCACCCGCAGGACATTCGCATACAACTGGAACGATGCGCTTTCATCGGCAACGCCCTCTACGAAGAATACGATGATCACAACCCCAACGAAGAAGCCTTCGATAGCTGCTTGACGGCACTTGGCGAAGCGTATCCCGATGAGCCTTCCGTTATCCTGGCACGGGCAGCACAACGATGGTCGGACGAAAAGATCGAATTGCTCTCCGTGGCGGAACAACGAAGGAAGAATTCGAACATCCCGTGGTCGGATGAACAACTCGCGGAACTCCATCGCGAATTGGCCAGCGCACTGCACTACGACGAGCGAACGGAAGAGGCGCTCGTGCACATCGAGCAAGCAGGCCGCTACCGCGATCGGGACCGAAGCAGTCTCTTACGTGCAGAGATCCTGGCCGACATGGGGCGGAACGACGACGCACTGGAAGCCTTGAACCTCCGCTTGGACACGAGCGAAGGGGCCTGGAACCTGCAGCGCAGGGCCGAATTGTTGCTTCGCTTGAAGGACCATCAGAACGCCCTTCTGGTGTATCGTGAAGTGGAACGAATGGACAGTACGGCGCTCGATCGATCAGAGCTTGCACGTACACTGGAGGAAGCCGGACAATTCGCCATGGCACGCAGCTACCTGGTCCGGGACACCATGAAGACCTGGTCCACGGAGAGCGCAGCCCTTGCCCTCTTCGAGCATGACCTCCGGTTCCAGTCCGGTGATACTTGCCTGGCCAGTTACAACGCGCTACGGGACCACGGTTACCTGCAGGACCCCTTGGCGCTCAACCGGCTTCGCCTGTTCTTCAAGAGCCCTGTTCAAGCGTGGCAGCCTCGTGATGCGTTGGGCGTGTTGGCGTTACTTGCCATGGGCGTTCTGCTGTTCATCCTGCCTTACCTCTGGGTCCTGCCGGTCCACTTCGTCGGCACCCGTTGGTCTCGCTTCAATGGCAAGGCCTCCGCTGCCATGCGCTGGACCTTGAAGGACTTTTGGTGGGTGTCGGCCGGATACCTCATCGCATCCGTGGTCGCACTGATGGCTTGCCCCTCCTGCATGCGGACCTATTTCGTCGATGAATGGAACACACCGGAAGTGGATGACGCGACGGACGCAAGGACCATGCTGGTCTTCGTTGTCGTATGGGCACTATGGACCGTTCCAATGCTCTGGCGCACCGGGGTAGGCGTGTTCCGCTCGCCCTATTGGAGCACCTTGCGCAGTGTTGGACAAGGGCTGCTGTACCTGTTCCTCTTCCGGTTCCTGGGCGGCATGTACCTGAAGGGAGCTGCGCGGGTGTTCGATGTGGACCTGAGCGAACATGTCGCAGGGCTGCTGGGCATCTTGGCCGTTACCCAGGCCGAGATGGAGGCCTTCATGTCCACCTACGGGATCGGGGCGTCCTTTTTCGTGATGGCCATCCTGGTGCCGCTGTATGAAGAGGTCGTCTTTCGCGGGGTCATCCTGAACAGCGCAACTCGGTACATCGGTTTCGGCCGAGCGAACATCCTGCAAGCCACGATCTTTTCAGCCGTGCACGGCGACCTGTTCCTGGCGCCGTACTTCTTCGGTTTCGGGATCTTCACGGGGCTGCTGATGAAGCGTTCCGAGAGCCTTACGGGAGGTGTGGTGTTCCACGTGGTGAACAACCTGTTGGCCGTGGTGGTGCTGACCGCAGCGCGGTGATGAAGTGCACTGGGACGAAGAAGCACCGTGCGGCCATGTATCCGCGATCGCTATCGGTACAATGGTCCTGCTCCGGGTCGATGGGTTGGGCCGGAGGTGATCCCTTAGGTGGCGGGGTCGTGCACGAAGGGTTCCATTCATGGCCAAAACGGAACCAAAGCGCCCCCGTCCACCATATGGTGAACGGGGGCTGACCTGTCGGCTTATCCTTGTCGCTATAGGACAACTGAAGGCCATGTGCTGTGGTGTCCATCACGCTTCCGGACCGATGTCATACTCGGCCTCACTGCTTCACGAATCGGGTGGTCCAGGAACCTTGTTCATCGCTCATGCGAAGCAAATACCCGCCTTCAACCAGGTCGCTGATATCCCAGGTCCGATAAGTGGTCCCGCTCACTCCCCATGTGCTCAGGTCACGAACGAGCCTTCCGTCCATATCGAGCACCTGAAGGCTGAGCGTTCGGAGCGCGTCCGTGGTCAAGCGCAGTCCCAATCCTTCGGACACCGGATTCGGGAAAAGCGTGACATCCGTGATCCCCGCCAGCTCCTCGATGCCTACGTAGTAGTCGAAGCTCGCCACCAAGGGTACCGACCACGTCCCGTTCGCCGAACTGAAACGGATGGTCACCGTGTGCATGCCCGCAGAGATCCCCGTGGGCAGCGCCGTGATCAGGTCCAACACGGATGCCGGACCTGCGCTCAACGTGATGCGTTGGTCGATCGCATCATCGATCCAGTATTCGTAACCGTTCACCAGCCCGGTGTTCTTGACGAAGACCCGTGTGTACGGAACGCTGTACGCTCCGTTGTCATCCACGAACTGGATGGTCATGAGGTTGTAGTTCCGAGCCAGGGAAGGGAGGTCCAGCAGCTCGTTCAATTGAATGCTCGCGCCGGGCGTACTGGTCGCATCAACGAGGGTGGATGGATCATCATTCACCCAATAGCGGTAACCCGTTACGGACTGGGCATGCAATTCGCCAGAGAGGATGACCAATGCCATGATCAAGAGTTGCTTCACCTGCGACCGCACGACGCTTGGTAGGTATGTGACCTTGCTCTTCATGGCTCAGTTGGGTTGTGCCGTTACACGGATGTTGACCGGAAGATCCCCATCCTGATCGGTGCTATTCGCGATCGTGGCTTGTTGGAAGTGCGGGTTGAACGGGATCGACCCATCCTTGTATGGAGACGCGGTACCATAGATACCGATATCGGTACCATCGGTCCCGGCGCCGATACCAGGGCTCCCGACCGCTAAGCGGAAATCGTCCGAATACTGATGGTCGTTGTCGACCTCGTCCACGAATATGCTCTCCTGTGCAACATCAGTTATGATATTACTGCTGGCGATGTTGAGCCCGGACAGGTGCAATTCCGAATGGGAGATGATGCAATTGCTCACCGTCCCGGTGGACTGACCGATGGGCACACCACCCACTCTGGTCAGTATGCTGTTGGTCACGTTCATGTTCTCGCAATTGGTGATCGGTGCTTCGAGTAGAACACAGTGATCCATGGTAAGGCCTGTCGGCCTGAAGACGGCGATGGACATGTTGTTCCAAAGGAGGTCGAAAATGCAGCGTGTGAACGTGGTGGGTGCCGGGCCTACCCCGGCCACGGAATTGCGGAAGATGCACTCGTTGAAGGTGCTGCTGCTCGCGGGAACATCCTCGTCGAAACCCAATCGAACGTAGCAATCGAATTCGCAGCGGTCGAACACCATTCCTTGGGGTGCATCGTCTACTTCTCCTGTGCCATAGAGGAAGGAGCCGGTCGGCGCGAACTTGATCCCCGTGAACGTACTTCCGCTCGCGCCGGAAGTGAAGGTGAAGCTGTAGGTTCCAGCTGTACCCAGGGTGGTCGTATTGGTCACGCTCGAACTGTCCGGATCGATCCCTGCACCGATGAAATGGAGCGGTATACTGATGGTGAATCCCTCAGAAGCGAGTGCCGTGGAGAAGGACCCCCCGGAGAAGTACAGGGCATCATTGGGTTGGGCAGCGGCGAGGGCATCGTCCAGGGTTGTGAAGATCTGGGGCTGACCTGCACCTTGCAGCACGATCCGCTGTTCCTGTCCATGGACACCCGCGCCCATGAGGCCAATGCATGTTAGGAGGGTAATGGCTATCGTTCTCATGACGTGAATGTGTTGGTTGAAGTGGGTTGTTTTATGGTTCATCGAGCAGCCCCGGCGGATGTGAACGATCAAGCGTCGTGTTCACATTCCGCACCCCCATTCGATATGCCCTATGAGGAGCAATGCAAGACACGATCCCGGCACTCCAATGCGCACAAAAGGCCAAATAGCCGTATCATCGTATTCCGACGCGGGCGGATGGAGGTCACCCAGGAGAAATACACCGTCCTGGACGACGGTTGGACCGAAGGTCTTGGGAGGAACGACCCGGGTACCATTCGAGCGCTCTATGCCGACCACTTCCGAAGCGTACGTGACTATGTGCTGCGGAACAGTGGCACCGTCAGCGATGCACAGGACGTGTTCCAAGAGGCCATCACGGTCCTGTGGCTCGCGGTCAAGGACGGACGGATACGGACCGGCACCGACATTGAACCGGGAGGCTACCTGTTCCGCGTGTCCAAATACAAGTGGCTGGACACCGTGCGTTCCGCTGCGCACAAGAACATGCGCGTGATGAAGGATAGCGAAGCCATCGATCTCCCTGTGGAGGTCAACGACGGGACCGATGCACGGATCCAACGTATGCGCGAGGTCTACGCCGGTCTCGATGAGCGCTGCCGGACCGTGCTGGATCAGTTCTACTACGGAAAGAAGGACCTCGCCACGATCGCTGCAGCCATGGGAGTGGAGGAAGAGAGCATACGAACGATCAAATACCGTTGCATGATGAAGCTGCGCGCTTTCAGGCAGCGGATCGCCTTGGGCGAGAACGGAACCGAAGGATGAAGCAGCCCGATCAACAACGATTCGAGCAGTGCGAGGCCTATCTCCTTGGCACCCTATCGGCGCTCGAAATGGAACACTTCCGGCAGGAGTTGACGAACGACCCTTCGTTGCGCGCGGAGTTGGATGCGCTACGTGAGAACATGCTGGCCATCGAGCTCGGTGGTCTTGCGCGCGAAATGAAGGCCGCAAGTGTGGCATTCGAAGAAAAGGCACAGCGCGGTGGTTCGTACGGCATGTTGAAGCTCGCAGCCGGTGTTGCACTTCTACTTGCCATTGGTGCGTGGTGGATCACACGTCCGACGCTCTCCGAACGACTGTACGCCGATCATCACGTCGTGGACCCCGGGCTGCCTGTTCCCATGAGCGCCAGCTCGGACCATGCCTTTCATGATGCCATGGTGGACCTGAAGATGGGCGACTACGACAAAGCCATCGCCAAGTGGTCCGCATTGCCGAACGCCACCACGAACGCTGATACCCTTCGCTATTATATCGGTGTGGCACAATTGGAGCTCGGACGTACGGACCTTGCGATCCCGGCATTCAAGGTCGTTGCAAACAACGCGAATTCGACCTTCCGCTGGAAGGCGGAGTGGTACCTGCTCCTGGCGTACTTGAGGTCCAACGATATCAAGGCCGCACTTGCCGTGACGATCGACCCTGCTTCGCCCTTCACCGAGCGTGCCGCTGCCATTCAGGAACAACTCCAGGAATGAACACCGGGCAACGGTGCATCGCGGCCGCAGCATTGTGCTTCGGCCCATTCGCCACCGCTCAGGTGACGCCGGACCCATTGGCCCTGCGGGACTCGCTCATCTGGGACCTTTACGAGAACGAATCGCATGGCCCCCTGCTCAGGGCCGTGGACCAGCAGGTGATCGAGGCCAAGGGCACCACCTGGGAGGACAGCCTGTTCCAATACACCTACCCGTACGCGCGTGCGGCCTGGAAACTGAACGGTGTGGAAGCCGGAATGAGCGCTGCCAGTGGATTCGTGGAGCGCATCCGCGGTATCGATGAGAACCCCGAACACGTGCTGGAGGCGATGGGCGACCAGAGTTGGTTGTACTACGAAGTGGGCCTCATCGAGGAATGCTTCAAGGTGGACTCGAGCGCCCTTGTGATCGCGGACCGCCCCGGCGTTTCCACCATGGCCCGCGGTCGCGCACGACAATATGTGGCCTTCGATCTGGCCCAACTGGGGAACCATGCGGCGGCCGCACGGTATTTCTTGGACGCGCGCGGGATCTACCTCAATGGGGATAGCTCCCTTCGGATGAACCTTGCGGAAAGCTGCAATGGGGTCGGCTCGTCGTACTGGCACCTCGGCCGGAACCGGGAAGCTGAACGCTTCTATCTGGAATCATTGAAGTGGCTCGGTGATTCGGAGGAAAGCGAAATGTTGGTCAGAAAGGCCAGCGCCATCGGCAACCTGGCCTTGCTCTGGGAGGATGCCGGGGACCTCGACAAGAGCAAGCTTTACCTGGAACGGAACATCGCATTGAACACCAAGGTGATCGAGCGGACCAAGGATCCAACGCTGCGCGATGAGGCGATACTGACCCGATCCAGGTCCTATGCGAACATGGCCGCCATGTACCACTCCCTGGGTGATATGGCCACCGCGCGCAACCTGCTTGACCGTGCCACCTCGGACCGATCGGGCGTGCTGGAACAGAACGATGTGAAACTGCTCTTCCTCAAGGAGTCCTATGCGGACCTGGAACGAGCAGGGGGCAACCTGGAGAAGGCGGACACCTTGCTGCAGGAATATGTCGATGCGTGTATGCAGCACTACGGCATTGCGAGTTCCTACACGACCCTCGCCCTGACCAAACAGGCGGGTGTGGCGGCGAGCTTGGGTCAGCTCCATCGCGCAGATTCCTTGTTCGACCGTACGATCCGTGCGCAACTCGGCATGAAAGGCTCCGAAGTGGCCCCGGTGCTTGCGGATACCTACCTGGCACGCGCGCAATTCCGAACGGACCAGCATCGCTATCCGGAAGCACTGGAGGACCTCACAAAGGCCCGAACGATCTATGCCGACATCCATGGTGGGATGGATCGCCATGTGGCCCAATGCGAGTTGGCCATGGCGCGTGCTGAATTCGCTCAAGGCCGCATCGATCAGGCCGACCTGCTCATCAACGCGGCCCTCTCCAAACTGCAGGACCGCATCCCCGCGGATACCGGGATGCTCATTCCGCGATCCGAACTGGCACCACACCTGCTCCCGGAGGTCTTGTACCAAAAGGTGCGCATGGATCGCTCCCGTCGCCTCGCGACAACCGGGGACCTCCACGAGCTTGAACGAGCCATTCGTGCCGTGGCCAGGAACAAGAATGCCTTGCGCGATGAGGACTCCCGGCTACTTCTGCTCGGGGCTCAGAAGCAGGTCTTCGATCTCGCGCAGGACATCGCCTTCGAACTGCATCAACAGGACGGCGACCGGGCCTGGCTGGAGAAACTGTTCGCACTTTCCGAGGAGAATCGCTCGATCCTCTTGAAGCAACGCCTCAATACGTTCGCGAGCCTATCCTATGCCGGGGTGCCGGACAGCACGCTCGAACAGGAGAACATGCTGCTGAAACAACTGGAGCAGGACGAGGATCATGTCCTCGACGCGAACACCCTACTGGCGAATGAACGTGCGTATGCCGCATTCCTCGGGCAACTCCAGAGGGACCATCCGAATTACTTCGCCTTGCGATACGGTGACCGCACATACGCGATCGCCGACGTGCAACGGGAGCTGCTCGGCCCGGAACGAAGCCTGGTGGCGTATTCCATGACCGAAGGCTCCATCCACATCGTGGTGATCACGCAGGACCGTGCGGAGGTGGTGCAGGTGGCCGACCCCGGTGTGGGCCGGCTCGTACTGGACCTGGATCGTGCCGTGGTCGACCGGGAAATGGAGCATTATATCGAACGAGCTCGCGAAGTGCATCGGATCGTTTGGGAACCCGTGGCCCATCTGCTCACCACACCGGAAGTGATCATCATTCCGGATGAGGAACTGTTCCGGCTGAACTTTGAAGTACTGCTTTCCCGTGATTGTGAGGTCAAGGACCACAAGGATCACTTACTGATCCGCGAACATACCATCTCCTACCTGCTATCGGCCACCACCGCCCTCCAGTTCAAGGCTCTGGACCGGCCACATGGTAAGGGCTCCCTGGCCATCGCGCCCGGCTTCTCCGATGCGCTCAAACAGGAATACCTCGCAGCCATTCCGGACAATGGTCCTCGCGACCAAGCTTACTTGGACCACATTCAACAACCCTTTGCGGTGATCACGGCCAAGGAGCTCGGCAAGCTGTTCGCAGCGCGGGTGATGGTGGGCGGCGATGCCACCGAAACAAGCTTCCGTTCGGAGGCGGGCCGCTACGGGATCATACACTTGGGCACCCACGCGGAGGTCAACAACAGTTCACCCCTCTACTCGAAATTGATACTCAGCAAATCGGGCTTGGACAGCACCACTTCCAGTGATGGCTACCTGCATGCCTATGAGCTCTATCAAATGGAACTCAGCGCCGAATTGGCCGTGCTGACGGCCTGTGAAACAGGGGCCGGACAGCGACACAGTAGCGAGGGTGTACGTTCACTTGCGCATGGTTTCGCGTACGCGGGATGCCCGAGCCTGGTGATGTCCCTGTGGAAGATCGACGAGAAGACATCGGCATCCATCATCTCCGACTTCTACCATGAACTCGCTGATGGACAGGCCAAGAACAAAGCGCTTCGGGCCGCCAAGCTCGCCTATCTGGATGCCGCTGAAGGTGAAGAGGCCATGCCTTATTACTGGGCCGGCCTGGTGCTGGTGGGTGACGTGGCTCCGGTAAGCGACCCGGGCGGTGGCTCGTTCGCCTGGATCCTGGTCGTCCTGGGCCTTCTCGCCGCGGCCATGGCGATCATGTTGGCTCGAAGGTCCGGTCGTAAAAGTGCCGCTTGATCCGTTCCTGCGATCCCCCTTTCCTTTGCCGCACCATGATCAAGCTTTGCGCGGCGCTCCTCGCCTTCCTCCCCTACATGCTCCTGGCCCAACCTGTTCTGGAGCATCCCGCAGCCATACCCGCGCTCGGAGCATACCCTATCGAAGCCCGTTCCTACGGCGTAGTGCCCGGTATCGTCACCAACGGAACCGGTGTTCTGTGGGACCTGAGCGAGCGGCCCTACACGGAGATCGGCACCACCAAGGACAGCGTGCTGCTCCCGTCCGCAACACCCTACGCAGCGGACTATCCCGATGCCACCCACGCCGTGCGCTTGGTGGACCAGTTCGGATACTACCGGGTGTCCGACAGCGCCGTGGACGACATCGGCTATCGGCTCAGTGCCGGAAGCCCTTCCTTCATCTATTCCGATCCGGCACGCATCCTGCAATTCCCGAGTGCGGTCGGAGATAGTTGGATGGATCTGGCCGTTAACGGAAGTACCACGACCACTTTGGTGGTGACCCTATTGGCCGAAGGTGAATTACGGTTGGCCGACACCACGATCCTCGATGCCGTGCTGATCCGCCGCGAATATGTTGGAAGCAGTTCGAGCGCAACAAGCACCACTTGGTTCCGAAGGAGCGATGCCTTGCGTCCACTCGGGAATTTGCTTTCCGGCGGAGCCGTGATCGTACGTGTGCCGCAGGAGAGTACCACCAGCATTGCCGTACCCGGGACCGGGATCGGTATCCTGGTAGCCCCCAACCCGAGCCCCGGGATCGTGCATATCACATTACCCAGCAATGCGATAGCGACCGTTGAGGTCCTTGATGCCACCGGGCGCAGCGTACGGATGCCGCAGAACATGGGCCGCACTTCTTCCTTGGATCTGGGCGACCTTCAGGAGGGCACCTACCTCCTTCGCGTGGTGCAGGGCGGATCCGTCCACGTGCAGCGTGTGTTGAAGCTTGATCGCTGAGGTCGCACGGTTGTTCTTTCCGTCGACATCCTTCGGACGATCGGCGTATTCGAGGAACGCGGCAGGACGGTGCCGAAAGGATCACCTTTCAGTAGCTGTTCCCCTCTTGCCCTGATGCACCGCCCCTGCCAGCGTTCCCCGTGTTGCGCAGATCACCCGAACCGGTGACCTGGCTGTTGAAGGTCCCATTGCAGTCCACGATCGCATCTCCGGACCCAACGATCTTGATCTCGCACCTGCCGGAACGCAGTCCACTTGCATCCACGTCCCCGGAACCGACCAGATAGATATCGAGCTCTTCGGTACTTCCGTGGACACTGATGTCCCCGCTACCGGCCAAGTTGAGCCGCGTAAGACCCGCCACCTCCACTGATCCTCCATGGATGTCGCCGCTACCCGAGAGATACGCTTCCAGTTTCCGGAGGCCCGCGAAACGTTGGAAATGCACATCGCCACTTCCGTTCAATTTGATCTCCATGGTCTCCATGTCAACGAATTCATCCACGTGGATCGTCCCGCTACCGGTGAGCACCAAGCGCTCCAACGCAGGCATGCTCACCGCGATATGCGGCGACTTCTCGCACCCCCCCTTCTCCTTGCCCTTGCGTTCCTTCGGCGCCACCATCAATGTCTTCCCTTGCATGGTGATCTCCACGAGGTCTTCGACATTCTCGCCATCCACTGCCACCGCGAACGCCCCTTGTTCGATCATCACATCCAAGCCACCGAGCACCGAAACGCCTGTGAAGCCCGTATGGTCGAAGGCCTTGGGACCGGGATCCTTTCGCTCGGGTACCACGACGACGGCTTTTGGCGCAGGCACCACTGATGGCGTGACCTTCGGTCCGGGCGGCATTGAAGGTTCCGGCACCTCTTCGGGCTCCGGTTCCGCCACAACAGCGACCGTTACCTCCTTCACAGGCTCCGGCTTCGGCGGGTCCTTCTTGGCCGGTCCGGGCCATACCACGGCGTCCAATTCAACCGGCGCTTCCATAGCCACTTCGACGATCGGTTCCGGTTCCAAGGCGACAGGCTCCGGGGCTGTTGGTGAAAGGAGATAAGCGGCACCGGCAATGATGAGTGTTCCAGCGGAGGTCATGGCGATGGAATTAAGGTTGATGTAATTGGTCCAAGAGGCTGCTGCTGGTAGCAAGGGGAACGCGGCCACCAGCTGACCTACCGTCTCGAGGCTCACTTCGGTCGGTAGCTCGCGCAGCAACTCGAATGTCCTATCTGTTCCTTCCCCGGTCATAGCAAAAGGGTCGTTAAGGCGTTCAACACCTGCGGCGCGGACTTCGCACGACCGTCCATGACGGCCCTGAGCTTCGCGCGGCCCCGGCTCACACGGGTCTTCACGGTCCCCTCAGAGCAGTTCTGGATGGCGGCGATCTCGGCCATCGGAAGGCCGGATACCTCGAAGAGCACGACCGCCTCCCGCTGGTCATTGGGCAACTTGTCCAAAGCGGCATAGAGCAGTTTCACATCCACCAGCATTTCGGCCGTGGCCCCTCGTGAACGCAAACGCTCGGCCTGCTGATCACAGATGGCTTCGCTGCGTCTCCGTATCCGCCAGAGGCTGATGGCGCGGAAGCGTGCCGCACGTACCAGGTAGTGCAACAGCTGTTCCTTGTTCTCGATCGTATCGAACTTGTGGAAGGCAGAGAGCAGCACGTCCTGCACCAGGTCCTGCGCATCCATCTTCCCGTAGGCCAGCGCCGAGCAGTAGCGCACGAAGGGCTCGTGGCACTTGGCGTAGGCCTGCATGAAGGCGCTTTGTTTCTCGGAGGACATGGTTCCCGGTGGGTTCTGCAAGGGATAGTCGCAGAAGGTAGGGAAAGGTTACAGCGGTTCCCGAGCAACGGGACCACTTCCGCCTCCCGCTCCAATACCGCACCTGCGCCGTGCGATCACGACCCTTCACTCCTCGCGATCAAGGACGGTGGTGCATCGACAGGACGAGCAGGGTTGGTGAAGACCGGTTCCGATGGGCGTTCAACGGTGCACTCCGCTGGGGTCACACCGCGAATTCAGTCCAGCTTGAAGCGGATCGGCAGGTTGTACTGCACCTTCACGGGCTTGCCGCGTTGCATGCCGGGCGTCCACGGAGGCATGGCCTTCACCACCCGCAAGGATTCCGCATCGCACGCCGCACCGATACCGCGCAGCACTTTCGCCTCGTTCAGTACACCATCCTCCCCCACCACGAAATTGACGTACACCACCCCTTGCACACCGGCCTTGCGCTCCTCTTGCGGGTACTTCAAATTCTCTTGGATGAAGCGGAACATGGCTTCGTGACCGCCCGGGAACTCGGGCATTCGCTCCACGATGGTGAAAACTTGTTCCGGACCATCCGCTCCCGGCTCCGGTATTCCGATCACCTCCACAGGTGTCCCGGGCTCCTGTGCACAGGCGACCGGACCAAGCACGAGCGTGAGGACGGACAGGAGGACCCGTGTGATCATGGGAGTTGCTCCGTCCGTGTATTGGTGGGTACCACCCCGCCGATGTTCTGCAGGATCCGGTCGCGATCGTTCCCGCCCCCGGTATAGATCGCCGATCCGTCCAGGTCCACATCCTCGGGCAAGTAGCCGTTCACGATGTTCGTGGCCACGGTGCCGCCGATCGCCACAAGGATCCGGTCGCGATCGTTGTCGCCGCCGGTATAGATCACCTCATGGTCAAAAGAGACATCGCCTCCCCACAGCACGTTGGTGGGGAAGCTGCCCGAGACCGATTTCCGTGCTTCGGTCCCATAGGTCGCCGTTGCTCCAAGGGTAAGGTCCACGGTGGTCGGCGCCGCGACCAAGGCTACGGTGTTCAGCGTCATGCAACCCAAGTGGTTCCGGTGCCGAACGGCAATGTGATAGTTCCCAGCGGGCAGGTCGAAGGACAAGGGCGAGGTACCATCGGTGCCCACCACATCGCCATCGCGCTGCAGCAGCGCCGCTTGGCTGGCCAGCACCACACCGGGGTTGGCCGAGCTGCGGAGTTCCACGACCACCCAATCCACAATGGCGTTGCTCCCGGCCACGGCCAGGACGGAAGGTGCGATGCTCTCACCACCGCCACCCACGTGTGGATAGCCCAAAGCGGTGTACGGTTCGGTGAGCGGGAAGCCCACGAGACCCCGCAACGCGTCGTTCATCAGACCCGTGGCCGCGTTGTACGGACCGTCCAGGTGGGCACGTACCACCAATTGAACGGCTGCCGGCGGATCGAACACCACGGCATACTCCTCCACTTGCCCATATTGCAGCGGACTGGTGCACGCTCCAGGTGAGGTGTTCACGAAATCGGTGATCACGCGCATGCGCAAGAGCGCCCCGATGGTGGGCGACGCCGGTGTGGTGAAGGTGCCACTGCGCACCCCCGTGCCGTTCGAAGGCGCGAAAACAAGCTCTCCTGCGCTGAACGTCCCACTGTTGTCATAGTCGATGTACGCACGCACCCATTGCGGATTGGCTCCTCCCACCTGCACGGAGATCGCATAGTTCGTGGACGGCTCCAAGGCGGTCCATGCGGTGCAGGCGTAGTCGTTCATCACAGCACCATCATACGGCGTGTTGTTGTTGATGGTGTTGAGCGTAACGTTCGTGATCCCGATACCTGCCGTGGGCGAATTCGTTCGTGTGACCGCACATGTGGTGGGTGGAGCGGCATACACCGTGATCAGGTCGGTCCGCGTTTCCGTGGTACCGGTACCGTTGCCATTGGAGGCCGTAAGCGTGACCGAATAGGTGCCGGGTGCCGCGTAGCTCACCACCGGGTTCTGTGCCGTTGAGGAAGAAGGTGTTCCGCCGGGGAAGCTCCACGACCAAGCGGTCGGCGAGAGCAAGGACTTGTCCGAGAAAGTGACGCTTGAACCGGCACAGATCACAGTGGTCGATGCGTCCAGATCCGAGAGCGGCGGGCCCGTCACGGTCATGGAGAGGGTGTTGGAGAGGGCCGGCGATGCGATCACCCCGGCGAGGTTCGAGCTCATTTCGCAGTGGATCGTCTCCCCCGGCAACAGGTCGTTGCTTTGGTAGGTACCGGCCGTGCCCACCACTGCTCCATTGCGGAACCAGGTGTATGTAGGCGCTCCACCTCCGTTCACCGGGGTGGGCGTGAAGGTGACCGGGGTGCCGTAGGTGATCGCTCCGCCGGGCGTTGCCGCAATGGATACCGAGGCAACGGAATTGCTGATGTACACACCATAGTCCTCCACATCGCCGATGAAAAGGGCCGAAAGGCAGTTGCGCTCGTTGGCGCTCAGCGTTCCTCCTTCACCGTACACACGCATGCGCAACAGGGTGTTGGTCACGGCTGTTCCGGGAATGGTGACGTTGGCCACCACCGTGCTG
>JAGQVV010000080.1:30802-36322 GCA_020437805.1 Flavobacteriales bacterium
GACTCCGCAGCGCTTCCACCAGCGCGCAGGGAAATGCTCAACGGATAGGTTCCACCAGCGGCCACGATGGTGTTCTGGCTGCAACTGAAGTCCGTGTACGCCACGTTCGTTACCGTGCTGGTGGAGTTGGAGATCGTGTTGAAGACCACGTTGTTCACTGTCTGCGCGAAGTTCCCTTCGTTGTTGCTGTTGGGGGAACAGGCCGGAACAGCCTGTGCGGCCACCACCACGGAACCCAGTTCAGTGCGCGTGAAGGTGCCCAAGCCGGTGGTAACGGCCAGTGTCACATCATACACCCCGACGGAGTTCAAGGTGAACAGCGGGTTCTGGGCCGTGGCGTTGTGGGTCTCGGTACCGTTCGTGATCGTCCACGCGAAGGTGATGCCAGGAGCGTCGGAAACATAGGTGTTCGGTATGCATGCCGAAGCATCGTAGAACTGCACCGACCCACCTGCACCGCACAAGAACGATCCGGACGCCACCAGATCCACTGTGGGTGCGCCTGGCGGCACCAGGGCAAGGTTGCCATTGGCAGCAAGGAAGGAAGAACGCGCAGTGGTAAGGGCCGCTTGGATACGGGTGTTCTGCCCAGCAGTGAACATGTTCTGGCAAGCATCCCCTGCGTAGTCCATGTAGTTGTTCTTGAACAGCGCCAGGGATGACCCGCCGTCGCACGCATTGGTCCCGGTGAAATCGCAATCACTATTGCTTCGGATGTGGGGCGGCGTGTCGCACACCCGATCCCCATCAACGGCGCAATCCCCGTTCGGTGGACATGCGGTGCCGTTCGCATCCCCTTGGAAGGTGTGGTACACATTGAAGGCATGGCCCAGTTCATGCGCCAGGGTGATGCTCGAGGGGCTCTTGTACGAGTTCACCAACATCACGGTGCCGTCCTCGGGACCACCGTGGCTTCCACTGAAGTACGCGTAGCCCTGCACTCCGCCGCCCCCGTTGTTGTTGTCGATCTCGGAGACCAACCAGATGTTGTAGTAGGTTTCCTGGTCCCACACTTCAAGCGCCTTCAGCGAGGCATCGCTTATCCCCGAGGTCTCACTGAACACACCGTTCGCCATGTAGGTCGCATTACCGGTCATGTCGTAGCGCGTGATGCCATTGGTGCAATTGCCTTGGGGGTCGCGGACGGCCAGAGCGAATTCGATCCCGATATCAACACCGTTCCCATCACCCGGCGTCCCTGGGATCTTCCGATAACGTTCATTGAGCCTGCGTATGCCGTCCCGCACCTGCGCATCGGAGATCTCGGTCAACGCGTTGCCGGTCTCCATTACATGCACCACCACTGGAACGAACAGCGTACCACCTCCTCGCTCCAGCTGCACGCCGCTGCGCAGGAGACTTTCGAACGCCTGTGTCCGCTCGGCATAGCGGCCATCATCGCGCATCTTGCGTTCGTGGGCGCTTTCGAAACCGCATCGATGCTCCACGGCCTGAACAAGGGACTGGGAGGAAACCGGAAGAGTACTCAGGACCAGTGAGAGGCCAAGGACCGTACGGCGGAAGAAGCGCTGGGAACCGTTCATGGTAGGGCAGGGTCAGTGGATGCTTGGACGAAGCTGCAAGGTTGCAAAACGATCGACATCCCTTATCAACCCGCTCGATGTTCATTTCCACCGTGGGAATGTGGGGAACTCTTCAGGCCTCCCCCAATATCCCCATATGTGGGTATTGTGGGATCCTTTTGACCGGGGTAGCTTGCAGTGCTCAATTACACGAACCATATCCAAACCCGATCAACAATGGCATACAGCACGATCCAAGGACAAACACCTCTGGGCACCACCAAGCCCTCGAACATGAAAGCAGCTATCGGCACGGACCTGATGGCCGCCGCCGGAGCACCGAAAGGCATCGGCGTTTCCGTTGCCGGCATGCTCACCAACTCCAACCCCGGTATGTACGGCATGGTGCTCGGCTTCTCCACGCCGGCCGGCAAACGGGTGGACCCGAATCAAAGCGGCAGCTGGAAATCCAAGGGCAGTTCCAACTATGATATGATGAGGGTCGTAGTGGTGGACGATGCTTCCGTGAAGCTTGCGAACACCGAATACTGGGAGGTATGGTACACACAAGGTGATGTGGATAGCGACAAGTGGAGCACCGAGGTGTCCATGTTCGTCGACTCCTCGGAGTATTCCTTCGTGTTCACCAAGAAGAGCACCGGTGATGGCTTCGACGATGAGGTCACCGATGCGAAGCTCGAGCCGAGCGGATACGATCGGCAAGGCGAATAGCCCGTTCCACGCAGGGATCCGTTCCTGCGTCATCCACCACCGCAACGATGTGCGCCCGAGTACGGCGCACATCGTGCGTTCGGGAGGCCCGTGTGTAGGTCACGGTCACCAGATCATCGCCCCGAACAAAGCGTACCGGGCGGTCCTCGTGCAGGTCCAGCATCTCCACACCATTGGCTTGCGCAGGGTCCTGAACGGCCACCAACACACGTTCCGCGTCGGGGTCGTGCTGCGCCAAGGAGAGCGATAATCCCTGAACATCAGCGCGCTCGCCCGGTGCCAGCTTCGCTTTCAAGCGGTCGCGCTCCGTGCTCTTCACCTGCTCCTGCTCCACCACGTCCAACTTCGGTGTGCTGAGCGGAAGGTGTGCGATGTAGGCCTCGGTCACATGGCAATCGAACACATCATAGCGCATGTGCCAGAAGCCTCCATCTCCCCAATCCCGCCCCCACGAGTTCATGATCAGGAAGGTGCTGTCGGCATCGCTGTAGCCCACGGCCAACATGGCGTGGCTACCGGGCATGGCCTGCGCGCATTCCGGCCGCCAATCGAAAGGTGCGCCCTTCGCAGCGCGCTTACCGCCGTACTTGAAGGCCGTGTCGATCCCCGTGGCAAAAGCAATAGGGTCGCCTTGCGCCAAGTGGTAGCGGATCTGCTCCAGCTCGTAAGGCGACACCCGCATGGGCACCGTCATGCCGTGGCGAAGCGCTGCGCGTTCCGTCCCCTTGGGGACGGGTTGGAAACAGGCCAAGGGTGCAGGATCGTACGGCATGGCCTCCCACGTGCAGCAGCCCTGTTCCACCAACACACTGAAGACCTTGTCGAAATGAGTTCCAAGGCAACGCGTGTCGGACGTATCGAATTCCGCCTTCGTGAGGTTGTAGGGGTAGGCCGGGGAGAAGGTCCGGGCCGGGTCCATGCGTCCGCTACTGTCCACCGGGGCTAGCCCGGTCCTGAGCCCTTCCTGGTATGATCCAAGGCCGTATGCCAGGACCCACGCGATGCAACTGTTCTGCCGTCCTTGATCGCCGGGTGGCGGTAGTTGGGCGCGCAGATCCACTTCGGACGGAAGACGATAGCCCCTTGGCAGACCCTTCCAATCCTCGGTCGCAATGCGCATCAACGAGGCGCGTGTGGGCAACAGGGCACCATCGATCGGGTGTGGGTCCTCCCGTTGCGCTCGGGCAAGAAGCGCGAGGACCAGGAACAGGCCAAGGAGCGTACCGCGCATCAGTTCCCGCATTCGTGCTCCTGCATCATGGCCTTCGTTCACCGGGTTCCACGAAGAACATCTCCATCTCTCCCTTACCCTTCGCCTCCACCTTGCCGCGCGGGGTGAAGGTGAGCCCGGCGGTGTCCTTCACCAGCGCGTAGGTCGCTTCACTGATGTTCACCTTCCCGGGTTCACCGGAACTTTCCATGCGGCTGGCGGTATTCACGGTGTCGCCCCAGATGTCATAGCTGAACTTCTTCACGCCCACAATGCCGGCCACCACCGGACCGGTGTGTACGCCGATGCGGATCTCGAAGTAGGGAAGTCCCGCGGCGAGTTTGCGTGCCTTGCCTTCGGCGATGAAATCGCGCATCTCCAGTGCGACATGGATCACATCGGTGGCATGCGTGGTGTTGGGCGTGGGCAATCCACCCGCAGCCATGTATGCATCCCCAATGGTCTTGATCTTTTCCAAACCGTGCGCCTCGCAGATGCGGTCGAATGTACTGAAGCATTCGTGCAGGTCTTTCACCAGTTCCTTCGGACTGAGTTTCTCGCTCATGGCGGTGAAGCCTTTGAAGTCCGTGAAGAGCACGGTGACCTGTTCGATCAGCCTGGCCTCGGCCTCTCCTTTCTCCTTCAACTCTTCGGCCACTTCTTCCGGCAGGATATTCAGCAGCAGTTCCTCCGAGCGATCCTTCTCCACTTGCAAGATCGCCTTGGCGCGTCGCGTGTACCGCAGTCGACTCCAAAGCCCACCAGCGACCAGCATGACCCCCAGCCCCACGAATAGATAGATGTTCCGGGTACGGGTGAGCTGTTCCTCCCGCAGATCGGCACTCAGCTTATGCACCTCCAACTCCTTGATCTGTCGCTCCTTCTTCTCGCTTTCATACTTCTCCTGCATGTCGGAAATGGCGCGCACCTTTTCGTGATCCAGCAGACTGTCCTTGAGCTGGGCATGGATACGGAGGTATGCGAGCGAGCTGTCGAGCTTCCCCATCCCTTCGAAGGCATCACTACGGACCTGTGCGATGGTCGAGGCCAGTTGCAGGAATTGGGCTTCTCGAGCGATGACCATGGCTGAATCCAGATAGGCAAGACTTCGTGTGTAGTTCTTCTTGTCCTTGGAAATGACGCCCAGGTTCAAGTAATGGATGACCACTTCCTCGGTCTTGCCCAAGCTCCGACCGATGTTCAGGGCTTTTCGCACATAGTTCTCCGAACTGTCCAGATAGGATGCATGTCCACCATCCTCATAGCGCATTCCGAAGATCGCGGCGATATTGTTGCAGGCATCCATCTGGTCCGTCCGGTCACCTTCCCGTTCCGCGATGAACAGCAGCTCCTTGAACGTGCGAAGTCCGAGTTCGAACTCGCCTTTGTAAACCTGAGCAATGGCCTTGTTCGTCAAGAAGGCTTTTTTGGAACTCGCTCTGGGCCAGTTCTCATTCCAAAGGGCCAGGTACTTGTCCGCGATGGCGATCACCTTGTCGTTCTCACCCAGGCTCAGGTAGGTGCTGGTCAGGTTCGCCTGTATCGACATGAGCGAGAGGCTGTCGCATCCCGAATGATAGAACCGCAGGCCTTTGTGGCCGAAGAAGATGGAACTATCCAACTGACCCAAGGCGTCATGGCAACTGCTCTTCCATGAATTGATCCTGGCCAATGCACATGAATCCTTCCGCGCACTGGCGTACGCTTCGAGTTGCATGAGCGTGGACAGGTCTTCGCTCGGATCGCTGAAGCGCGAGTCCACGAATCGTGCATAGGTGGTGTCGAACTGCGATGGACCCATGCCTTGGCCATCCGCCAGCGTGCAGATCAGGCCCAAGGCAAGGCTACAAAGCGCTTTGGTCCTGCTCATTCTCGCGGTGAAACGAAGAACATCTCCAACTCCCCCTTGCCCTTCGCCTGCACCTTGCCGCGCGGGGTGAAGGTGAGCCCGGCGGTGTCCTTCACCATCGCATAGGTCGCCTCGCTGATGTTCACCTTCCCGGGTTCACCGGAACTTTCCATGCGACTGGCCGTGTTCACCGTATCGCCCCAGAT
>JAGQVV010000080.1:36328-40318 GCA_020437805.1 Flavobacteriales bacterium
ACTTCTTCACGCCCACGATGCCTGCGACGACAGGTCCCGTGTGGATGCCGATGCGCACTTCGAAGTACGGAAGCCCCGCGGTGATCTTCCGTGCCTTGCCGGCCTCGACGAAGTTGCGCATCTCCAGCGCGGCACGGATGGCATCCACGGCATGCGTGGTGTTCTCCACCGGCAGGCCACCTGCGGCCATGTATGCATCGCCAATGGTCTTGATCTTCTCCAGGCCATGCTTCTCCATGATGGCGTCGAAGGCCGAAAAACATTCGTGCAGGTCCTTCACCAATTCCTTCGGCGTCAGCACTTCGCTCAATGCCGTGAAGCCCTTGAAATCCGTGAAGAGCACGGTGACGTGGTCGATCAGACGCGCTTCCGCTTCGCCCTTGGCCTTCAATTCCGCAGCGACCTCTTCCGGCAGGATGTTGTGCAGCAAGCCTTCGCTGATGTCCTTCTCGTGCTGGATCGCTGCCCGCGAGCGGTGCACGTACCGGAGGCGGCTCCACAGGCCCACGGCCAGGAACACCACGGCGATGCCGCTGAAGAGGTAGATGTTCCGTGTGCGTTGCAACTGCGCCTGTCGCAATTCGCCATCGAGCTTGTCCACCTCCAGCTCCTTGATCTGGCGCATGCGCTTTTCGCTCTGGTACTTCTCGCGCACGTCGCTCACCGCACGCACCTTTTCCGCATCCATGAGACTGTCGCGCAATACCAGGTGCAATTCGGAGAGCTCCCAGGCCCGGTCATGGTCGCCTTGTTTGTGTGCGCTCTTGGCCATGTCCTCCACCACCTTCATTTGGATGTACAGGTCACCGCTCGCCTTGGCGTACACGAGCGCACTATCGCCCAAGGCCATGGCCAGCGCGTAATCGCCGCGGTTCCCGGCCACGGACGACAAGTTCTTCAGGATCGTGGCGCGGATGGGGCAATCCACTTCCTTGCAGCGGGCAAGGGCGGCTTCCAAGTGACGTTGTGCTCCAGGCAGGTCCTTTTGCATCCCGCGCAAGGCACCACGGTTCAGTAGGGCATCGATCTCGCTTATCGCATCGCCTTTTGCGCGGGCCTGTTCCTCCAAGGCTTTGAACTGCGCATCAGCCCCGTCCAGATCGCCTTGATTCGCTTTGGCCACCGCACGATTGAACAAGAGGTCCGAATGGTGCTTGCTGTACCCACCGTCGATCCGTTGCTCCAAGGCAAGGCCACAGATGGAGTCGGCCCGTTCGAACTCCTCGAGGCTGAGATACACTGATGACAAATTGAGCGCCACACGGAACGGCAGCTCCGGGTCGCAGTCATGATCCTTCCAATCGTTGGCCAACAGCAGCACATACAAGGAACTGTCGAGCTTGCCCAGGTGGTCGTAGCACGAACCCATGGCCACGGCCGACTGCGCCATGCCGCATGTGTCGCGTCGTTGATCGTAATGCGCCAACAGCCGACGGACCAGCGGAAGCGTGGCCTCATGGTCCTCGATGGGCGAACCGGCCAGCTGCTCGGTCACACTGTCCGCCCAAGCGGGTGCAATGGTCTGCGCGCGCATGGGCAGGCAAAGGACCAGCAGGGCGGACGTCAGGAACGCATGGCGCATCAACGGCAAGGTAGTCGCTGTGCTCCGTTCGCCCTACTTCGCGCTGCGCTTCTTTTGCGCGCGGGCCACCGTGCTCGGTCGATCGGGCTACGGCGTCAAGCCCTCGCCCAGGTCACTGGGAACCACGGGCGCCGGGACCGGCGCCGCGCCTTGTTCCGCATTGAACTCCGCTTCCAACCTGCCCAGTACGGAGCGGTGCGCTCCAAGGTGCACGAAGCCGACCAACACGGCCACTGCGACCAACAGACCGGCCGTCAGCAGGAACATGGCCGACCAACCCAACTGCCCGCGCAATGGTCCGAGCAACGAAGCCGCCACGACAATGCCCAAGTTGTTGCACACCATGTACAGCGTGAACTGCGTAGCGGCCACGCGGGTCCAGCACAGGTTCATGGCGGTGGCCAATACGGCCACGATGCAGAAGGTCTCCAGGAACTGGATCGCATAGATCGAGGCGGTGAAGTAGCCGGCCGTGGCCCAGAGCCGTGGTGTGAGCGCAAGGGTGGTCCAGCCCAGTGCGATCAGTACCGTGTAGATGCCGATGATGCGGGTCTTGCCCACGCGGTCGGCCAGCCAACCGGCGAAGACCATCGCACAAACAGCGGCGGTCACATTGGCGCCCGAGGTCAGGTCCGCATATTCCGAATTGGTCCAGGCCAATCGCTGGACCGTGAACACCGGCATCATGGCATCCTTCAGGCCCATGGCCGTGCCGTTCAGGAAGATGCACAACGCACCGAGCAGGCTGCCGCGCAGCAGGAATGCGCTCTTCAAGGTGAAGAGGATCTCGCCCCAGGTCTCGGCCTTCGACCCGAGCGCTTCCGGTGATGCTTCGCCCTTCGACCAGGGGAACAAGCGCTCACCTTGCCGCTCCCGAAGCACCGAAGGCAGGATGAGCAGGAGCACCATCACCACGCTGAGGCCGATCACCGCGATCCGGAAGCCGTAGGAATTGATGGCCCATGTGCCCGACAGCAAAGCGAGCGAAACACCCACCACCTTCGCGCCCCACATCACGCCATTGGCGCGCGCCTGTTGTTCCACCGGGGTGATGTCCACGGCGAGGCCATCGGTGGCCACATCCTGGAACGCACCGAAGCAGTTCAACACGAAGGACACGGACATGAACAGGCCCATGTGGTTTAAGGGGTCCGGCACGAAGGCCATCAGGAGCATCATGGTCAGCAAGCCCAGTTGTGCGCCGAGCAGCCACGGCCTGCGCCGGCCCATGGCCAGGTAACTGTAACGATCCATGAGCGGACCGGCCACGATCTTGAAGGTCCAGGGCAAGGAGCAGATACCGATGTAGCCACCGACCAGCGCGGCATCCACGCCCTGCATCGCCATCCATGCAGGGATCGCGAAGAGCTGCAAGCCTTGCGGAATGCCTTGTGCCAGGTACAGCGCCCCGAAGGTGGCATAGCGCAGCGGGGCGCTCGTACCAAGGGAGTTGTTGCGGTCGTGCATGGCTGGGTCCTGGCCGGATCACGCGGACGGAAAGGTCGGCATATCCGCTTTGCCTCGTTCCGCAACTTACCAAGGATGCGCCGCGGCGTGGATCGGTCGTGCCGTGGGTCTGCGGAAAAGCGGAGCTTGCACCGTACAGGGCCCGCGTTACGTTCCCGCGTTACGGTCTATGCCAGGCCCTTGTGCACCAAGGGTGCCACTCGGGTGGCGTACAGTTCGATGCTGCGCATCAACTTCCCGTGCGCCATGGTGCCGTTGCTGTACTTCAGGTCGAAACGGGACAGGCGCAGGCCCTTCGCAGCGCGCACGATCTTGGCCGCCACCGTTGTCGGTGAGCCTACGCACAGCGCGCCTTCCGGCCCAGCGGACCGTTCGAAGGCTGCACGCGTGGGCGGACCCCAGCCGCGTTCGCGGCCGATGCGCTCCATCATCGCAGCATAGTGCGGCCACAATTCATCCTTCGCTTGTTCATCGGTTTCGGCCACATGGCCCGGCGAATGGGCGCCGATGGGCAGCATCTCCCTTCCGGCCTCTGCGAGGCTGCGTTCGTACAGGTCCACGAAGGGCACGAAACCCAAATGGTCACCTCCGATCACTGCGAGCATGAGCGGGAAACCGTATTTCGCAGCACGCACCACGCTGGCCGGTGTGCCGCCGACACCGATCCACGCGCGCAGTCCGTTCGCTGTCGGTGGGTACACCCGTTGGTCCTTCAGGCTTGCGCGTGTCGTACCGCTCCAGGTCACGGGCTGTTCCTTCAGCAGCTCGGCGAAGAGCTCCAGGCGCTCTGCGAAAAGCAGTTCATACCGGTCCAAGGGAAAGCCGAACAGCGGGAAGGATTCGGTGAACGAGCCACGACCGATGATCACCTCCGCTCGCCCGTTGCTGATGGCGTCCAGTGTCGCGAAGCGTTGGTACACCCGCACCGGGTCATCGCTGCT
>JAGQVV010000353.1 GCA_020437805.1 Flavobacteriales bacterium
TGACCTTGGCGGCCGATGTTCACATTTTGCGGTCCATCCCGATACATTGGCCAACAGGCCCCGACCCGGGCGGAACCATTCTGCAACACATCATGTCCTATCTGCGCACCCTCGTATCGCTTTCCATCACCGCTGTTCTTCTTTCCTCCTGCCGGAAGGAATCCGACCCGCTCCCATCGGACCCTGGCGGATCCATGGGCACCGATAGGGTACTGGACGTGAGCGGTTCCGTGATATCCAGCACCGGCACCCAGTTGGCGGGCGCCATGGTGGATTGCAAAGGCGTGTCGACCATCACGGATGCGCGGGGCGTGTTCCGGCTGGAGGATGTGCCCATGAACGACGGTCCCAACTTTGTGCGGGTGCGCCAGAGCGGCTACTTCAACGGGGGGCGCATCTTCCAGGTTTTCGGTGACGAGGACGTTGCCGTGAAGGTGAAGCTCCTCCCCAAAGTGCAGATCGGATCCTTCCAAGCTTCCGCAGGCGGGAGCGTGAGCAGTGTGGATGGGGTAGACGTGTCCATTCCGGCCAACGCAATCGCCAATGGCTATCAGGGAACGGTTCGCGTGTTCGCGCAATACATGGACCCGAGCCCTTCGGCCGGGATCTCCCCCATACCCGGCATGGATGCGCGCGGCGCTGCCGATGAGACCGGCGTCCTGTTGTCCTACGGCATGGCCCACATCGAACTGGAGGACGGCAGTGGAAACCCCTTGCAACTGGCGGAAGGGATCATGGCACAACTCACCATGCCCATTCCGTCGGGATCACTCGGTTCTGCTCCGGATGACATCCCACTCTGGTACTTCGATGAAACGGAAGGGCTATGGGTTGAAGAAGGAAATGCCCAACGCCAAGGCACGAACTACGTGGGGGAGGTCGCACACTTCACACCTTGGAACTGCGACCTGCTGGAAACATGCTCAACGCGTTACCAGGTCCGGATCTCCTGCAGTGGAGAACCATACGCGTACCTCCCGGTCTACGTGGAACTCCGCTTGGGTGGCTTCCAGGCGGAGTGGGGCACCTTCATGACCACCCCATCCGGGTATCTGTATCTCACGATGCCTTGCTCGGGAGAAGCTGTCCTTTACGCCATCGACCCGGCCACCGAGGAATACCTCGAGATCGGTGAGATCGGGCCCTTCACTTCCGCTCCGGACCTCGTACCCATCACATTGAACGGATTTTGCACCCCGCGCGGCGCGGTTCACGGCTCCGCGGTGAACGGCTCCGGGGAACCGGTCACGAACGGTTACGTTTATCTCGATTTCGGCGGCAACTTCACGGAGCCCATCTTCTTTGATGAGCAGGGCAACTTCAATGCCTTCTTCTACGCCTTGGACGATGCGCTTTGGAACACCGATGCCCAACTCGTCGGCTGGGACCTCGACCAGTTCGTGACCGCGCAAGGCCCCGTGGTGCAGTTCAATTCGCAGGTCACCACGCTACAATCGCCCCTGGTCTTCGGCGGTCAGGTGGCCTCCGTCGATGGCCGGATCTTCGTGGCCAGCACCAACTCGACCGGCACCAACGCGCTCTACTGTCTCGACGCGAGCGACGGCAGCTTGATCTGGGACTACGAGGCCTCGCAGAACGAGGATGAGGTTTCGCCCATCTTCGCCGACAACCTGATCGTGTTCCGCAACCTCAGCGGGCTGCAGTATGCGCTGAACGCCTTCGATGGCAGCGAGGTCTGGAGCGGGAGCGACCCCGATGGCATGAGCCCCTTC
>JAGQVV010000081.1 GCA_020437805.1 Flavobacteriales bacterium
GACGTGCGCACGGTAGGCCACCACCTCGTTCACGTTCATGTTGCTCTGCGTGCCGCTGCCGGTCTGCCAGACCACCAGCGGGAACTGATCGTCCAATGCACCGGTGAGGATCTCGTCGCAGACCTTCCCGATGAGGTCGCACTTCTCCTGCGGCAGTTTGCCGAGTTCCAGGTTGGTGAGTGCGGCGGCCTTCTTCAGGTAGGCGAAGGCGTGGACGATCTCCAACGGCATGCTGCCCGGAGGCCCGATCCTGAAGTTGTTGCGGCTGCGCTCTGTCTGCGCGCCCCAGTACTTGTCGGCGGGGACCTTCACCTCGCCCATGGTATCCTTCTCGATCCGATAGTCGCTCATTGCTTCGTTTCAATATCGAACATCGAACATTCAATAACGGATACCGAAGTGGGTCCGGATCCCACTTCATCAACCGGTGTTCGACGTTCCACGTTCATGATCCCTATACCTTCTGGCTTTGCCCCTGTTGCATCAGGTAGGCCTTCAGGAACTCGTCGATGTGACCGTTCAGCACATCGTCCACGCTGCTGGTCTCGTGTTCGGTGCGGACGTCCTTGACCAGCTTGTAGGGCTGCAGCACGTAGTTGCGGATCTGGCTGCCCCACTCGATCTTCTTCTTGCCGGCCTCGATGTCGCTGCGCTTGCTGCGTCGTTTCTCGAGTTCCGCTTCATAGAGCTGGCTTTTCAGGAGCTGCAGGGCCTTGGTCTTGTTATCCAGCTGGCTGCGGGTCTCGGTGTTCTCGATGATGATGCCGCTGGGGGCATGGCGCAGGCGCACCCCGGTCTCCACCTTGTTCACGTTCTGGCCGCCGGCGCCACCGCTGCGGAAGGTATCCCAGGTGATGTCGGCCGGGTTGATGTCGATCTCGATGGTCTCATCCACGAGCGGGAAGACGTAGACGCTTACGAAGCTGGTGTGGCGGCGTGCATTGCTATCGAAGGGACTGATGCGCACCAGGCGATGCACGCCGTTCTCCCCCTTGAGCATGCCGAACGCGAATTCGCCATCGACCTCGATGGTGGCTTGTTTGATGCCGGCGGCTTCGCCGTCCTGGTAGTCGAGCACGCGCACGTTGTAGTCGTTGCGTTCGGCCCACATGCGGTACATGCGCAGGAGCATCAAGGCCCAGTCGTTGCTTTCGGTGCCGCCGGCGCCGCTGGTGATCTGGATCACGGCGCTCAGGGGGTCCTCTTCGGCGCTGAGCATGTTCTTGAACTCGAGTTCCTCCATGGCCTCGGAGGCCTTCTTGAACTGCGCATCCAACTCGGCCTCGGGCACTTCTTTCGCCTTGAAGAACTCGAAGACCACCCCGAGGTCATCCACTTCGCGCTTGACCCCTTCGTAGAGGCCCACCCAGCGTTTGAGCTCGCGGATCCTGTGCATCACCACTTGGGCCTTCTTCTGGTCGTTCCAGAAGTCGGGGTCCATGGTGTACTTCTCTTCTTCCAGGATGCGACCGCGCTTCTCCTCGATATCCAGGTAGCCTTTGAGGGCCTCGAGGCGCGCGTTGAGGTCGTCGATCTTGTCGATGGTGATCATAGGGGCGGCAAAAGTACGGGCTTGGAGGGTTCGAGGAGGAACGCGGATGACGCGGATGGGTCGGATCTGCGCGGGGCAATACCAAGGTTGAGGTTCGCGCGGATCGAAAGTTCGAGCCGGTCGATAGTCGAACAACTAACGACCATCCACCACCCCGGCCAAGGCCTGCTGGATCAGGTCCGATGCGAAGCCCTTGCCGAGGAAGTAACGGTAGACCTTTTGGCGCTTGATCCGTGGGTCGCTCTCCTTGGCCCGTTCCCAGCGTTTCTCGACCAGCCGCAGCAGGCTGGCCCGGTATTCATCGTCCGCGATGCTCTTGAGGCCCAGCGCGATGCACGGGCCACTGACCTGTTTGGCCTTGAGGGCCGCTTCGATCCTGCGGCGCCCCCAGCCCTTCTGTCGGAACTTGCTGACGGCGAAATGCTCGGCGAAGCGGGCCTCGTTGAGGAACCCATCGGCGATGAGCTGGGCGATGATGGCTTCCACCTCCTGTTGGTGCGCGCCCCACGCGTAGAGCTTGTCACGCACCTCCTGCTGGGCACGCTCTTGGCGGGCGCAGTAGTTGCGGGCCTTGGGCAGCAGTTCGGTGGGTGTGGCGGCGGGCACGGTGCGAAGATGGTGATGCACCGGCCGACGGGCAAGGGCGCAGCGTCAGGCCGCTTTGTGGCGCTGGGCCACTTCGTTGATGAGCGCTTCCATCTCCTTGAGCGACAGCCCGGCGGTGAGGGTGTGGATGTCGGTTTCGACGGCTGGTTTGGCCAAGAAGGCCAAGTGGTCCGGGCCGGAGGCGGCATTGGGCCCGTCGGCGACGTAGTCGTAGAGGTCGTATGGTTCGCAGTTGAAGATGCGGCAGAGTTTCTCCAAGTGCGCGAAGTGGAGGCGTTTGACACGCCCGGCAATGAGGTCCTTGGCGGTCTGTGGGGTGAAGCCGTGTTGTACCAAGAAGGTATAGGGGCGCTGAATGCCCATGATGCGTGCGATGCGGGGGATGTTGGGCCCAGGTGGGCGGGGATGGCGGGGATGAATACGCGGGGATGAGTTCTTGAACCGCAGATGGACGCGGATGGACGTGGATTAAGACGCGGGGATGGGATGTTGGGCCCAGGTGGGCGGGGATGGCGGGGATGAATACGCGGGGATGAGTTCTTGAACCGTAGATGGACGGGGATGGACGTGGATGAATGCGTGGGGATGGGATGTTGGGCCGCAGGTGGGCGCGGATGGCGGGTGGCCGGGCCGGGTGCCCTAGACCGGGACCTCGTTGCCTTCACCGTCCTCCACCGCGAAGGCGAGGAACTGGGAGGAGCCTTCGGGCTTGATCTTGACCCATTTCTTCCAGCGCCACCACCATTTGTGCTGGATGCTGGGGAAGCCGGCCGTGAAGTAGCAAATAGGACTCCCCATTCACTACCTTCGACTAAAGGCATTCCCATGCGCGTCGCCATCCTGCTCACCATACTCACATCTTCGTCGCTTTTGCACGCTCAGGAATGGCAACTGGTCCGACCCGGCTGGAAATACAACTACCAGCTTCCTGGGGCGGAAGCCATCAGCGATCAAGTGTTCATCACCTCGACTGAGACGATCGGTTCCGATACGGTACGGTATCAATTCAATCGTATCGCTGTGTTCTGCGACACCTGTGCCATTCACCTCCGGACCAACGTGCCTCAGTTCCTTCAAGGGTCGGTGACCTCCAGTGAGAACATCTGGCACTTCCAAGAACCGAACTCCATCGTGGTATTGCCCATGGCGGAACTCGGCGCCGCTTGGCTGATGGATACAGCCGCGAACATCATCGCGGAAGTGACCGCTGTGGACACCTTGATGTTCTTCGGACTTGAGGATGTACATAAGACGATCTCCTGCTCCAACGGCGACCTGTGGGTCATTTCCCGGGAGTGGGGAGTAGTACGAATGAATGAACGAGAGCTGGTAGGCATTCATGGTCCCGATATCGGGTTGTTGGTGCCAACATTGGCGCAGATGTATCCATATCAAGTTGGCGATGTTGTGGAATACCGCAAGTTTGGTCTGAGCGGGAACTTAGGTTCCTTGACATTTCGGACCTATCAGTCCAAGTACAACATATTGGACCGTACGGATGAGGATAGCAGCATTGCTTTCAGCACTTGGCGAGTCGAGTGGCGTACCGTCACGCTCCAACAAGGCTCTAGTGGGTCCCACTCCACGCAATACGGTGAGGAAATGGAGTTCCTGTACCAAACCACGCCGATCGAACTGCCCTATAAGGACCTCCTATTTTCCTACCCTGGAGAACTTATCACCACACAACATGATCTCGGCGACTCCCCCCATTTCGAATGCATAGCTCAACATGGTATTGATGACGATGGGAGATACATTCTCGAATGTGATCTCTTGGCCGAATTCGGAATAGGATCGGTGAAGTACTCTGAGGGAATAGGGCTAGTCAACTACGAATATGGAACCGGTTATAGTGAATATTACTGGTGGCTCGGATCCGTTATCAATGGAGACACACTCGGGACGATCAACTCGGATGATTACCTCCTCGATGTCGAAGAATTCGGGCAGGGAAACATAACAGCCTATCCGAACCCGACAAGGGACGTACTCATTCTTGAAGGTCTGGAGCCGGGAAATGGGACCTACGTCTTGCGCGATGCCTTGGGTCGCATTGTACTTGAGGAGGCGCTCAATAGCCCAACTGCCACGTTGGATGTGTCACGACTTCCTGAAGGCGTCTACTTCCTTTCGGATCGGGTAGGATCGCGGTCGGTTCCCGTGAAAGTGGTGATCGCGCGTTGAGCCATTGAAAGCGCGGTATTGCGCTTCCGCGGGTTCAATATTTCGACCGCGGAAAGGAGGCCCTCTACACCGGGACCTCGTTGCCTTCGCCGTCCTCGACCGCGAAGGCGAGGAATTGGGAGGAGCCTTCGGGCTTCACCTTCACCCATTTCTTCCAGCGCCACCACCATTTGTGTTGGATGCTGGGGAAGCCTTTGGTGAGGTAGGCGTGGATGAAGGGGTGGACGCTGAGGGTGAGGCCGCTCATGTCCTTTTCCGAAACGAGGTAGTTGAGGGTGTTCTCGATCTCGTCCACCACGAGCACGGGGGCTTGCACTTCGCCGGTGCCGTTGCAGGTGGGGCAGCTTTCGCTGGTGTCGATCTCGGTCTCGGGCCGCACGCGCTGGCGGGTGAGCTCGATGACGCCGAAGCGGCTCGG
>JAGQVV010000082.1 GCA_020437805.1 Flavobacteriales bacterium
CAAACGGAATGGCCTTTCCGAACACAGGACGCGCATTCCCAGTGGAATGCTGCCTGCGGACGGGCCAACCGAAGGTACGCGTTGTGGAGTACTGGGAATGAAGCGATTGTGCGGAAGGCACCATCCGTTGACAAACGACAACAAACGGCTATGAACGATTACAAACGCAAAACGACCGATTAAGCATATCGGCCTGTTGAACGTTTGCATCGTCGTTCGGCAACAGCACCGGTCGACAAAACGAAAAGTCACCTAACACCTAAGTACCATGAACACGCTGAAGAACAGGGTAAACTTGATCGGCAACCTCGGATTCGACCCCGAAGTACGGGAGGTCGCCAAAGGACGGAAGGTCGCCCGTCTTTCACTGGCCACCAATGACAGCTACCGGAATGCCCAAGGGGAGCGCGTGACCGACACGCAATGGCATACGATCGTGGCATGGGGCGCCACTGCCGATGCGGTGGAGCGCATGTTGCGCAAGGGTTCTCCTGTCGCTCTCGAGGGCCGGCTGGTCCACCGCAGCTATGAGACCAAGGACGGCACGAAGCGCTATGTGACGGAGGTGGTGATGAACGATTTTCAACTCCTGCCGCACAAAGCCGAAGCAGCCGCGTAGGCCCTCCGTAGGACCATTGGTCGAACGGCCCGGAGCTCAACTCCGGGCCGTTCGCGTTCTTACCGGCACCATCTACATTCGCGCAGATGAGCACACCTGACCGAAGGCGCTGGAGAAGAAGGTTGCTTATGGCGCTCTTGATCCTGGTCCTTCTGCTGTGCCTGGTGGCGTTTCTGTTGCCATACCTGCTGAAGCGCTACATCGAGGACAACAGCGAGCAATGGATCGACCGGAAGGTGACCATCGGCAGCATCGTACTCAACCCATTCACCTTCACGTATGCGGTGAACAACGTCACTTGCTACGAACCAGGAAGTGAGCAGGTATTCGTTTCCTGGAAGCGCGTAGGCGTGCGTGCGGACCTGTTGGACGGCTTTCGGAACAATGACTGGCGCTTTCGTGGGTTGCGTTTGGAGGAGCCATATTTCCATATCGTTCAACACGGCGACCGATTCAATTTCACGGATCTGATGGAACTCGGTGGCACGCCTTCCACTGAGGGACCGGATACCACCGTGGTGTTGTTCAGCATGCGCGATATCGCAATGACCGGTGCGCGGATCGACTATGAAAGCGATCTGCTGCACGGACCGGTCCAGGTGATAGGCCTCATGGCAAGCTGCAACGAGATCTCTTCTCAACGTGCGCGCATGGATTTCGCCCTTGGATTCGAACTGGGTGGTGGCGGCCGCACGGATGCCAAGTTCATGATAGACACGCAGACCTCGGCGTATGCGATACAGGCCCAACTGAAAGGCTTCGAACTCATACAGGTGCTTCCCTACCTGCAGGACCTCTTCTCTTGTAAGTCGCTGTCAGGTACTCTGGACCTGGACCTGGACCTTGTGGACAACTTCGCCGATACCAGTGGCCTTGCGCTAAGTGCAGGCATGCGGCTGAGCGGTGTCGACCTCACCGATCCGCACGGCGACACATTGTTCAGCCTTGCGACCGGTCGGGCTCGTTTGGACACGTTGGTGGCCAGCGATGGGTCATTCGAGGTTGGGGAAGTTCACCTGGACGGCGCCGCACTCGCCTTCAGGATGCTTGCCGATGGCACTGATAACTGGAGCCGGTGGTTGAAGATGGATACCGTTGTGGTGGCCGGTGATAGCGCAGCATACCTGCACGCGTCAGAGAGCAATGTGCTGGTGATGCTGGCCGACTACGTGACCTATCTGGGCCAACAGGTCGTAGCGAACGAGTACACCGCCCAGAAGGCATCCTTGACGCGCAGTTCGGTACGCTTCGAGGACCATACGCCCGCTCGTCCCTTCCGCTATAACGTGTCGGGGATCAACATCACATCGGAGCGGGTGACCTCCGATCAAGAGGTCGGGGAGATCGATGTCAGCGCCACCCTGCAGGAGACGGGAGCGTTAGTGGCCCGCTTCAGCTTCGACCCGAAGGACCTCAGGAACATGGTCATGGCCTTGGATGTGAAAGGACTGGCCCTGGACCATTTGGATACCTATGGCCGCTGGTATGCAGCGCATCCGCTGGAAGGTGGGGTGTTGAATTACACCTCGAACACCTCCATCACCAGCGGTGTATTGGACTCCCGAAATCACTTGCAAGTGGATGGCCTGGTGATCGGCAGGAAGGTGGAAGAGCATGCCAGTGGAATATACGTGCTTCCGCTACGGCTGGCGGCAGGCCTGCTGAAGGATGTGAAGGGCGTGGTGGAGTTGGATGTACCCGTAAGCGGGGATCTCAAGGATCCGCAGTTCAGGGTGTGGCCCATCATCTGGCAGGTCTTGAAGAACCTGGTGCTGAAGGCCGCTAGTGCACCCGGAAGAATGTTGATGCGCGCGGTGCAAGGCAATGATGAGGCCGAGCTCGAGCGTGTGCGCTTCGCATTCCTGCAACGCGAACCCGGCAGATCGCAGACGCGAACATTGGAGCAATTGTCGCGTGCCTTGCTCGAAAGACCGGACATCGTCGTGGACCTCATCCCGCTGGTCGATACTGACCTGGAGACACAGGAAGTGGCCGTCTTCCACGTGAAGCAGGCGTTCCTGTTCGGTGACAAGGCGGTGTTGGAGAATGCCGATAGCGCGCGGATCTTCGACCTCAGCGTGCGCGACACGGCGTTCGAGGCTTTTGTGGAGGATCGCTCCCCCGAACTTGTCGGCAAACCCACATACGAGAGGTGCCTTTCGATCGCCGGGAAGGAGACCTGCGCGAGCGAAGCGAAGGAATTGGAGAACGCTCGTCGTGCACGGGTGCTCTCCACCACATCGGCAGTAGGTGTGCCGCCAGCGCGTATCCGTTTCCGTGACGGCAGCACGGAAGAACTTGCCGGACAGCGGGGTGCGCCCGGGTACCGATTCGTGTACGACGTTGCCGCTGAGGACCCCTAACGGGAGGGTGCCGAAACGCGAACGTAGGTCAGGTCCAATCGGGTATGGCCCGGGAAGGGATCGGCCAACTCGAAGCTGCCCGCCCGCGTGGCGGTTCGTTGGGACTTATCGCCCGGGCGGAGCTGGCTGTGGCAGCGGGTCGCGTTGATGCGGGGTGTGGTCACCCGACTCACGATCCGGAGATCGGGCGACCACCAACCGATATCGCTCAGATTCAATTGTCCACGCAGGTAACGGATCACCGGCGCTTCGGGCTTCCCATTCCAATAAATGTTCGAGAGGTCCACGGTGGCCTGGTTCGGCATGTTCACATGGATGCTTTCCAATCGGACCTTGTGCTCTACATGGAAGTTGTGCAGGGTGAAGGACTTCACCACGGTGTTGTTCGCCAGCCGCTCCTCATTCCCATCGGTCACCGCGGCGAGGTAAATGTCCCGGTCCGACACGGCCCCTTCGGACACACAATCAAGCATGCGCACGCCGCCACTGTTCAGCACGGCGAACGCATTCGTGGTGCTGCCGGAAGAATACACACGGCACTGCTCCAGCACCGTGCTGTTGCTCTGGCTGTTGTTCCAATTGGCGCCGGGCCAGTCACCGGTGCGGATCACGAAACCCTGTCCCTTCGGGTTCGTGGCCAGCACATTCTGCAACCGTGCCATCAAACAGAACCGTAGATCCACCGCGGCGACGGATTGGCCGATGAGCCGGCAATTGGTCACGGTGCTGCCCAGGGTCGCCTGCAGGTCGATCGCCTTCAACCCGCCTTCGATCGCCGCAAAGTCACGGATCGCATAACGCGAGGACACCTTCTTCATGGCATCGGCCTGGTCCTTGATCCGGCGCGTGAAACCGTGCGATCCGACTCCCAATTCAAGGGTTGCGCCGCATCCATCGATGATGAGAAGTACTCCGTCCGGCAAAACGATATCACCCTTGCTGGTGTAACGGGCACTCTTGCTCAAGGCGAGATAGGTCGCATCCGCCGGCAGCTGTGCAACGAACTCACCAAGGTCCGCGCCGGCCGGTACTTCATAGCGCGTGGCCTGGACGATCACAGGCACCGATGCGGTGCAGGCGATCAGCAGTGCTCGAAGAAGGTCAGCGACCGGCATCCGACCAAGGTCGGGACTTCCTTGAAAGTGCCACGGACCAGTCTCTATTCCACCACGATCCGGCTCCTGTAACGCGCTCCGTCCGCGGACAGTTCAAGGATGTATACCGCCGGTGCCACATCCGTCAGATCCAGCACGAAGGGCCAAGCATCCACGCGCTCCTGGACACGCTGTCTACCGTCCATGCCGAACAGCCGCACGACCGCACCCTTGAGGTCCGAGGGACCGTCCATGGTCAGGGCGCCGTGCGCGGGCACGGGATACGTACGGAACGCATCGGTCGAGTAAGGCGTGATACCGGTCGGGAAGAAGGGCTCCACCCATTGGCAGCTTGTGCTCCAACAGCTATCCTGCTCCGCTTCATTCCAGTACCAGGCCTGCACACACACCTCATACGGGCCGCCTGTCTGGAACGTATGAACGGCCGTGGTGCCGAAACCCGATGTGCCATCCCCGAATGTCCAGAGAATACCATTGGCCGGCATGGATGGATGGGCGATGAACAGGATGGCGACATCCTGATACTGGGCCTCGAACCATACCTCGAATCCAGCGCATCCTCCCGCATTACCCACGGTAACCATGGTGCAGGTCGAGTCCGTGCAATTCTCCCAACTCGCCGTCAGGCAAACGGTATATGTGCCAGGAGCACTGTACACGTGCTCCGCGTGTTGCACGGTGCTCGTAGAGCCATCCCCGAAATCCCAGAGGTACTGGGTGCCGAGCGGGCCTGCCGAACAGTTGTCGAAGAAGTATGCATTGTTGCCCAGGTCATTGCTGACGAAGCACGCATCCAGTGTATCGCAAGGATCGGTCCCTTGGATCACGACCTGGCCACATGCCTCCGAGGTGCACGTTACCGGCCCGTTGGGTGTTTCGTAGTAGGAAACGACCAACAGGCACACGGTGTAGTTCCCAGGTCCTGGGAACAGGTGTGTGGGTTGTGCTTCGTCGCTGGTGCCGCCATCGCCGAAATCCCAGGACCAATTGGTCTGGAAGCCGGTGCCGGTAGTGCTGTTGACGAACGCGATCTCGTTCGAACCATTCATCCATTGGAACCCAGCCCCAAGCTCCTGACAGATCTCGCCGATACCATCCGTGAAGATGTAGGCGCATTCCTCGGTCCAGCAACTGTCGCCGGTGGCTTCATTGTAGTACCAACCTGACAGGCATACGATGTAGGAACCCGCCTGGGCATACGTATGCGTCACGCTCGGCCCGTACGCTTCACTGCCGTCACCAAGTTCCCACACGAAATAGGTGTTCGGGAGGTTGGAGGTGCCGTTCAGGAATACCACATTGTTCGCCCCCACATTCCAAGCCAACTCCACGGCAAAGTTCGGGTCACATGCCTGGCCGCCCCCGACCAACACCGTGGAACATTGGGTGTCAGTGCATGTAAAGCCACCCTCAAGGATACTGGTTGACGTCAGGCACACCTGATACGTACCGGGCGAGTTGTACTGATGTACGGGATCGGTCTGGGTGCTGGTCGTGCCATCCCCGAAGGTCCATGACCACGTTGTGGAAAGACCCACGGGGACCGTGAGGTTGGTGAATTGCGCCACCGCTCCGGAGACCGTCCAATCGAACACGGTCAGCAACGAATTGCATGGCGTCCCCACATCAATGACCACACAGGTGCTATCCGTGCAGTTGCCCTCCTGCACGATCAGGCACACATCATAACTGCCAGGCAACGGGTAGACATGTTCCCCGTGCATGTTGGTGGAGGTGCTGCCATCGCCGAAATCCCAGAAGAATTGGGCGTTGCCGTTCTGCGAAGAGCAATTGTCAAAAAAGAACAGGGAATTGCCGAGGTCGTTCGGCACGAAGCAGGCCTCGAGGGCATCACACGGGTCGCCCCCCTGGATCACCACCTGCCCACACGTTTCCGAGCTGCAGGTAACCGGCCCTGCTGAAGTTTGGTAAATGGAGATCACCGTAAGGCAAACGGTGTATGTCCCAACGCCCGGGAACAGGTGGGTGGGTTGTGCGTCATTGCTGGTCCCGCCATCACCGAAGTCCCAGTACCAATCGGTCTGGAAGCCGGTACCGGTCGTGTTGTTGAGGAAGGTGATCTCGTCCGGACCGCTCATCCATTGGAATCCCGGGGCCAGATCGAGGCAGGGATCTTCCTGAACCACCGTTATCGTCGTGCACGTGCTATCCACGCAATTCTGCCAGTATGCGGTAAGGCACACAGTATAGATGCCGGGCGCTTGGTACGTATGGGTCGGTGCGATCTCTCCACTGGTCGTCCCATCTCCGAATTCCCATACGAACTGAGCGTTGCTCCCACTTGATGTGCAGTTGTTGAAGAAGACCGTAGGTCCGCCCTGGGTGGGCACGAAGCACGCCTGCAGTTGATCGCACGGGTCGCCACCATTGATGATGATCGTCGCGCATGCTTCGGTCCAACAGCTATCCTGTGTCAGTTCATTCCAGCGATACGCCGAGAAGCAGGCTTCATAAGTACCAGGTCCCGGATAGGTGTGTTGCTCGGTCATGGCGTATCCCTGCGTACCATCCCCGAAGTACCATACATAGCCATCTGCAGGAAGGTTCGTGGTCCCGGAAAAGAAGACGGTATTCCCGGCCCCGATGTTGAACCCCATGGTCGCCTCGAAGCCAAGGCAGGGGTCCCCACCGGGTACGACGATCGTCATGCACATGGTATCCACGCACGTATGTACCCCACCCCCCGATTGTTCAAGGATGGTCAGTACTTGAAGGCATGCTTGGTATGTGCCGGGTGTGTATGTGTGGAAGGGTGATGGCTCATTGCTCGTGGCACCGTCCCCGAAGGTCCATGCATAGTTGGTCTGGAAGCCGATACCCACCGTCCCATTCAGGAATTGCACACCATTCGGGGTCGTGGTCGTGGTGAATGCGGCCTCGAAACCGTCACAGGGATCGGTGTTTCCCAGGGTGATGGTCTCACATGCCTCTGTCCAGCAGCTGTCCTGCGTCTGCTCATTCCATCGGTAGGCCGCAAAACAGACCTCATAGGTCCCGGGCCCTGGATAGGTATGCTGCACGGTCATGTCATATCCCTCCGCACCATCACCGAAGTACCACACGAAGCCATCGGCGTTCGGTGAGGTCGTTCCGATGAACAGCACCGTATTCCCGGGACCGATGTCATATGTCATGGCCACTTGCAACCCCAGGCACGGGTCCCCACCACCGACCACGATGGTCTGACATGCAGTGTCCACGCAAGTTTGCACCACACCTTGTGGAAGTTGACGGATCGTGACCACCTCAAGGCAGGCTTGATATGTCCCTGGCGCATACGTGTGGAATGGTTGCATCTCCGTACTGAAGGTCCCGTCTCCGAAGGACCAGGAATAGGTCGTTTGGGACCCGGAGCCCATGGTGGCATTCGAGAAGAAGGTACCATTGGGTGTCGTCGTCGTCGTGAATGCGGCCGCAAAACCTTCGCATGGGTCCCCGCCGATATTCACCTGCTCACATACCTCCACCCAACAGGTGTCCTGTGTCGTATTGTTCCACCACCATGCGGCAAGGCATACCGTGTATGTACCTGGTCCAGGATAGGTGTGCACCGCTTCCGGCCCGAATTGCTCGGTGCCGTCGCCGAAGGTCCATTTATGCCCGATCGCGGGTGGATCGGTGAGCGCCTGGACGAATATCGTATTGCCGGAGTACGTCAGGCCGATGTTCGCGGTCTGGTCATCACACGGTTGCGCGGTGATCGTGGAGATCAGCGAAACGGCGGAAAGGAGAATGGCTGTGCGCATGGTCAGGATCGATGAGGGTCAGGTACAAGACGCAGCTGACCTTCGGAAAGCCGCCTGAAAGGGGCCGACCGGCCTATTTGAAGAGCTTTTTGGCGGATGTGACCGATCCTTCTACTTTTGCCGTCCCTTTGAGGGTACCTTCCCTGGTAGCTCAGCTGGTTAGAGCACATGACTGTTAATCATGGGGTCGCTGGTTCAAGTCCAGCCCGGGGAGCAGAAAAAGAGAGCCGCCAGCGCGGCTTTCTTTGTTTCAGGAAGTAACAACGCGTCATCACCATGCAGCTCATCACCGTAGGAACAGTCGCTTTCGATCGCATTGAAACCCCGTTCGGCGTGGCCGAGAAGACCGTCGGCGGTGCCGCCACCTACATCAGTCTTGCCGCATCGGTGTTCCTGGAAAAGATGGGGTTGGTGAGCGTGGTGGGAGATGATTTCCCTGAGCCCGTGATGCAGCAGCTCCGCGACCGCGGGGTGGACCTCGATGGCCTCGAAGTGCTCAAGGGCAAGGAGAGCTTCTTCTGGGCAGGGCGCTACCACTACGACATGAACAGCCGGGACACCTTGGAGACACGCCTGAACGTGCTCCTGGAACTCGACCCCAAGCTGCCTGCGGCGTATCGCACGGCACCTTACGTCATGCTCGGCAATCTTGACCCCACGGTACAAGGCAAGGTGTTGGACCAAATGGAAGGCCGCCCGGCCCTGGTGGTGATGGACACCATGAACTTCTGGATGGACAGCGCGCTTGAGAAATTGAAGGAGGTGATCGCGCGGGTTGATATCCTTACCATCAACGACGCGGAAGCGCGCCAATTGAGCGGCGAGCACAGTCTGGTCAAAGCCGCAGCGCGGATCCTGGCCATGGGCCCGAAGTACCTGGTGGTGAAGAAGGGGGAGCATGGCGCATTGCTCTTCGGCGCGGGGCGTGTGTTCTTCGCACCGGCGCTGCCATTGGAGGATGTGGTGGACCCGACCGGTGCGGGCGACACCTTCGCGGGAGGATTCATCGGCTACCTGGCACGCACCCAGGACCACAGCTTCGACAACCTCAAGCGGGCCATCATCGTTGGCAGTGCCATGGCCAGCTTCACCTGCGAGAAGTTCGGCATTGAACGGCTTGTGGAGGTGAGCCGAGAGGATATCGACGTGCGCATCCGGCAGTTCGTGGAACTGGTGGACTTCGATATCGAGCTGGTGGAGAACTGACATCACCAGTTCTAGGGATTGCGCAGAGCTCCGATATGGGGTAAAATTGTTGTGGCTTAGCATTGGCCGGCCCTTCAATACCCCGTGAAATGAGAACAGTTGTACTCTCCCTCTCCTTGTCGCGTAATACCATTCGAACATGGTGGTCCTACCTCTTTCTGCTGTTCGCCTCGCTTTGTGCGGGAGCGCTGCACGCCGAACAGGTGAGTGAGCTGGATGCCAGGGCGGTGGCCCAACGGTTCCTTTCGGATCGTGTTCCGGCGTTTGCGGCGCTGCGGAGCGATGACCTGGACCTTGTCGTCTCTCACGCGGAGGCCGGCACAGTGTATTTCAGGGTCTTCAACGCCGGTGCGAACGGATTCGTGATCGTGAGCGGGGATGACGTGGTACTCCCCATCCTTGGCTGGTCGAATGAAGGCTCCTTTCCGACCGGACCCCTTCTGTCCAATGTGGCCAAATGGTTGGAAGGATATCGTTCGGAGATCCGTGGGGCATTGGAGGAACACGTTGAACCCGCTGAAGAAGTGAACGCGGCCTGGCAACAACTGCGTACCGGCACCCATGGTGTGGAGCGCGACGGCCTTGCCGTGAATCCCTTGATGCAAACGCTGTGGGACCAGCAGCCGAACGTGAACGCGCTGTGCCCGGGCGGATCCGTAACAGGCTGCGTGGCCACCGCCATGGCGCAGATCATGAAATTCCACAACCACCCTGCGCAGGGTGCGGGTTTCCACTCCTACAATGCGCCGAACTATGGAACGCTTTCGGCCAATTTCGGCAGCACCACATACAATTGGACCAGCATGCCGAACACGGTCTCTGGTCCGAACAACGCCGTTGCCACCCTGATGTACCACTGTGGTGTGAGCGTGGACATGCAGTACAGTCCACAGGTGAGCAATGCCTATGTGATCTCCTCCCAAAGCCCCATCCAAGCGTGTGCGGAATATGCTTTCAAGACCTACTTCGGGTACAGCACCAATTTGCAGGGTCGGATCAGGGACAACTTCACGGAGCAGAACTGGATCAACATGCTGCGCGGCGAATTGGATGCAAGCCGGCCGGTCTTCTATGGTGGGTTCGGATCCGGTGGTGGCCATGCATTTGTTTGTGATGGGTATGATGACAGCAACTTCTTCCACTTCAACTGGGGGTGGGGAGGACAGGTGAACGGCTATTTCCAGGTCGGCGCGTTGAATCCGGGCTCCACCGGTACCGGCGGAGGCACGGGAGGTTACAACAGCGGCCAGGTCGCCATCACGGGCATTACACCGGCCACCGGTGGAGGTGGTGGAGGTACACAGACCAACACCATGGCGCTGTACAACTTCGTGACCCCTTCTGCCACCACGCTATACTACGGTCAGGGGTTCAGTGTCTCCACGAACATCGTGAACAATGGGAGCAATGGATTCAGTGGCGATTACGCGGCCGCCGTGTTCGATGGTGCGAGCAACTTTTACGGCTTCGTGCAGACGCTCACCGGCTATACGCTACCACCGGGCAATGCCTACAACAACAATTTGGTGTTCAGCACATCGGGGTTGTTCAGCATGGTGCCTGGCGTGTACAACATCGGCATCTTCTACAGGCCGACCGGTGGTGAGTGGGTGCTGGTATCGAACAATGGCAGTTATACCAACCTTCCACAGGTCACGGTGATCAACCCGAACGACATCGAACTCGCTGCGGCCATGACCGTCAGTCCGGGCAATTCGGTGACCCAGGGTGCGCAGATATCCGTGAATACGAACATCGTCAATGACGGCTTCACCAACTTCATCGGGCAGTACGGCGTGGCGATGTACAACCTGGATGGGTCATGGGCGCAGGACATCGGGGTGCTCAACGAGAACAACGGTCTGCCGCCAGGCTATTCCTACCTGTCGCCATTCCTCACTTTCGGGCCCGCCACCGTTACGGTGCCGCCGGGTACCTACCTCATTGCCACCCAACACAATCCGAACAACACAGGGTGGCAGCTCACGGGCTCCAGTTACTTCGCGAACCCGGTCTTTGTAACGGTCGTTGCCGCTGGGCTTTCACCGGACCAATATGAAGTGAACAACGCGGCCGGCCAGGCCTACACCTTGCCGGTGAACTTCTCCGGGAATACCGCCTCTACTGCCACCACCGGCTCCAACCTGCATACCGGCACGGACCAGGACTTCTACAAGGTGGTGCTGCCCGCGGGCAACAATTATGCGATCAGTGCCCGGATCCATGATTCGTACAACAGTGGCAACGGGAACAGCTATACCGTGGATGGTCTGTGGTCCTACAGCATGGATGGCAACACGTGGTCCGCGGTCTATGATGATGTGGGCCCGAGTGAGATCATCGTTTCCGGTGGAGGGACCGTTTACTTCCATGTGGCGCCCTATTTCGCTGGGGAAACGGGTTCCTACCTGCTTCAATTGAACATTACGCGCGGTGCTGATGTGGGTGTTGAGGAGAGCATCGCCACGGCAGCGATCAGCTGCTATCCGAATCCTGCGAACGATCGGATCACCATCGACCTCAACGCGTTCAGTGGTAAGTTGCTCCGGATCGAATTGTTCGACGCCCAGGGCCATCTGGTCGAGCAGCCTGCCATTACGCCTCGCACCGAGGGGGTCATGAACTTGGACCTGGCCCCTGTTCCACAAGGTGCGTACATGTTGCGTCTTGCCACGGACAAGGGCGTGCGCAACGAACGGATCATCATCACGCGATGAAGGCGCTGTTGATCGGAACGGTCGCGTTGCTCGCTACTGCGTGTTGCGGAAAGAAGGAAACGGCCGCATCGGGAGTGGTGTCCACCGGTGAAGAGGGCATGCCCGCGATGGCGGAAACCGGGCCACAAGTCCTGGTCTATTCGACGCGAGAGGACCATGCCCAGCACGTGCCTGTGATGCTTGAAGAGGATGGCAAGACCATCGCTTCGTACCCGCATCCGAGCGACCTGAAGACCGCCAATGGTCTTCCCGTGCCCACCGAACTCGGCAAGGGTTATTTGTTGGACAACCGGGGGATCGGCCGGAACGTGGCCTTCTTGGATATGAGCTACGCGGAGTACGCGGCGCTTTCAACAACCCCCACGCTTGCAGAATTGAACGATCACATTGTGGATCGTGAGCCTCTGTTGGAACTGTACAACTGCGGGCCACGTACCAAGTACACGGACATCGCAGCAGAATTGGCGAAGATCGTGGAAGCGGATGCGCTCGGCACGCGGTGCAAGAAGCTCAAGTAATACGCTAGGCCATCCGCCGAGCGACCTCGTCCCAGTTCACCACATTCCACCAGTTGGCAACGTACTCGTTGCGCTTGTTCTGGTAGTGCAGGTAGTAGGCGTGTTCCCACACATCAAGGCCCAATAGGGGTGTTCCCTTGAAGTCGCTCACGTCCATCAACGGATTGTCCTGGTTCGGTGTGCTTCCGATCTCCAATTCACCGTTGCGAAGTACCAGCCATGCCCATCCGCTTCCGAATCGCTTCATGGCGGCTTCCGTGAATGCTTCCTTGAACGCATCAATGGAACCGAACCCGCCGTTGAGGGCATCCAGCACTTTGCCGGTCGGGCCGCCTGTGGCACTTGGGGTCATTACTTGCCAGAACATGTTGTGGTTCCAAACGCCCCCAACGTTGTTGCGAATGCCCGCGCTGTACGCTCCAATTGTAGCGATCAGTTCCGCCTCGGTCGCAGCCTTCACCCCTTCCTCGGCGATGGCCGCATTGGCCTTTTTCACATAGCCCGCATGGTGCTTGGTGTAATGGATCTCCATGGTCGACGCATCGATCGACGGCTCCAGTGCGGAGTAGGCGTAAGGCAGTGCGATCTGTTCCAGCACCAACGGTGTGCCGGGGCTTGTTGTGTCGTTGGGGGTCGTTTCACCCTCCGGAGCGGGTGAATTGCAAGCGGCACTGCTCAGAACAGGTCCGGCCACCAGTACTCCAGCGGCGGCCTTCAGTGAGTTCGAAAGGAATTGTTTTCTGTCCATGATGTTCGGTGCGAGGCGGTTAAAGGTAACCACACCGAACAAGGGGGGCGATTCAGGCGAAACTCACCAACAATTGGCCCTTTTCCACGGCCTTACCCTTTTCAGCGTGCAGCGTTGCCACCACCGCATCTCCGGGGGCTTTGATCATGTTCTCCATCTTCATGGCCTCCAACACCAGGATGGGGTCGTTCTTCTTGACCGTATCTCCAGGTGCCACAAGGATGTTGAGCACCATGCCCGGCATAGGTGCTTTGATCTCACGCACCTTCCTCTCGGCCTTGTCCAGGCCAAGGGTCTTCATCATGCGGCTTTGCTCGTCCTGTAGGCGCACAGTGTAAGTTGAACCCCCGATCCGCAGGCGTACCGTGTTGTTCTCCCGGTCCTCCTTCAGCAGCAGCACACTGTGGCTTCGGCCATTCCGGATCAGATTGAAGGTGGACGGTCCGGTGCGGACCAGGTCAAGGGGAGCATCACCGGCAAAGGACCATGGGGCGGTCGGCGTGGCGCGTTCCAACTCCAATGCGCCTTCGGCGCTGTTGACGGTGGCAAAGAGTCTGGCCATGTTGCGAACGGTACCGGGCGAAGATAGCAGGGATGTCAGAGCAGGGTCTCCGCACTCTTCTCGTATCCTTCATCCACTTCCAACACGCTCTGTTTGGATGCAGCCACCGCCAACTCATCACAGAGCTCGTTCAAGGGGTGGCCGTTGTGCCCTTTGATCCAGCGGAAGTTGACGTCATGCTGACGGAATACCTTGAGGAACCGGCGCCATAGATCAGGGTTCTTGATCTTGGCGAATCCCTTCTTCTCCCACCCGAGCAACCATCCTTTTTCCACAGCATCCACCACATACTTGCTGTCGCTCACCACGGTCACCTGCAAGCCTGGCCGTTTCAAGGATTCAAGTGCCACGATGACCGCCAGAAGCTCCATGCGGTTGTTCGTCGTGAGCCGGAATCCTCCCCAGAGCTCCTTGCGGTACTTGCCGGCCTCCAGGACCGCTCCGAAACCGCCGGGTCCGGGATTGCCACTGGCCGCTCCGTCGGTATGAATGGTCACCTTCATTGCAGTGCGGTACCGGAAGGGAACAGGTATGTGATATTGCCGGCGAAGAGCTTCACGGAAATGGCCAGCAGGATGATGCCGAATGCTTTTTTGATCACGATCAACCCGACCCGCCCGAGCATGCGTTCGATGCGGTTGGTCAGCAGCAATACGAGGATCACCGGGATCATGTTGAGGATGATCGCCACCAGGATGTTCGGTCGATCGAATTCGGCCCGCAGGGAGAGCACGGTGGTGATCGTACCGGCACCAGCGATCACCGGGAAGGCCAGCGGCACGATACTGTAAACCTTGTTCTCCGTGGATGCCGCAGGAAGGCCTGGAGCGGAAAGGTCCTCGCGGAACAACCGCACGCCCAGTACCATTTCCAGCGCGATGAAGAAGAGGATGAGGGCGCCCGCCACGGCGAATGAGCGTACATCGATCCCGAGCACATCCAGGATCGTTTCGCCGAGATACAGGAAGGTGATCATGATCCCCATGCTCACCAGTGTGGCCCTTGCGGGGTAGATCTTCCCGGCTTTTTGCCGAACATCCAGGATCAACGGGATGCCGCCCACGATGTCGATCACCGCGAAAAGGATGAGAAAGGCCTTGCCGATCTGCGCCAGGTCGAACATGCCGCGAAGTTCGCTCGAAAGTCCTGCAGAACTATCGGATGCGGGCCACGAGTTCTTCCACAACGCGCGGGTAATGCTCGTGCTCCAATCCGTGTATGCGTGCCGCGAGCGTTTCCGGCGTATCGGTCGCAAGTACGGGGCAGGTCACCTGAAGCAGCTGCTCACCCTCGTCATACCGTTCGTTCACATAGTGTATGGTGATGCCGCTCTGCGTCTCACCGGCCGCGATCACCGCTTCGTGCACACGCATCCCGTACATGCCTGCACCACCGTGGTCGGGCAGCAATGCGGGGTGGATGTTCACGATCCGTTCCGGAAAGGCCAGCACCATTTCCGTTGGGATGAGCCGCAGGTAACCCGCCAGCACGACCAGATCCACCCGCT
>JAGQVV010000083.1:0-6925 GCA_020437805.1 Flavobacteriales bacterium
GTGGGGGAACAGAGCAAGATGAAGGTGTTCAAAGTGATCCCGCGGGTAAGCCGCCTGCTGATCAAGAGCTTCTTCATCCGCTTGTGGCGGAAGTACCTCTTCAAGGATTTCCACCCGCTGTTCATCTTCTACAACTACAGCTTCCTCGCTTTGCTCATCGCCCTGCCCTATGCGTGGAAGATCGGGAAGGCCTTCGTTACGGGGTCCGTCGTGAACACCGAGCCGCTGATCGCCTTCCTCTTTCTGGCCACCAGCGGGTTCCAGGCGCTGATCTTCGCCATGTGGATGGACATGCAGGACAATGAACGCCTGTACAAGTAGGGTCGGGAGGGGCCGGTATCTTTGCCGCCCATGTGCGGAATATTCGGGATCATAGCCCAGGCCGAAGCCGGGTTGAACGCCAAGCTTGCGGAACAGGTCATCGCCGACCTGTTCACCTTGAGCGAAACGCGCGGCAAGGAGAGCAGCGGCATCGCGATCCGCAACGCGGTGGACCGCACCATCCACGTTACCAAGGATGATATCCCGGCCACCGAACTGATCCGTTCGGCCGCTTACCGGGCCTTTTTGGACAAGGCGCTGAAACCGGTGTTCGCCAGTGGCCCCGGGGCGATCGCGGTGATCGCGCACAGCCGCCTGGTCACCAACGGCACGCAGGAGAACAACGCGAACAACCAGCCGTGCATCAAGGACGGTGTGGTGATGGTGCACAACGGCATCGTGACCAACGTGGATGAGTTGTGGGCGAAGTATGATGGACGGATCCAACGGCATTCCGAGGTGGACACCGAGGTGCTTGCCGCACTCTTCCGCCTGTTCCTGTCCGAAGGGCATGGTCCGGTGGAGGCCATCCGCAAGGTGTTCGCTGAAATGGAAGGCGCCGCGAGCGTGGCCATCCTCCTGAGCGATGCACAGCAGGTGCTGTTGGCCACGAATACGGGCTCCTTGTACACCATCGAAGGGCCTTCCGGTTCGGTGGTCTTCGCCAGTGAGGAATTCATCGCCCGTTCCTTCCGGGATGGTGCCGGGGTGAAGGCCCGTTATGGCGACAGGCCGGTGGAATGGATGAAACCCTTCACGGGACTGTGCTACGATCTGGGAACGGGTGAGCGGAGCGGCTTCGACCTGCGATCCGATGCACCGGGCCTTTCCTTGGCCAAGGCCGAAGCCTTCGCGATCGTCGACCATTCCAAAGGGAAGGCCAAGGCCAGCGCACCAGCTGCAGCGATAGGCGATGAAGGGCGCCTGCGGAATCTGGTGGAGTTTCCCGAGGAGGTGATGCGCACGATCAAGCGCTGCACGAAGTGCCTGCTGCCGGAGACCTTCCCCTACATCAACTACGATGGTGCGGGGGTGTGCAATTACTGCCACAGTTACAAGCCCAAGGGCTTGACCGTGGACAAGCGACCGGCCTTCGAGGAGGTGCTGAAGCAATACCGCAGGAACGACGGCAAGCAGGATTGCATCGTGGCCTTCAGCGGCGGCCGTGACAGCAGCTATGGGCTGCACCTACTGGTGAAGGAATTCGGCATGACGCCGTTGACCTTCACGTACGACTGGGGCCTTGTGACGGACCTCGCCCGGCGCAACATCGCGCGCATGACGGGCAAGCTCGGTGTGGAGAACATCCTGGTGAGCGCGGACATCAAGATGAAGCGCCGGAACGTCCGCTTGAACATGGAGGCGTGGTTGAAGAAGCCGCGGCTGGGGATGATCCCCTTGTTCATGGCCGGCGACAAGCACTTCTTCGTGCACGTGAACAACATCCGACGCCAGACCGGGATCCATTGCGATATCTGGATGGAGAACAAGTTGGAGAACACCGACTTCAAGGCCGGTTTCGCTGGGATCAAGCCGAACTTCGAGAAGGAGCGGATCGACAAGCAGAGCACCCTGGCGAAGTTCCAGATGCCGCTGTACTATGCACGCAACTTCGTGACCAACCCGGGCTACCTGAACGTGAGCCTGCCCGATACCTACAGCGCCTTCAAGGCCTATTACACCGAACCCCGGGACGTGTACCTCCTGCTGTTCGATTACATCCCGTGGGATGAAGGGACGTTGGATCGCACGTTGAAGGACGGATACAACTGGGAGATCTCGCCGGACACGACGAGCACGTGGCGGATCGGTGATGGCACGGCCGCTTTCTACAACTACGTCTATGGTCTGGTGGCCGGATTCACCGAGTTCGATACCTTCCGCAGCAACCAGATCCGCGAAGGCATGATCACGCGGGAAGAAGGGCTGGCACATGTGCTGCGCGAGAATCGGCCGCGCTTCGAGAGCATGCAGTGGTACTTCCAGACCATCGATGTGGACATGGAACGGGCCTTGAAGGTGATAAACGGCATACCACGGCTGTACCGTGATAGCGCACGGGGATGAGCACCATCGGTCCGTTCGTTGTTCTGATGCTGCTGACGAATATCGCGTTCGGCCTGATCACCGCGGCGTTGTTCCTGCGTTTCCAGGACCGCCTGCGCTTGCCGGTGGGACCTTTGGCCCTCACCGGTCTAGGTCTTGGACCTTTCCTGCTTTCGGTGGTGCTGTACTACGCGCTGCTGCTGTTCCCGGGCATTCCGCGACCGGCCTTGCTCGTATTGCCGGTGCTCGCCTTTGGCCTGTTGGCGTGGATTGCGGGCCCGGGGTGGGGTGGGCTGCGAGGTTGGATCACGGAGCTGATGCGCGCGCTTCGTGATCCCAGCATCTGGTTGTTCCTGTTGGGCAGCGCGGGGCTCCTGGTGGTCACTGTTCTGTTCTTGGCGAACAAACCCTTGGTGGACCACGACGTGTTGGAATACGGAGTACAGGGACGGATCTTCCTGCGCGACGGTGCCATCCGCTATTCGCAGTTCCGGTTCGACGAGGCCAGTGGTTTCCATTACGTGGGCCTGCACGGTTTCGCCTTTCCCTTGCTCTTCACGTGGGAGGGACTTTGGGCGTGGGTGCTCCGAGCGCCGAGCGACCTCTGGGCGCGCAGCATCACGATGTGGTACGGTTGGTTGATCATCGTGTTCGTGTGGTCCGTGTTCCGCCAAGTGGACCGTTGGATGGCCGTTGCCGGGAGCATCGCGTTGGCCGCTTCGGTCGGCTTTCTGTTCCTCGTGACGATCTATCACTTGGACAGTTTCCGGATCTTCTTCTTCACCACCTCCATGGCAGCGTTCGTGGCCTTGTTCCGCGCTCCATCACGGGCGCGGGTCTTGCTCCTCGCGGTGCTGTGCGCGGCGGTCGGCTTCATCCATTCCATCGGCGCGATCCTCTGCGTGGTGCTGTGGGGCGTGGTACTGCTCCTGCTCCCTGTCCCGATCATGCAACGCCTACGGTGGACCGTCCCGGCGGTCGGGGTGATGCTCCTGCTGGGCGGTGTGCATTACGTACTGGATGTCCTCATCGGCACCGGTTGGATCCTTCAAGACATCATCTGGTACTGAGCCATGGAACGGAAGCACTTCGTCCCCGTCGCTTGGATCCTGATCGGAATGGTCGCAGTACTGTCCTTGGTCTATCACAAGACCTTGATGCCTGTGGTACGCGGGGACATCGACGTGGCGCTGTTCTCACGCGGGATCGGCTCGCCCCTGCTTCTTTGGCTCAACGGCTACTTGGGGGTGTTCCTGAATTTCCAATTCCTAAGTCCGGTTGGTGCGCTTTCCCTGCCGCTGATCTCGTTCGGGATCATACGCTGGCGTCGGCTGGAGAGTTGGCAACAAGCCATGCTGCTCTTCACCGTGCTCGCGGCCGGTGTGATAGGGGCCTTCGGGGGCTTCAACTACCGCTATGCGCTCACCTTGCAACCGGTCCTTGTGGTGGCGGTGGTGCTGGCGGTGTGGTATTCCACGGGTGGTCCTCAGCGCATCGCATTGCTCGCTGCGCTGGCGTTATTGGATGTGGGCAATACCGCGCTTTCATTGGACCACAGGCGACGGATGTGGCGCGCCGACCCGGAATACTCCTCACCGGATACGAAGGAAGGGACCTTGGCGGAGCGTCTGGATTCCGGGCCACGTGACCTCGAAGCATTCCTGGAGGCGAACGGCGTGCGACCGACCGACACCGTTCTGGTGAACAACCTTCCCATCTGGTACTATGTCACGGATCGGCCGGGTATCTATTTCTGGGCCGGAAGTGACCAGTTGTTCCTGGCCGATGGTAAGCCCTTCCTGTTCAAGGACCGGACCGATGACCAGGTCGCGCGTTACCTGCAAGACTCCTTGCATTGCCGGTACATCTTCTCCACAGCGGAGTATGATATCTACCACCCGCGCTATCAGGCTTTCATCGGAACGCATGCCGAGCTGCTCGCCGAGGATGAGCGCGGGCATACGCTGTTCCGCCTCTCGGATACCTTTGGACGCTGATGATGCGGGTCCCCGATGGCAAGTTCTCCAAAGACCTTTTGTGGAACGCCTCAGCGTTCGCGCTGAGCGCCTTGCTCGGCGTCCTCGTCAATTTGCTCATCGTCCGGTTCTATGACCCTGCTGCGCTGGGCGTGTTCAACCTGGTGTATGCGAGCTACATCCTGCTGAGCCAACTGGCCGTAGGCGGTGTACACTTGGCGATCCAAGCCTTCGTGCCGCGTGAACTGGCCGCGGGACGCAACGCCACCCCGCATGTGATCGCAGCGCTGGTACTTTCCACGGTGACTTCTCTGTTGGTGATGGCCCTGGCCTGGTGGGGGCGGGAGTGGCCCGGACGTTGGTTCGATAGCCCGGGCGTTTCGGTGGCCTTCGCACTGTCGATCCCCGGCTTGATCTTCTTTTCGTGGAACAAGGTGCTGCTCAGCTTCCACAATGGTGCACGCCGGATGCGCCTCTTCGCCGTGTTCCAATTCCTGCGCTTCCTGTTCCTGTTCCTAGGGGTGCTCTACCTGTCCATTCAAGGCGCATCGCCGGACCGCTTGGCCATCACCTTGTTCTGGACGGAAGCGGTATTGGCCGTGCTGCTTCTCCCCATTTCGATCCGGTATTGGGCCCAACCGAAGGTCGCAGAACTGGGCCACGCACTGCGCGAGAACTTCCGTTTCGGAAACCGCGCCATGGCGGGCAATGTCCTGCTCGATGTGAACACCCGCGTGGATGTCCTCATGCTCGGGCTCTTTACCAGCGATGTGATGGTGGGACTGTACAGTTTCGCAGCCACCGTTGCGGAAGGCGTGCTGCAGTTGCCGGTGATCTTCCGGAATACGATCAACCCCGTGCTGGTGCGTGCCTGGCACAACGGTGGCCCCGCGTTGCTGAACAAGGTGCTGGAGCGGAACAGAAGAGCGTTCTTCCGGATCCTGGCACCCATCATCTTCGTCACGGTCCCGCTTTTCCCCGTTGGCCTGTGGGTATTGGGCATGGATGAAAGCCCGATACTGGTCTGGTCCATCTATGCGATCCTTGCATTGGGCATCGGTCTGAGCGCAGGCCATCAACCCTTCCTGATGCTCTTTGGTCAATTGGGCAAGGCGGGCACGCAGACCGGGTTCATCGCCGGGGTCTTCGCCAGCAACGTGCTCTTGAACGTCGCGCTGATCCCCATGTTCGGTGTGTACGGAGCAGCATTGGCCACGGCGCTGTCCTACGGTGCGATGGTGCTGTTGCTCCGGAAGATGGCAGGAACGACCTTCGGACTACGCTTGTGAACGGCATGAGGATCCCGGAGATAGGTGGTTTCAAGCGCAACGTGATGACGCTCATGGGCGGGTCGGCACTCGCGCAGGTGATCCCCTTGATCGCCACGCCGTTCCTCACACGGATGTACAGCCCGGAACAGTTCGGTGCGTTGGCGGTGCTCCTCGCCATCGCGAACCCGTTGAGCCTTTTGGTGTGCGGGCGCTATGAGATGACCGTGGTGCTTCCGAAGGAGGATAGGGAAGCCCGACCCTTGGTGCAGGCATCGTTGTTCGTGGCACTGCTGGTCACCGCATTGCTCGGTGCGTTGATCTGGACCTTTCGGGACCTCTTGGTAGGGTGCCTCGGTGTAAGCGGACCGGGGGTTGGTGTCGCTGTAGTGCTTTCACCATTGCTCTTCCATTCCATGGGCTCCTTCCAACCCTTGAACAATTGGCTGGTGCGCAAGGAAGCCTTTGCCGCCATGAGCTTCAACCGGATCGTGCAGACCAGCACCATCACGATCGCCTCGTTGCTGATGGGGCGTTGGGCATTGGAGAACGGCCTGATGTACGGCTACCTGGCAGGCTGGGGGCTCTACCTCGGCATGGGTCTGGTGCAAGCGGAATGGAAGGATGCACGGATCTTTCGGATCAACACCTCCTTGATCAAGGCCGGAATGCGGAACTACAGGCACTTTCCGCTCTACAACGCCTTACCTGCCGTGCTGAACACGGCTACGCTGTCCATACCGGTATTCGCATTGACCCGATTGTTCGATGAAGAGGTAACCGGACAGTTCAACCTCTCACGGCAGTCGATCTTCCTGCCGGGCATGTTCATCGCGAGCGCCTTCATGCAGGTGTACATGCAGCGCTCGAGTGCCACGGTCAGTGCCGGTCTTCCGGTGGGGCCGGGGCTTTCGCGCCTGGTGCGGTTCCTTTCGTTCTTCGGTGTCGCGTTGGCGCTTGTGCTGATCACGCTCGGCCCTTTCCTCTTCGCCGTGGTCTTCGGTGAGGAATGGGAGCAAGCCGGTTCCATGGCGCGGGTATTGGCTGTTCCATTCGCCCTTCAGTTCGTTGTGGTGCCATTGGCCGTGGTACTCCCGGCACTGGGTCGGATCAAGGCATACAGCGTGTGGCAGGTGATCTATTTCTCCAGCGTTCTGGTGATCAGCTTTGTTCCGATGCAAGGACCTGATATGTACGTTATGGCGCTGGCAGTGGTCGAATCACTTTGCTTCCTTTCGCTCGCGATCTACCTGTTCCGAGCCGTTCAATGGCACGATACCCACTTGGCTGAAGCCCGATGAGAACGGACGGCGT
>JAGQVV010000083.1:7057-7459 GCA_020437805.1 Flavobacteriales bacterium
GGTCCCATGCCGTGGATGGCCATGCTGTACCTGTGGCATGCGGTCGGGATGTTGTGGAGCACCGATCTCGACTTCGGCTTGATGGACCTGGGGATCAAGCTCCCGATGCTTCTGGTCCCGCTCGCGGTATGGTGGCGACAAGGGAGTTCGCCGTTCAGCAAGGAACGGGTCCTCCATTGGTTCGTGATGGCCTGTGTGGCATTCACGGGCTTCTTGATCCTTCGCGGTCTGGCCCTCTTCGGCTGGGAGTATGCGCTGCGCCTCATGGGGACCCCCATCGAAGGGGCACCCTACTGGAACCACTTGTTCTCCTCCTACTTCTCGTGGTACGTGCATCCGACGTACCTGGCGTACTACTTGGTCTTCGCCATCGGCGCATGGACACTGACCGACCTTCATGAC
>JAGQVV010000354.1 GCA_020437805.1 Flavobacteriales bacterium
CCTTTTTCTGCGTCTCATTACGCCCTGTTGTGTCTCCGTAGATGTAGACCTCCGGGCTTGGGGCTATGGTCCCGTCCTCAAGTTCAACGCCATCGAATTCGTACACGAAGCCCGCGCAAAGATCCTCCGTGCTATTCGACGGTGGTTTGTAGCAGAAGGTCTTGAGTACCCGGATCTCCACAACGCTGTCCTCCAACGGAACGATCTGAATGGCCAGCATCGTTGAATAGGGAAGGTTGTTCTGGTCGAAGGTGAGGTGTACGGGTAGGTCCGGACGGTACTTGAGCTTGCGGAGGTGCTTGGTCCGATCGAATGCCCGGCACCATAGGGAGCCGAGGTTGCGCCTGCCGATTAAGCCAAGGCCATCGACGCGGTATGTTTCGGGGTCCGCTTTGGCCAGGCGGTCCATTTCGACCACGTATTCGGGCTTGGTGAACGGGTTGTGGTGGTAGCAGCCGTGAACTATGATCGCGTTCGGGTCGGATGATGGAACTTCGGTGAACAGCCCATCAGGGCTTTCAAAGCTCAGGTCAAGGGAGAAGGCCCCGTCCTTGTCGATCGTGCCGGGAAAGAACCGCTTCATGATCCAGTGATCGGCCATTGGGCTGTTGAAGGTCAGCCACTCCTCGATATTGTCCTCACGAATGGAAAGGGAGGTTGTTCGGTGGTCGTCCTCTTCAAGCTCATCGGCTTCCTCGTACCATGCCAAGGAGAGGCCGGGAACGGACTTGGCGCGGCCCGGCTTGTTCATTCCACGAGCTATCAGGTGAGCGCCGGTCGGCTTGCATATCACGCCAAGCGGTGCCTTTGGGAACTCGAACGCATCCATGAGGCCGTGGTCGTAGACCCACTTGCGTATCGTCTCCCACTGCGATCCTTGTATGTCCTCGAACACCTTACGGACCATCATGCCCTTTACTGGCTCTTCGAGCATCCGCATAACGATGGCCTGGGCTACGTTGGTCGAAGCACCCCGCCCCCGTGACCCGTATAGCAGCTTGAACCGCTTCTTGGATTCGTTGATACCGTGGTATGCCGGTATCCAAAGACCGGGATCACTCAGGTCGAATACCTGGACCTCATCCTTTGGGTGCATTCGGTCGGATAACACGGGTCTGTTTTCGATCAACTTCAACGTCGATGGTCTGCCGTGCCCTTCCATGCGCCCGGTCTATCATCGCCTGAAGCACCTCCCAGCCCTTGGCCGTCAACATCGCTTTGCCAACTATCCGCAGGCTCATGGGGCTGCTCTTATCCTTGACCATTTCAGAAAGCACATCCTCCGGCACGTTCATCAAAGTCTCGAATGCCTCCACAACGTTGTATGCCGATGCACGCTCATATCCCTTTGAACGTAGTTCGGCAACGATGGTGGATAGGAGCTTGGGCGGGCGACCTTTGGGGTTGCCGCTCTCGCCCTTTTCAAAGCGATTGACCGCCCCGCCGTGCTTCTGTGGAACCTTCTTTGCCACCTTTGTTAGACCTTTGATAGCTGAGCCTCAGTCAGTTCGTCGAATGTCTTGCCGCTGGCCTCGTGTATTGCCTGCTCTCCTGTGAAGTCCTGCCAGCGTTT
>JAGQVV010000084.1 GCA_020437805.1 Flavobacteriales bacterium
CGATACCATCACCCACTTGCAATACGGTACCGACCTCCTCGAGCTCGGTGCTGGTGCGGGATCCGGCGAGTTCTTGTTTCAGGATCGCCGTTACTTCGGCGGGGTTCACTACGGCCATGGCGGAATGTCGTTAGATGGCGGGGATGTACGGGTTCTTGGAGAATTCGCGGCGCATGTCGGCAAGGTGGCGGCTTACGCTGCCATCGTACTGCTGGTCGCCGATACGGATCGTCACACCACCGATCAGGGTGGGGTCCACCTTCTCCACCAATTCGATGGACTTGCCCGGGTGCTGCTGTTCAGCCATCGCCTTCACCTTGGCCCGAGCGCTTTCGCTCAGTGGTGCGGCACTGGTCACCTGGGCGGTGACGATACCTTTATTGATCTTGTATAGCTGGACGAAGGCCAGTGCCACATCGGGCAACAGCCGCTCACGCCCCTTGCGCACGAGAATGCCGATGAACGAATTGGTGAGCTCCCCGATCTTTCCAGCGAAGATCTTTCCAAGGATCACGGCCTTCTTGTCGGCTTTCACCACGGGGCTCTTCAACAGCACCACCAGTTCGCGGTTCGCAGTGCACGCCGCGGTCACGAGGAGCATATCCTCATGTGCGCTCTCGAGTCCGCCGCGTTCCTGGGCGAGCTCCATCAACGAGCGGGCATACCTGTAAGCGACCGGTGCGATGTTCATGACTGGCGCAGCTCGGCTTCGGTCATCACCTTGTCCACGAGGGCGTGCTGGGCCGCATTGTCAGCCAGCTTCTCCTTCAGGATGCGCTCGGCCACCAAGATGCTCAACTCAGCGACCTGGTTCTTCATCTCGGTGATGGCGGCCATCTTCTCGTTCTGGATATCCGTGCGTGCACGGCTCAGGAGCGCGTCGGCCTCGACCTTCGCTTTGGACTTCGCCTCGGAGATCTCCTTGTCGCGGATATCGCGCGCCTCCTTCAGCAGCACCTCACGCTCTTCGCGTGCCTCGCGCATCAGGTCCTCATTGCGTGCGCTCATCGCGGCGATCTCCTCGCGGGCCTTTTTGGCTTCGCTAAGGGCATCTTCGATGGTCCGCTCACGCTCGCTCAGGGTGCTCAGGATCGGTTTCCACGCGAATTTCTTGAGGATGAAGAGCACCGTCAGGAACGATACGGTCATCCAGAAGATCAGTCCGAAGGAGAATTCGATGAGCATGATGAACGAAGGGATTGGTCAGTGACGGAAGTGCCTCAGAGCACCATGGCGAGCAGGCCCACAACGATGCCGAACATGGCAGCACCCTCGACCAGAGCGGCCGCAAGGATCATGTTCGCACGGATGTCGTTGGTGGCTTCAGGCTGGCGAGCGATCGCTTGCATGGCGTCACCGCCGATACGACCGATGCCGATACCAGCGGCGAGGGCGGCGATACCAGCGCCGATGGCGGCAAGACCGAAGTGCAATGGAGCTTCAGTGGCGGCTTGCAGGAGGACAGTGAGGAACATGCGTATTGGGGTTTGTGGTTTAGACCAGTGATTCGTGGTGATCATCGTGCCCTTCCACTGCTGCACCGAAGTACATGGCTGAGAGGAAGGTGAACACGAAGGCTTGGATGAAGGCCACGAGCAGCTCGAGCATGCTCATGAATACGGTGAAGAGCAGGGAGAAGATCGATACGCCCCAGCCCAAGCCGGCGTTGATCTCCCCGAAGATGAAGATCAAGGCGAAGAAGCTCAAAACGATGATGTGGCCCGCCGTGATGTTGGCGAACAGTCGGATCATCAGGATCGCAGGACGAAGGAACACCCCAAGGATCTCGACCGGGGTCAGTATCAGCAACACCGGCTTGGGCACGCCCGGCATGGCAAGGATGTGGCCCCAGTAGTGGCGATTGCCATGGATCAGGGTGATGATGAAGGTGATGGCCGCAAGGGCGAAGGTCACCGAGATGCTACCCGACACGTTGGCGCCGAAAGGGAAGATCGGGATCAGGCCCATCAGGTTGTTCAACAGGATGAAGAAGAACACCGTGAGCAGGTAGGGCATGAAGCGCTCGTACTTCGGGCCGATGTTCGCCTTGGCCACATCGTCACGCACGAACATGATGATCGGCTCGATGAAGCTCTGGATGCCTTTCGGGGCACCCACGCCACGCTTTTTGTAGCCGCTGGCCACGGTAAGCATCACCCACACCAGAAGGATCATGCTCACGAACATCCCCAACACGTTCTTCGTGATGCTGATGTCCCAAGTGGCCTCGGTCAGTTCCTCGTTCACACTGGCGTGGTGTGCATCCGTGCCGTCCGGGGCATCGGTCGCAACCACCTTGCCTTCGTGCAGCATGTATCCACCGTGGCTCTTGTGCCCATGATCGAAATGGCTGCTTGAGAAGCAACTGAAACCACGCTCGGTGTTGTACACCAGGATCGGTAGTGGGATGCTCGTATGACCGAAAAGGTGCCAACCGTGCTCGTCGCCCACGTGCCCCATGATCATTTCACCGGGGTTGAACTTCGAGTTGGTCTCGTGGGTCGTGGTGTGATCCTCGAACACATCCTCGGTGTTCAACTGGGCTTCGGAGGAGAGCGCATGGCCTTCGTGCTGCGCGAATGCGTTCCCGATCAACAAGCTGCTGAAAAGGAGGAAACCGGCGCGGATCAAGGCTTTCATAGGTTATGCACAAAAAGGTACCCCCCTCAATGCGGGCGCAAAGGTAGAATTCGCTTCCGAACGGTGAAAGGTCTTGTCGTCTGAATTTGCTCAACCCTTCTTTCCCGTCTCCTTGAAGAGGTGCAACATCGCCCCTGCAACGCCCATCAAGGCCAGAACCAGCGTAAGGATCGGGAACCGCCACTGCAGGAATCCATCCAGCCAATACCCTAGGAAGGTGAAGCCCAGCACGATGCCCGCCATGCTAAGGCCGAGGCCCATCAAGCGCAGGTATGCCGCGTAAGGCGCTTCCTTCTTGGGCTCGCTGCTCATGGCTTGGGCCGGCGCATCAGGGCCGAGAGCCGCACGGTGCTGAAGGCCAGGTGCGCCAGGTACAGGCCGATGAAAGGCAGTGCGAAGCTGATCACGGAACTCTTGGGCATCCTCACGACGGCGATCAGCAGCAGGAACAGGGTCAGGAGCATCTTGATGACCATCCCGGTCATGAAGCGCTGCACGGAGACCTTCGCATCCGTGGCCAAGGCCGCTTCCTGCCAATGGTGGAGGGCGCCGCCGAGGAGCAGGAAATAAAGCAGGGCCGCGAGATGGCGCATCCCGAAGGGGATCCCGAACAGGCTGAGCAGTGCCACCAGGGCGCCGGCACAGAACAGGTTGAACAGTAGGAAAGGAAGAACGAAGGACCAGCGCCGCTGTGGCATGGCGCTAGGCTCCTTACCGGGTCGCTTGCTTCTGCTCGGTAGCGGTCTCGGTACGCAGGCGAACAGCGTCCATCTCCTTCACCACACCACCGCCCATGCTGCAGTTGCCGGTGAAGACCGCGCCGGGCTCGATCGCCAGCTTCTTGGTGTTGATGTCGCCCTGCAACTTGGCCGTGGCCTTCAGGCTCAACAGGTCCTGGCAATTCACCTTGCCGATCACGGTGCCTTCGATGTCCGAGCTCTGGCACACCACCTCGCCCTCGATCACGCCGGTCTGGCCCACGATCACACGTCCACGCGCGTT
>JAGQVV010000085.1:0-725 GCA_020437805.1 Flavobacteriales bacterium
TGCACCATGCTGTGGATGATGCTTTGCGGATGCACGATGATCTCGATCCGCTCCGCCGGCAGGTTGAAAAGCCACTTGGCCTCGATGGCCTCCAGCCCTTTGTTCATCAGGCTCGCACTGTCTATGGTGACCTTGGCACCCATGTCCCAATTGGGGTGCTTCAAGGCCTGGGCTTTGGTGACCTTGGCCAGCTCTTCACGCGACTTTCCGCGGAAGGGACCACCACTGGCCGTGAGCACGATCTTCTCGATCGGGTTGTGCCACTCGCCGGCCATGCACTGGAAGATCGCGCTGTGCTCGCTGTCAACGGGGTAGATGTTCACCCCTTTGTCCTTGGCGGCCTTGGTGACCAATTCACCGGCCACCACGAGCGTTTCCTTGTTGGCCAATGCGATGGTCTTGCCAGCATCGATGGCGGCCAAGGTGGGGCGCATGCCGGCATAACCGACCAATGCCGTGAGCACCGTATCGATGCCGTCCATGCGGACGCTTTGCTCCAGCGCTTCCGGCCCAGCGAAAACCTTGATGCCTTCGGGAAAGAGCCGGTCACGCACCTCGTCCAAGCGCTGCTCATTACCGATCACCACCGCGTTCGGCTTGAATTCGAGGGCCTGCTGCATCAACAGATCGCAGTTGGCGCCGCAGGTGAGCAGCTCCACGGCGAAGCGCTCGGGCTGTTCGCGCACGACCTCCAAGGCTTGTGTGCCGATGGAGCCGGTGGAACC
>JAGQVV010000085.1:831-8229 GCA_020437805.1 Flavobacteriales bacterium
GAAGAAGATGATCGGATCCGCAAGGGCTCAGCCCGCTTTCCGCTGCGCCTCGGTGAGCGTGTAGATCAGGGAGGCCGGTTCGCACATCACGGCGCGGTCACCCATCAGCGCTACAGGGGCCTTCCACAGTTCCGGGTTGTTCGCGACAACGTGCAACCAGCCCTCCATGTCCAGATCGCGTCCACGGATATGCTGCTGATAATACGGATGCGCCCGGTTCAGCAGGTCCTTTGGCCGGATCTTCAATTGCTTCAACACCTGTCTTACGAAGGTGCTCGACAAGCTCACCTGGCTCACGTCCTGCTTGTTCACCTTTGGTGCCAAGGAGTACGCATACGCCAGCGCCTTCCGGCCCTCGCTCGTGTTGCTGTCATAGACCAAGGTCAATTCCTTACTGTTGAGGGTCGTGCTCATGGGAAGGGAAGAGTTGGTGCCTGACCATGAAGGTAACACCTTTCAGGCCGTTCGCGACTAAACCCGGACCGATCACCCGAGTAGTCGCCTTCGGGTCACCGCCCTGCCGAAGCCCGGCGCAAGCGGTCGTTGATGGCACGTCCCAAGCCCTCATTCGGGAATTCCTCGGCCAGGATCACCTCGCAATCGCTACTGTCCAAATCGCGCAGTACCGCGAAGAGATTCCGTGCGGCTACACCAAGGTCCCCATCATCAGCCAAGACCTCGCAGCGGTGCGCTGGGTATTCATCGCGGAAGGCGATCACCCCGATGGACCGGCCCGCATAGCGCTTCAACAAGGTGGAGAGAGGACCGACATGCAACTGTTTGCGAGGAGCATAGTGGCTTTCCAGCATGCCCGGAGCGCTCGGTGATGGGCTGTCGACGGCGGTGGTCAATGACCCCACCACCTTTTCGATCGCTTCCACCGGGGTACCACCCGGACGGTACAACGTCCACTGGGGTGCATTCGGGGTGTTCATTCCCCAGCCGACGATCGTACTTTCCACACCCACGGTGCAGGCGCCGCCGTCCAAGATGTACGGGATCTTCGCTCCCAACTGGTCGGCCACATGCTGGGCCGTTGTGGGGCTCACATAACCGAAGGGATTCGCGCTGGGTGCGGCCAAGGGGAAGGGTAAGGTGCGCAGCAGCTCAGTGCTCAGCGGATGGGCCGGCATGCGAACTCCAACGGTGTCCAATCCGCTCGTCACCAGATCTGGCAGGTCGGGATGTTTGGGCAGGATCAGTGTGAGTGGACCCGGCCAGAATGCACCCATCAGTTCCTGTGCGCCGGGCGGTAGTGCCCGCACCACCTTTGGGACATCCTCGATGCGGCCCACATGCACGATCAAGGGGTCGAAGGCCGGACGATCCTTCACCCGGAAGATCCTCAACACGGCCTCTTCGTTGAAGGCATCGGCGGCCAAGCCGTACACGGTTTCCGTGGGAATGGCCACCACCTCTCCCGCTTTCAGCAAAGCGGCCGCTTGTTGAATGTCCGTTCCGATCGTGGCCATGGCGCAAAGGTGCGCAGGGGAAGGCTTGTTCCGATACGAATGCGTTTGGAAGCGATTCCGGCAACATGCAAAGAGGCAAAGCGCTGTACCCCAATTCCTTACAGCGAGGTTCGACCTGGTGCTCCCGGGTTCGGGCACGCCGACTTGGGAACATTTAACACGGACCTGCGATCCTTTTGGCACGGTTTCTCGTTCATGGTATACAGTCCAACGAAAACCGCACGACCATGCCACGCGCAAAGAAGAAGTTGATCCTTTCCCAGCCCATCAAGGAAGGTTTGAAAGCCATCAAGGTCCGCCTTGACCACCGCACCGTGATCACCTTGGCCAACCTGAAGGCCTTGGAATTCTGGAAGAAGCGCTATCCAAGGGCCGAGGTGATCGGGTGATCAGCCCAAGCCCTCCACGTAGCGCCGATCGTTCGCCAAGCGCGGCACTTTGCTCTGCGCATCGTTCATGCCACGGGCCTTCATCCAAGCGGCGAAGGACCCTCGAGCAAGCGCCTTGATCAGCAGCGGTCGCAACACCTTGCCGGTGATGAGGTCCTTGTAGTATGGGTTGCGCTTCTGGAGCGCTTCATCCAAGCGTGTGGCCAGCAACGCCATGTCCGCAGGAGGCGCCGCGAATTCGATGTGCCATTCGTGGTAGGGCAGCCCCTCGTTAGGCGCAAGCTCCGGCGCAACCGTGAACTCGGTCACTTGGCAAGGCACCTCGGACATGGCATCCTTCAAGGCCCCCTCCACCTCTTCGGCGATCACATGTTCCCCGAACGCACTGGTGAAATGCTTCGTGCGGCCCGTTACGACGATCCGTGGCGGTGAGAGCGAAACGAATTTGATGGTATCACCGATCTCGTAGCCCCATAGGCCTGCATTGGTGTAAAGGACCAAGGCGTATTGGACATCGAGCTGGACCTCTGCCATGGAAAGGACCTTATGCGACCCCGGTCCGGAGCCCTGAAGGACAGGAAGGAAGCCGTAGTATATGCCGTTGTCCAACACAAGCAGAAGACCGTCCTCGTTGCACTTATCCTGGTACGCGATGAACCCTTCGCTGGCCGGGAACAACTCCACGCTGGGTACGGTGCCTCCGATCAGCGTTTCCATACGACTGCGATAGGGCGCGTAGTTCACCCCACCATACACGAAGAGCGAAAGGTTCGGGAACACCTCGTACACGTTGGCCTTTCCGGTACGGGCGAGCAGGCGCTCAAAGTACATCTGCACCCAAGCGGGAATCCCGCTGATCAGGCGCATGTCCTGGTCCATGGTCTCCGTCACGATCGCTTCCACCTTCGTTTCCCAATCGGGAATGCTATTGGTGGCCAAGCTGGGCATTCGGTTCTGGAGCAGGTATCCGGGCACGTGGTTGGCTACGATACCGCTGAGCCTTCCGGACGGGATGGCACCGGAACGGTCGAGCACGGGGCTGCCTTGCAAAAAGATCATCTTGCCGTCCACGAGATCGGCATTTCCGCTGTGCACCATGTGGGCGAGCAGTGCACGCCGGGCACTGTCGATGTGGTTCGGGAGGCTTTGCTTGGTGATCGGAATATACTTGGCCCCGCTCGTGGTGCCACTGGTCTTGCACAGGTAGATCGGGCGGCCCGGCCATAGCACATCGGCTTCGCCTACTGCCACGCGCTCGATGTAGGGCCGCAGTGCTTCATAATCGCGCAGCGGAACGGCTTGCTGTAATTCACCGTGCGTGTTCACCTGCTCCAAGCGATGGTCCTTCCCGAAGGCGGTATTCCTTCCTCCTGCGAGCAGCACTTTCAGTACGGTTCCCTGGGCGCCCACGGGATCCAATGCACGCTTCATCACCGACCTCGTGACCAGCCGTGCATAGGCCTTGGCGATGTTGGACCTGAAGCTCATTGGTCAGCCAGTACATGGCAAAGGCAGGTAGCAAAACACAGTGACCGGGAGGCATTGACTGTTGCAATTGCGTCCTGCCCAATGCCACTTGCCGTTGCCTTCTGTCCTTGACCCCTCATTGGAACACCATATAGGCCGCTGGGTCCACCGCTTCGCCATCCAGCCAGAGCTCGAAATGCAGGTGCGGACCCGTGGTGAGCTCTCCGCTGTCACCCACGATCGCTATGGCTTCACCCGCCTTCACTTTGTCACCCACCTTTTTCAGGAGCACACTATTGTGTTTGTATATGCTGATGAGATCGTTGGCATGTTGCACGTGCAGCACATGGCCGGCATCGGTGGTCCAGCTGGCCAGGGTGACGGTACCGTTCAAGCACGCTTTGACCGCAGCGTCCGCTTGGGCCACGATGTCGATCCCGAAATGACCTTCACGTCGGTCGAAGGTGCTGGTAACGATGCCCTGCAAGGGCGGGAAAAAGAAGATACCGGCCAATTCCCGGCCATCGGAAGAGGTGCGCCCTTCGCTGAGACTGTACGCCTCCTCACGGGCCACACGAGCCCGTAGCAGGCTGTCGCCAAGGCCAGGTTCCAGGTCTTGCGGCCCGGGCTTCTCCACCAAGGGCGCCAGCAGATGAGCGCTGTCCGCCGGAAGCTCTCCGCTCAGGACCATGCGCAGGTTGTCCAGGTATCGGTCGCGTTGGACCAGTTCCAGCTCCAAGGAATCCGCTTTGACCAGACTGCGGTACGCGTTGCGTTTGGTCTCCTGGTCGGAATAGCCCGGTATGTAACGCTTGAGCGGGGTGAAAACGATGACCGCCGTGACGAACGCACCGTATACCGTGAAGGCCCCCACGCCCAAGAGTATCACGTTCAATCGATCCAAGCGGATGCTGAAGCGCTCCTCGAAGGTGCGGTCGTTGATCAGCAACAACCGGTACTTGTCCTTGAGCTTGCGCAGCCACTTCTTCTTGCGGTCCTTTCCGCGGCGAGGTGGCGTGGGTTTGATGGGCATCAGGAGCAAATATCGGGGCCACGCGGCAGAAGCCCCATGAAAACGACCATGGTGCCCATGCGTTCACGGGAACGACCACCTCGGCCACAAAGAAGGAACGCTCCGGATCGCCCCCTATGAAATAACTTCGCCGTTTCGTAGTTCTACGTGCCGACCCCAGTGTTGCGCAACACGACATACCGCGGCTTCGGCCTTTCGCTCCTGACGGTGCTCCTGTTCGCAGGGTGCTCCCAGCAGAACGACGCCTTCCTGAACCGAACGTTCCACAAGCTCACCGCGCGGGACAACGGCTGGTTCAACGCGAACGAAAAGTTGAAGGAAGCGGTGGCCACCATCGAGGACACACACGTGGACAACTACGATGAGGTGGTCCCGCTGTTCGTGTATGGCACCGAGGAAGAGGCCCGCCGCGTTGCGCCGGACATGGAGAAGTGCATTGATAAGTGCTCCTTGGTGATCGAGCGGCATTCCATGAACATCGAAGGCAAGGAGAAGAACTCCTGGATCGATGATGCGTGGTTCGTGATCGCCAAGAGCCAGTTCTACAAGCGGAACTACTACGAGGCGGAACGGGGCTTCACGTACATCAGTCGGCGTTTCAAGGGCGAGAACCGACAGATCGAAAGCCTCGTGTGGCTGGCCCGCACAGCGATCCAGCTGGACCAATACGGCAAGGCGCAGAGCGCGTTGGACCAAGTGACGAACGAGAAGAAGCTGCCCAAGAAGTTCGATCATGGCGAGTTGAGCGCTGTGTTCGCCGAACTCGCCTTGAAGCGGGGTAAGGTCGACGATGCCATTGTGCACTTGGAGGCCGCCATCCCCAACGCGGAACGCAAGAAGGACCGCGTGCGTTGGGCCTTCGCCTTGGCGCAACTCTACCAATTGAAGGGACAGGAGGAGGATGCCATCCGCCAGTTCGCCGTGGTGGAAAAGATGAACCCGCCCTATGAAATGGCCTTCCATGCGCAGATCTTCCAGGCCCTGGCCTTCAACCGGGGCGACAGCAAGGAATTGCGCAAGAAGCTGAATCGGATGTTGCGGGACGACAAGCACATCGACCATTTCGACATGCTTCACTACGCCATTGCCGACCTGGACCTTAAGGACCGTGACGACTCCGCGGCGATCTCCCAATTGATGATCAGTGCGCAGGTAAGCACCACGGACCAGAAGCAGAAGGCGAAGTCCTTCCTGAAGCTTGCCGATCTGTATTTCGACGATCGCGCATACGCCGGTGCACAGCAGTACTATGACTCCACGCAGATGCTCATGGCGGAGGACCACACCCGGATCGACGAAGTGAAGACCCGGGCGCGTGTGCTGGGCGAGCTTGTGGAACAACTGGCGATCATCGCCACGGAAGACAGCCTTCAAGCCTTGGCAAGCTTGGACGAGAAGGACCTGGAGAAGAAGATCCGCAGCATCATCCGAGAACGCGAATTGGACGAGGCCGCCAAGGAGCAGGCCGAAGCTGAGGCCCGCGAACTGGCGGACTCGAACCCGGTGCAGAGCAAGCCCCCCACCCCTTCCGGTGGTGGACGCGGCACGTGGTACTTCTACGACCCGCAGCAGATCGGCCGGGGCATGACCAATTTCAAGCGGAAATGGGGCAACCGACCCTTGGAGGACCAATGGCGTCGCAAGGACAAGAGCGGAAGCATCCTCGCCGAGGAGATCGAGGAGGAAATCCTCGAGGAGTCCGCTGCGAAGGGCGAAAAGAAAGAGGATGAATGGAAGGACCCGGCCTTCTACATGAAGGATATCCCGAAGGACGATATCGCGCTGGAGGCCAGCAACTCCCGCCTGTGCGGTGCACTGTATACAAGCGGCATGATCTACAAGGAGCAGCTGAAGGACCCGGACAACGCCATCGAAAGCTTCGAGGTGTTGAACAACCGCTTCGACGAGTGCCGGTACACCCCGGAGAGCTTCTACCAGCTCTACCGCATCTACCTGGAGAAAGAGGAGACCACGAATTACTTCTCGCCGGACGGCTCCGGATCGCAGATGTACGCGAACGTGATCCTGGATCGTTGGCCCGATTCGGAGTTCGCTCGTCTGGTGCGCGACCCGAACATCCTGCAGGCCGATGAAGCGCGCAAGGCACAGGAGGAACTGGCCTACAAGGAGGTGTACGACCGTTACCGGCAATACATGTACGGCTCGGTGATCGTGTCGTGCAACGGCGTGATCGAGAACGAGCCGCGCAACCATTTCCTGGCCAAGTACCATATGCTGCGGGCCATGGCCATAGGAGGGATGCGTGACAATAGCGGTTTCCGTGCCGCATTGGCCGAGGTGCGCTCCAAATTCCCCGGAACCGATGAGGACCGCGCCGCAGGAGAACTGCTGGCCGCCTTGGACCGGACCACCGGAGCCCCTCCCACACCACCCCGTGATGCCGGCACCAAGGGGAACTATACACAGGGCCAAGGTCAGCATTACTTCGCGCTGATCGTGCCCAACAGCGGCACTGACATGAACGCCATCAAGTCCACGATCTCCTCTTTCAACCAAGCGAACATCGCTTCAACCCCAGTGGAGATCACCAGCAGTTTCCTGGACCCCCAGCACCAAGTGGTGTTGCTCAGCTTCTTCGAATCGAAGGCCAAGGCCATGGAATATTATGCGCTGTTCTCCCGAGGGAACGAGAACCTCGTAGGGATCAACGATCAGGGTTACCCGGCCTTCGCGATAAGCCCGGACAACTATTCCCAGTTGTACAAGAGCAAGGATGTGGGCGGCTACACCACCTTCTTCACGGAGAACTACCTTGACCGTCAATAGGATAAGTGATCCACGGGGCTATCTTTGCGCTTCGACCCTGTTCACCTGCAATACCAAGGGACCATGTTCCGAAGCGAGAAACCTGCGAATTCCACGACCATGAACAAGACCGCAGAACCTGTCAGCCCCGGCAAGATCAACAGCATCATGGAGGGCACCTCCATTGAAGGTGAGATCAAGAGCGATAGCAACATCCGTGTGGATGGCCGTGTGAAAGGCACCGTTAACGCGCGTGGACGTGTGATCGTGG
>JAGQVV010000086.1 GCA_020437805.1 Flavobacteriales bacterium
TGCGCTACAAGCACGGTCGCAACCTCACCTACGAGAGCAAGGACGTGCTGGCGGTGAAGGACCCCGCCTCGGTGGGCCTTCCGAAAGCGAACGTGAGCACGGTGTACATCTTCGCGAAGAGCGATCGCTTCTTCGTGTACCCGAACAACTACAACCACTTCGTGACCTACTTCCGGCACACCTTCCAGCACGGTGGTATCAGCTTGGAAGAGATGCTGGTGCCTTGGGCGGTGTTGACGCCGAGGTAGGGCGGATCAGACGATCAGTCAATGATATGATCAGATGGTCGGTATACTGCGAGACAGGAAGTGGCTGGTAGTTCTGTTTGTTCTGCTCAGCATCGTGCTTTGGGACCGTTATGGTACTAGGCTTGGTCTGAACGCCGAGAATATACTCTCCATCAGGCCAGGCATGACCATGGTGGAGGTGCGTACCATCCTTGGTGATCCAGTTCGACAAGAGGTGGACCGTGATATCAAGTTCTTCTGCCGTTGCAATGAAGAACAGATCTGCAAGGAGCCGGAGCGAACAACATGGACGTACACTAGAAAGCCTGTGATGCGCGCTCTAAGTTTTCCAATGCTCTGGGTCCATTTCAATTCCCGTTGTCATGTGGATGAGGTTTACGCCAAGGAGTACTTCGCACTTGGGATGGATAGCCGGGGGATGTACATGGTGAAGCTCGATCCTTGTGACACGACCGACCGGACGGTCGAAGAACGTTATGGGGATATTTCTGCTGGATCAGCGGCTCTTCACCGCCTGCGTGAGATCTTCTAGTTTTCGCTGATCCTTGGGTCGTTCCTAGGATCACTGCAACTTCGCCCCGATGCTCGCCACCATCACCATGCGCAAGGCCTCGGATGCCGAGGAGATCGCCCGGCTGATCCTGCAGAGCCATGCGGAGCGACGGGTGTTCGCGCTGCACGGTGAGCTTGGCGCGGGGAAGACCACCTTGATCAAAGGCTTTTGCGCCGCGCTCGGCGTGGCCGACCGGACCAGCAGCCCCAGCTTCGCCATCGTGAACGAGTACCGCCGCGATACCGACGAGCCGCTATACCACTTCGACCTGTACCGCTTGCGCGACGCCAACGAGTTGGACGGCATCGGCTTCGAGGAATACGTGGACAGTGGCGCCTACTGCTTCATCGAATGGCCGGAACTCGCGGAAGGCCTGCGGCCTTCGGATACCGTGCATCTCTTGCTGGAAGCGTCCCCGACGGGGGGCCGTACCATCACGATCACTACCCGCAAATGAGCATCCCGGTGATCAGCGCTTCACCACACGGAGCACCTGCTGGCCGTTCGCGCTGTTCATGCGGAGCCAGTATGCGCCATGAGGGAGATGCTTCATGTCGATGGTCGCGTTCGGCCCGGTCGCCTGCTGTTCAGCCATAGTCCTGCCCATGGCATCCACAATGCTGATCCGTACAGCGCCCGTCACTGGAAGTCCGCTCAGGAACAGCTGGTCGTCGGCGGGGTTGGGCCAGGCCTGAAGCACACGTTCGGGATCGTTCGAGGCATCCAGTCCCGTGTTGATCACCAACAGCAATTCTGAAGTGGCAGTTCCTTCGCAGCCCTGATCACTGGTGTAGCTCACGCTGTACGAACCGTTCACCGTGGGCTCGTAGCTCTGGCCGTTCGCCTCCTCGATCGGTTCGTCGTTCAGGAACCATTGGATCGTGCCGGTGAATTCCGGTGTTGCGATCAGCGTGATGCCGTCCTGTTCGATCGCCGGGTGGGGTACTTCATCCGGCAGCCCGGTGAACTCCGTTACGAAGAATCCACGGTTCGGGATCCGCTCCACGCAGCCCAGCTCCCATGGCGAAAGGGTGTTCAACTGGCCGCAGACCACGTAGCGGCCATCGCCTTGCGCAACCAGCGCATAGGCGAGGCTCTGCAGTGCATTGGGCAGTTGGGCCGGTACCCCGGTGGGAAAGCCGGTGAGGTACTCCCCATCCACATTGATCTCCGCAATGAAGCCCTTGCCCGTGGCCGAGGCTGTGATCACCGCTGATCCAAAGGTGGCGGAGCCGGAAGACTGCTGCCCGCAGAGGTACAGGCTGTTCCCATCGTCCTTCACGGTGAGCCCATAGGCATAGGTGGAGGATGGGGAATCGATCGGGCGCATCCACAGCGGGGTGCCATCGGCGTCCATCTTCAGCACCGCATCTATCCCGTTACCCAAGGTGGTGTTGGTGATCGCATCCGGCCCGAAGGTGATGGGCGTGTTGAAGTTGAGCGTGGCGATGGTGTAGATGTTGTCGGAACCGTCTGCCACCAGGGGGATGTTGAACTCAAATCGGTCCTTGAAACTGCCGTGCGAGCGATACCAGCGGATGGTATCCAGGTCAGCGTTGCAGCGCAGGTAGAAGTACCGATTAAGTGCGGCGGCCGTTGGATCGTTCGGCAGGCCAGGCTCTGCACCGAAGGCGAGCTCACCGAGGTGCTCACCGGCGATGACCACGTCACCATCGCTCAGGCTCACGGCGTTCTTGAACCACAGGTTGGGGAAGGCGGTCTGGGGTGCGTACGCGGAGGCTGAAAGGGAGGCCTCCAGAACTCCTGTCGTATCGATGGAGGCCATTGAGAGGTTCCCGCTTTGGAAATAGACCAGTCCGTTGGCATAGTGCAGCAGGGTGGTCCGGCCAGTGCCACCTGTACTGGGCATTCCGGTGTTATGCGCCCAGACAAGGTTTCCTTCCGGCGAGATCTTCAGCAGGTAGTTGCGGAAGGCGGTCACGCTCAGGGTGGTGTCGCCCACGATGATGGTGTTCGCGGTCGTACGTCCAAGGAAATAGGCATGCCCCGCCTCATCCGCACGAATGCTGAAGGGCTGAAAACTGGGGCCTACAGGGCGTATCCACTGCAGTTCGCCGTTGCTGTTGAACTTATGCAGAAAGGCGTTCGAGCTACCCGGCCCGCCACTGGGGAAGACCGTATCGCCCTGGCATTGTTGCGGCGCGTTGCCATTGTTGAAGAGGAAGAGGTTGCCTTGCGGGTCGTGGGCGATATCGATCGCCCCGGAGAACGAGTTGGCGGTAGCAGCGACCCCACCACTGCTGGCCCAGGTATGGCCCTGGGCGGAAAGGTCCAGGGTGCAGGGAAGTAGAAGCAGGAGCAGGAGGGCAGTTCGCATGGTGGTTGATGAGTTGGGTCTCGACGAGGGCAAAACTCATCGGCCACCGCTCACGGCGCAATAGAACCTTTGTTAGTGTCAGGCTGTGGGCAAGCTGTCATTACCCCTGTATAATGCTCATCGAAGCCTCTGTACCTTCGCAATTCCACCCACCTGCGCATGAGCCCCTCCTCCGAACTGCTGAAGCAACTCGCCCGCGAGGTGGCCATGGCGCCCCAGGAGCAGCTGATGGAGGTGGGCCGCCGCAAGAAGAGCCTCTCCATCGGCATCCCATTGGAGATCTCCTTCCAGGAACATCGTGTGCCGCTCAATCCTTCGTCCGTGG
>JAGQVV010000012.1 GCA_020437805.1 Flavobacteriales bacterium
TCGGATGCAGGTCCTTGCCCATCTCGGCGATCACGTGGGCGTTCTGGTCCAACTTGCGGTAATACCGTTCCGTGCCCCACTGCTTGCTACCGGTGCTCGAGAACTCCTCATCGTTCACTCCCGGAGTATCCAGCGTATCGAAGAGGTTCTCGATGTTGTAGAAGCCCACCAATGCGGGAACGAATTGCCCTTTCGTGTCCTGCGCATGGGTCCCGGAAGGAACAAGGAGCGATGAAGCGATGAGTGCGAAGCGAAATTGACGAAGCATGTATACTTGAGTGATCGGCACGCCGAAAGTAGCCTTTGGGACCGGCTTACCGGTGTTGTGAAGTGAACGTATGGGAACTCGGGTCCGAGCATATGGTGCCATGCCAATTCCCGTGCCGATCCAACGGTCGGCATCCATTCTACTGCGGAAAGCTCAACGGGTTCCGGTCATTGTACAGGCGTAGGAAGCGGAAAAGGGCTTCATCGCTATTGCGCTTCTTCTTGGGAAGTGCGCGGAACTCCTCCAACAGGACCGGATCGTGCTGCAGGGCATGGTCCATGCCCGAAGCGGTGAAGTCAAGGAAGCTTCCGGTCTTCATATCCAGCAGCATATGCACGAGCACGGTGCGTGTCATGCTACCGCCATAAGGGTAGTTGTACATATATGGGTCCCAGTCACGATAGGTCTGTTCCACAACGAGGTGTGAGAGGGAGCCCATCAGGCCGATCCTGTAGAAGCCATTGCCACCGCCGATATAGACCACATCGTTCTGGCAGAACCCCCACATGCGATCCAGGTCCACGACCGATCGATCGCCTGTATCCGGCTGCCAGTATAGTTTTCCGGAGGTTCTGCGGATGTCGCTCACCGCCAATCCATCCGCAGTGCGTAAACGACCCAAGGGGATCGATGGCGCGTTCAAGCGGAAGCTTTGGAAATCGCGGTACAGGCCCTCTCGCAGATCCATACCGCCGAAATAGGCATCGCCCTCTTGTGCACACACCCCTATGGTTAGCACGAGTGTAAGCAGAGCTACCAAGTGAAGGTGCAGCTTCATAGCGCCCTTATCATCGCGATAACCTCCTCCGGGGCTTGGGCATGTACCCAATGTCCGGCGAAGGGGACGGTCTCGATGCGAGCCTTCGGGAATTGCTCCTTGATCGCCGGTATGTCCTCGCGTAGGATGTAATCGCTGGCACCGCCACGTATGAAAAGGGTTGGCACCTGGACACGCTCCGGCCCGATCGCTGCAAGGATCGCAGGCAGGTCGCGGGCCAACAAGGGTGCATTCACCCGCCATGCCAATTGGTCCTCGGTCTCCCAGTACAGGTTCTTCATCAGGAACTGTACCACTCCGGGTTCCTTCACGCGTTGTCCCATCTGGGCTTCCACTTCCTTTCGGGTGGTACCCGTGTTCAATTCGGCGGTGAGCAATGCCTCGATGATATGTCCGTGGTTGTTCTCGTGCTCCCGAGGGCTGATATCCACGACCACCAGATTCCTGAGGAGTTCAGGCCAGCGTTGTGCGAAGACCATGGCGACCTTGCCACCCATGGAATGGCCGACCAAGATGATGTCATGGAGGCCCAAGCGTTCCACGAGCGCGTGCACGTCCGCGGCCATGATCGGATAGGAGGTGGCTTCCGTGTGCGGCGAGCGTCCATGGTCGCGGAGGTCAACTAAGAGCACATCGTAGGCCGGGGTTCCGGGTAAGGAGGGCTCCGCGAGTTCCTTACCGACGCTACCCCAGTTATCCGATGTACCGAACAGGCCATGCAGGACCATGATGACCGGAGCGCCTTCAGGCCCCATACGACGATAGTGGAGATCGACAGTGCTCATCGGAGTTCACGGAGGTAAAGTTGAACGGTGTTCTCCAGCCCGAAGGTCAATGCGTCACAAATAAGCGCATGTCCGATCGACACCTCCAGCAGGCCTGGAACATTCCGTTGGAAAAACGCGAGGTTGTTCCGATCCAGGTCATGGCCGGCGTTGAGGCCCAAGCCCAACTCGGCAGCGCGTTCAGCAGCAGTACGAAAAGGAGCTACGGCGGCCTCCGGGTCCCGATGATAGCCTTCGGCATATGGCTCCGTGTACAACTCGATGCGATCCGTGCCGGTCTCGGCGGCGTAAGCCAACAGGTCGATGTCGGTGCCCATGAAGATGGAGGTGCGTATCCCTGCCGCCTTGAACCGCCCTACGACCTCCTTCAGCTGGCTCTTTCGGGTACGCGCGTCCCAACCGGCATTGCTCGTTAGCACACCGGGTGGATCGGGCACCAAGGTGACCTGAGCAGGTCCAATTTCGAGAACCAGGTCGATGAATTCCGCGTTCGGATAGCCTTCGATGTTGAACTCCGTGGTGAGCACCGGACGCAAGGAGCGCACATCCGACCTCCGGATATGTCGCTCATCGGGCCGCGGATGCACCGTGATGCCCTGAGCGCCGTAGCGTTCGATGTCCAGTGCCATGCGCACGACATCGGGGTTATTACCACCGCGTGCGTTACGCAAGGTGGCCAACTTGTTGATGTTGACACTGAGCCGCGTCACGCGGGTTCGTTTACTTTGTTCCTCCCGATCACCGTCCCAAAAGTAAGGTGGGCCACTTCGGTCGGGGACCACGCCGCATGCACGCCATCGACCTCATCACCCAGGACATACCGCCGCTTCGCCCTCAGGATGATGTGGGACGCGCCTTGGACTGGCTGGAGGAATTCAAGGTGATGCACCTGCCCGTGGTGGAACACGGCCGCTTGGTCGGCATGGTGAAGGACCAGGAGCTCGTGGACCGGAACGACCCCCACGCCTTGGTAAGCTCGGTCATGGGAACCGTCGAGATCCCCTTCGTGCGCGGTCAACAACACATCTACGAAGCCATGAAGCTGTTCAGCGAACGAGGCCTTACGGTGGTGCCCGTGCTGGATGAGATGGGGGTGTACCTCGGCGCGATCACCGAGCACGAGGCATTGAAGCGCTTGGCGGAAATGACCAACATCAGCGAGCCTGGAAGCATTGTCGTGTTGGAGATGAACCAAGTGGATTACAGCTTGGAACAGATCGCGAGGATCGTGGAGGGAAACGATGGCAAGGTCCTCAGCGTGTACAGCCAGACACTGCCCGGCACCACCCGGGTGGAGATCACCCTGAAGATCAACAGGGAGGACATCAGCGACATCCTCCAAAGTTTCGAGCGCTATGAGATCATGGTGAAGACCACCTATCAGGGCTCGCGCTTCCACGATGACCTCCGCGGGCGCTATGAGGAGTTGATGCGCTTCATCAACCTGTGAACGCCGGGTATGGTGCGTGGTCGGTCGATCCTGCTCCTTCTCCTACTGGGAACGTACCTCGGTGAACTACCTGCACAGGACCGGGCCGAGGATGTCCTGTTGCGCGTCCAAGGGGTCTCCGTGCGCGGGAACCGCATCACCAAGGAGCGGATCATCGTGCGCGAAATGGTGGCACGGGAAGGCGACACGCTTTCCCATATCGCGCTCTATGAGAAATTGGAGCGCAGCCGGCAGAACCTGATGAACACCGGGCTCTTCAACACGGTTACGGTGATCCCCGTGTACATGGATCGAACGCATGTGTTGTTGGAGGTCACCGTGAACGAACGGTGGTACCTATGGCCCGCCTTGATCTTCGACCTTGCCGATCCGAACTTCAATACCTGGTGGCTCACCAAGGACTTCGACCGGGTGAACTACGGGGCCTACCTGTACCGCTACAACATGCGCGGACGGAATGAAACCGGCTACATCAAGGCACAATTCGGATACACCCGGCAATTCGCCTTCCGTTACAAGGTCCCGAACATGGACGCCAAGCAGCGCTGGGGCTTCAGCGTAGGTGGCAGTTACTTCCAACAGGCGGAGGTGACCGCCGGCACCGTGAACAATGAGCGCGAGTTGATCCGGAACTTCGATGGCAGCAATCGCGATGAATGGAAGGCCGATCTCGAGGTGACCTTGCGCCGGAGCCACGATGTACGGCACGCCTGGCGATTGAACTACACCCAGGCCGATGTTACCGATACGATCACCAAGGTGGCCGTGGATTACTTCGATGGGCCCATGACGAACACGCGGTTCCTCGGGCTGGGCTATACACTCCTGTGGGACCGCAGGGACTCCCGGGCATACCCGCGTTCTGGCCACTACGAGGAACTGCGTGTGGACCGCTACGGACTTGGCTTGTTCGACGAAGCCTCACCGGACATCACCACGCTATACGTTACCACCAATCAGTGGTGGCGACCCCATGAAAAGTGGACCTTCGGCCTTTCCTTGCGAGGCAAATACACCATTGGCACCCCACCGTACTACGTGCAAGAAGGCCTCGGATACAAGCATTACGTGCGAGGCTTCGAGTACTATGTCATCGACGGTGAGCACTTCGCCTTGGGCAAGGGCAACGTTGTTTTCCAATTGGTGAAACCGCGCACCCGCCGTATCGAAGGCATCCCCATGGAGGCCTTCCGGACCTTGTATATCGCCGTGTACCTCAACCTTTTCACGGACGTGGGCCATGTGTGGGATGACCGTTACGCACAAGTGAACTTCCTGGCGAACACATGGACGAACGGGAACGGCATCGGTGTGGACCTGGTGACGAGCTACGATCAGGTGGTCCGTGGCGAATACACCGTGAACAACCTCGGAGAGCACGGATTCTTCCTACATTTCACTCAACCCTTCTGAGCGTATGCGTATCGGTGTGAACGGAAGAGAGATGGATGCCGCGAACGTTGCGACCCTGTTGCGCACCGTCGAGCGCATGGCGGCGCATGGTTTGGAACCGTACATCACTTCCGGTATGGCCGCTTGGCTCAGCGCGATCGGCAAAACCGCTCCATGGCCTGTTCTGGAGGATCGTGAACCGACCGAACAGGACCTTGACCTCTTCATCAGTTTGGGTGGCGACGGTACTTTGTTGGATACCGTGGCGCTGGTAGGTCGTTCGCAGATACCCGTACTGGGTATCAACCTGGGGCGATTGGGCTTCCTCTCGAACGTGCGTTCGGACATGCTGGAAGCCGCGCTGGCCGCTATCAAGAACGGCTGGTACTCCTTGCAGGAACGCTCGTTGCTGGAGGTCACCGACCACCCGGAATTGCTTGGCACCCGAAACTTCGCCTTGAACGAGGTGAGCATCCACAAGAGGGACAGCGCCAGCATGATCGCTGTTCATGTCCATTTGGGCGAGGACTATCTGAACACGTACTGGGCCGATGGGCTGATCATCGCCACACCAACGGGGTCCACGGCCTATTCATTGAGCTGCGGCGGGCCGGTGATCTACCCCACCAGTGGTGCATTGGTCATCAACCCGATCTGCCCGCACAACCTCAATGTCAGACCTTTCGTGGTGCCGGACCACTACACCATCCGCCTCAAGCTCGAAGCCCGTTCGGATCGATGCTTGATGAACCTGGACTCGCGCAGTAGCACGATCGACGGCCAGAGCCACATCACCGTGAAACGTGCGGATTTTTCGGTGCGGATGGTCCAATTGGACGGTTCCAACTTTCTGGACACGCTGCGCACCAAGCTCAGCTGGGGCCTCGACGTACGTTCCGCGCCCATACTGCCTTGACCTGAAGCGCTACCTTCGCAGCCGGCCGGCGGCCATACCAATTGCCACTTCCCTGCGTTCCACAACCGATGTTCCGTCGAATCGTCCTGTTCTTCCTGCTGCTGGGCCCACTGGGCCTGATGGCCCAGGTGAGTGAGCTCGGCATCACGGCCGGTGCCACATTCTACATCGGGGACCTGAACCCCACCAAGCATTACCCGAAGGACACCAAGATCGCGTACGGCGTGGTGTACCGGCACAACTTCAGCGACCGTTATGCCCTGCGCTTGCAAGCCTTGACCGGGATGCTACAAGCCTACGACTCCAATTCCAGCGATTCCCTGCAGCTACTCCGAAACCTTCATTTCCGGGCTCGTCTGCTGGAGCTTTCCGCTCTGGTGGAAGTGAATTTCCGGAAATACCGATCACGCGACAAGGACAGCAAACGCTGGACCCCCTTCGTATTCGCGGGATTCGCCTATTACCATGCGTCGCCACAGGCGCAATTGAACGACACCTGGTACGATCTGCAACCCTTGGGCACCGAAGGCCAGGGCACCACGGCTCGGCCGGGAAGCGACGCTTATTCGGTGGACAACATCTGCATCCCCTTCGGAGTAGGCTTCAAGGTCAATGCCGGTCGATTGGACTTCCAACTGGAATGGGGCATGAGGCGCACCTATACGGACTACCTTGATGACGTGAGCGGTACCTATGTGGACCGTGATCAGCTCGCCTTCGAGAACGGTGCGCTCGCCGCCACTCTGGCCGACCCCAGCGTGTTGGCCGAACTGCCTGACTACCCCAACGCGGACCGGGCCCGCGGAGACCCCAACACCCTGGACTGGTACCAATACACCGGTCTTTCCATCACGTATATCATCAGCCGCTTCTCCGATTGCGAGGAACAGTACAATTGGATGCGCAAGCGGCGCTGATCCAAGGCTTTTGGCGACCTTTGCAGCCTCTTTTGGAGAACCCACAGGACATATCGGAGGAATTGCGGGCGCGGATCGATACTGACCGTGTACCGGCGCATATCGCCATCATCATGGATGGGAACGGGCGCTGGGCCGAACAAAAGGGCGAACACCGGGTGGTGGGTCACGCGAACGGCGTGCGTTCCGTTCGGGAAGCGTTGGTGGCCGCTACCGAGATCGGTGTACGCTACCTCACACTATATGCCTTCAGCACGGAGAACTGGAAACGCCCACGCCCCGAGGTGGAAGCCCTGATGGACCTGTTGGTGAACACGGTGGTAGGGGAACTGGACGAATTGAACAACAATGGGGTTCGCCTGAACGCCATCGGCGACATCGACTCACTTCCGAAAAGCTGTCGGGATACCTTGGAGCAAGCGATCCTGGACACCGCGAAGAACGATCGCATCACCATCACATTGGCCCTGAGCTACAGCGCACGATGGGAGATCGTGGAAATGGCCCGCACACTTGCTACAAAGGCCCGGTCCGAAGGGTTGGACCCATCCACGATCAACGATGCGATGGTTGCGGAACACCTTGCCACGAAGGGCATGCCGGATCCGGAACTCCTTATCCGCACGAGCGGTGAACAGCGCATCAGTAACTTCCTCCTGTGGCAGATCGCCTACGCCGAGCTCTGGTTCACCCCGGTGCTCTGGCCCGACTTCCGCAAAGAGCACCTGTTCCGAGCGATCCTCGATTTCCAGAGCCGCCAGCGCCGTTTCGGCCTCATCGGCGAACAGATCACCCCGGCCTGATATGCGCATCCTATCGCTGATCCCGGCCCTTCTCCTGTTCGCACTTCTCGGTAGCGCCCAGACCGAACGCAGGGTGATGGACGCCGCATATCCGGAGGAATACGAGATCGGCGGTATCACCGTGAGCGGCACGGTGAGCACGGACCCGAACGCGGTGAAGCTTTTCACCGGCCTACAGGTGGGCGACAAGGTCACCGTACCGGGCGAGCGGATCACACGCGCGATCACGAACCTGTGGGAACAGAAGCTGTTCAGCGATGTGGCGATCGAAGCAGCGGAGATACGTGGGCGCACCATCTTCCTGCACATCATCGTGGTGGAGAACCCGCGGCTGGCATTCTACAAGTTCGAAGGGGTGAGCAAGAGCGAAAGCGACAAGTTGCGCGAAGAGATCGACCTGGTCCGCGGACAGCAGGTGAACGAGTCGGCGATCGAGAACACACGCGCTGCGATACGCAGGTTCTATGTGGACAAAGGCTTCCTTAAGGCGAACGTGGTGGTGGACCAGAAACCGGACACCAATCTGGAGAACAGCGTGAAGCTGTTACTGAAGCTGGACAAAGGACCGAAAGTGCGGATCCAGGATGTGGAATTCATCGGGAACGAGGCGCTGACGGACCAGAAGTTGCGCAAGGCCATGAAGAAGACCAGACGTACGAACTGGAATTTCTTCAGCAGCAGCAAATTCAACTACTCGGATTACAAGGCCGACAAGGCCAATGTGATCAGCGAATACAATGAGGAAGGCTACAGGAACTCGGCGATCGTGCACGATACCATGTACTTCGTCACGGATAGTCGGGTGAAAGTGGAAGTGACCGTTGACGAAGGGAACCAGTTCCACTATCGCAACGTCACATTCTCGGGTAACAGCAAGCATAGCACCGAACTGTTGCAGAGCATCCTGAACGTGAACAAGGGCGATGTGTACAACCGCAAGGAACTGGACAGCCGCCTGTACATGAACCAGACCGGGCGCGACATCAGTTCGCTATACATGGACGACGGATACCTTGCTTTCTACCCGGACCCGGTGGAACTGTTGGTGGAAGGCGACAGCATCGACCTCGATATCCGCATTCGGGAAGGGAAGCAGTACCGGATCCGGAACGTCATCATCAAAGGCAATACGAAGACCAACGAGCATGTGGTGCGTCGGGAGATCCGAACGAAGCCGGGCCAGTTGTTCAATCGTAGCGACGTGATCCGGACCCAGCGTGAACTGAGCCAATTGGGTTATTTCAACCCGGAGACCTTGGGTGTCAACCCCGTGCAGGACCCTCGTACCGGAACAGTGGACCTTGAATACACCGTTGAGGAGAAGCCCAGCGACCGCTTGGAGCTGAGCGGTGGCTGGGGCGCCGGGCGTTTGGTCCTTTCCGTGGGCCTTTCCTTCACCAATTTCTCCTTGCGCAACACCTTCAAGAAGGAAGCATGGTCACCGTTGCCTGCAGGGGATGGTCAGACCCTGAACCTTCGCGCACAGACCAATGGAAGTTTCTTTCAGAGCTACAGCCTCTCCTTCGTGGAACCATGGTTGGGCGGACGAAAGCCGAACGCATTGAGCTATTCCTCCTACTATTCCATCCAGACCAACGGGCAAAGCAAGTACCTGAACACGGTCGATGGCAAGATCCCGAACCCCTTGCGGCAGTCGCTGAACATCTTCGGAACCACGCTCGGTCTCGGGAAGCGTCTCACATGGCCGGACGATTATTTCATCCTTCGGCAGACCTTGGGTTATCAGAACTACGACCTGAAGAACTACAGCAGTGGTGCGGTGGTCTTCGACTTCACCAACGGCAGCAGCAACGTGCTCTCATATACGGTACAGCTCTCGCGTGAATCCATCGACCAGCCCTTCTTTGCGCGTTCCGGCTCCAACATCAGCCTTTCCGTGAAGGCCACTCCGCCATGGTCCTTGATGGGTGACAACCGGAACAGGGATTATGAGAACCTCCCGCCGCAAATGCGCTACCAGTGGGCTGAATTCCACAAGTGGAAATTCACCACCCAGTGGTACAACAAGCTCACGAACAGCAAGAGCGGCCACAATCTTGTGCTGATGCTGCGCACGGGCTTCGGCTTCCTCGGCCGGTACAACGATGCAGTGGGCAACTCCCCTTTCGAGCGTTTCTACCTGGGCGGTCTGCCGATCACCGGATTCCAGTTGGATGGTCGGGAGATCATAAGCTTGCGCGGGTATGATGATTTCTCCCTCTCCCCTGCCACGGGCAACTTCCTGATCACCAAGTACACCGCGGAATTGCGCTTCCCGGTATCCTTGAACCCATCGGCCCAGATCTACACCACCGTATTCACGGACGCCGGCAACACCTGGGGTACCTTCGACCGGTTCGACCCCTTCAAACTGTACCGGTCGGCAGGGTTCGGATTGCGCTTGTTCCTGCCCATGTTCGGCCCAATGGGCTTGGACTACGGATGGCGTTTGGATGATGTACCCTACCTGCCGAACATGGCCAAAAGCCAGTTCCATTTCTCGATCGGCATAGATTTTGGCGAACTCTGACCCAGAACCGATGAAACGCACGTTCCTACTGCCCTTGTTGATCGCTGGGTCCTTTCTGGCCCCCCTTGCCGTACATGCCCAGCGTATCGCATTCGTGAACACGCGCTACATCCTGGACCAAATGCCGGAATATGAATCGGCACAGAAGGAGCTGGACCGGTTCTCGCAACAGTGGCAGGACGAGATCGATGAGCGGCACTTGCAGATCAAACGGATGCGCGAATCGTACAACGCCGAAGCGATCCTGTTGACCGAGCAGATGAAGCGTTCGCGCCTGGACGAGATCGATCGGCACGAGCGTGATGCGCGCGATCTGCAGAAGAAACGCTTCGGGCCGAAGGGCGACCTGTTCAAGAAACGGCAAGAATTGATCCAGCCGATCCAGGATCGTGTGTATGATGCGGTGAAGGAAGTGGCGGGCACGAGCTATGTCGCCGTGTTCGATCTCGGTGGTCAATCCAGCAACCTGCTCTTCGCGAGCGAGAAATACGACAAGAGCGATAGCGTGCTTCGGAAGCTCGGCATCCGTCCCGGCAAGGACGGAGATAGCGGCAACACGAGGGACGACGACGATTTCGGTGAACCACCGCCGGACGATCCCCCGAAGGACGGAGGAAATACCCAGCCCCCCCCCAACAAAAGCGGTGGCGGCCTCGAACAACAGAAACCCAAATGACGACCCTTTCCATGAAGAACCTCGTACTTACCCTGATCCTGGCCTTGAGCATGGCTCCCGCAGCCTTGGCGCAAGCGCCGAAGCTGGGGCATATCGATCGCCAGAAACTGATGCTTCTTCTACCGGAGCGCAAGGCCGCTGAGGACAAGATGCAAGCTTTCGCCAAGACCTTGGACGATCGTTTGAAGGCCATGGGTGCCGAATACCAAGCCAAGGTGGCCGAGGCACAGTCGGTTGCCGAGACCATGACCCAGACGGAAAAGGAAATGGCCGTGCGCGAGATCGGCGAGTTGGAGCAGCGTATCCAAGCGGCTCAGCAGAAGGCCCAGGAGGACCTCGACAAGCAGGAAGAGGAGTTGTTGAAACCCATGGTGGAGCGCACGAACAAGGCGATCGAAGAGGTCGGAGCGGCAGGGAACTTCACGTACATCTTCGACACCAGCACCGGCTTCGTGTTATACTTCGACAAAGGCGAGGACATCATGCCCTTGGTGAAAGCCAAGTTGGGCTTACAGTAAGCTTTCATAGCACGTGTCCACCGCAGAGCGACCCATCGGCATCTTCGATTCCGGTGTCGGCGGGCTCACGGTGATGGCCGCGATCCAGCAGGCGCTCCCGAGAGAGCGCCTGCTCTATTTCGGGGACAACGCCCACATCCCATACGGTGATCGCTCCTTGCGGGAAGTGCGCGCCTTCAGCGCTGCGATCGTTCGGGCCTTGCTGAGCAAAGGCTGCAAGCAAGTGGTGATCGCGTGCAACACCGCCTCGGCCGCCGCGTTGCGCGAAGTCCGCAAGGCCTATCCGCACACGCTGTTCGTGGGCATGGAACCGGCCTTGAAGCCGGCTGCTGAACGTTCCAGCTCGCGTGTGGTCGGCGTGATCGCCACGCGCGCCACCTTCCAAGGCACGCTCTTCGCCTCGGTGATGGCGCGTTTCGCACGGGATATTGAGGTGTTGGAGCAGCCCTGTCCGGGTCTTGTGCAGGCCATCGAAGGTGGTGAATTGGACACCCCCGGAACGGAAGCAATGCTGCGCGGTTGGTTGGAGCCGATGCTCGCCAAGGGCATGGACCAACTGGTGCTGGCCTGTACGCACTACCCGTACGCCCGTCCATTGATCGAACGGATCTGCGGACCGGATGTGAAGGTGATCGACCCGGCCCCGGCAGTGGCCCGTCAGGTGGCACGCTTGCTGCGAGAGCATGACCTGGAGAGCGGCGCAGGCCCCTCCACACCACTTGCCTGGACCAGTGGCGATCCGGCGATGTTCCGCAGCATGGCGGATCTATTGGGCGCCCCACCAATGGAGGTCCGCGCCGCGCAATGGGAGAATGGCGAGCTCAGCCTTCCCTGAACCAGGAGGCGTAGAGCATGTAGTTCTTGGCGATCCGCTCGATCTCGTTCCGCGAAATATCCGCTCCCACCTCACGTATCCTTTTTCCAGGTACGCCGGCAACAAGGCTTCCGGGCTCCACTATGGTGTTCTGCAGCACCACTGCACCGGCAGCGATCACACTTCCTTCACCGATCACCGCGTTGTCCATCACGATCGCACCCATGCCGATAAGCACCTTGTCGTGGATGGTGCAACCGTGCACGATCGCGTTGTGCCCTATGCTCACATCATTGCCGATGGAAAGCGCCGCACGTTCGTAGGTGCAATGGAGCACCGCCCCGTCCTGCACGTTCACACGGTGCCCGATACGAATGGCGTTCACATCACCACGTACCACGGCACCGTACCACGCGCTGAAGTGATCTCCGGTCACCACATCGCCGATCACCACGGCGGTCTCGGTCAGGAAGTGCTCCTTCCCGAATTGCGGCGTGAAGCCACGGACGCTACGTATCAAGCCCATTGGAAAGACTCAAGTGTCAGGGGCCAAGTACAAGGGACAAAGGCGAAGCTGCAACGTGCAAAGGCAGTTGTCAAAAAGCACAGGTACTCGTCCTTATCAATTCTTCAGTGATCGGTTTTCGCCGGTGCGTCAGCCCCCTCCTCCTGCGTCAGCTTGCCACAACCTTCCTTTTGGCAGCAGTCCGGCAGTTTCTTGAACGCTACTTCATCTCCGGGCTTTCCATCGGCCGCGTATCCGAGCTTGATCACTGCGGTACGGATGGCTTCCGGGTCGGTCTTGCGCGCATCGTATTCCACATGGATGGTGCTGGTGGCGAGGTCCACGTTCACGCTCTTCACACCTTTCTCATAGATCAACTCCTCTTCGATGGTCTTCTCGCACATGTCGCACACGGTGCTCGTCGCGATGTTGATGTTCGCGGTCTTGTTGTCCTGGCCGATCACCATGGTGGTGAGCGCGATCAGGGAAATGGTCAGTAGCTTCTTCATGGTGCTTGTTCTTGCTTCTTCTGTGGTAGTGTGAATCGGAATCCGCCGTAGATCATCGCCTTGTTCGTTGGTCCCCAGATCAGGGACGCGTCAAAATACGGGCCGAACGGGTCCTCTGCGGCTATTATCTGCTGTTGTTGGATGGTGCTGGTCAGGTTCTCGCCACCGAGGTAGATCTCCCAGACCCCCAGCACACGGGTCACCTGGGCATGCAGGGTAGCGTAGCTGGGCGAACGTTGAGCAAAGCGATAGGCCTCAGGATTGCTGCTGGTGTTCGGTATGCGTCCTTCACCGAAGAGGTTCAGGGAAACATCCCCACGCCACAATTCCTTCTTGTCGGTATAGGCCAGGCTCACCAACCCGCGATGGCCCGGTGTGAACGGGCGTTCGCGTAGCACACCATCATAGGTGGTACTGGCCTCGTAATAGCGATAGGAGAGCCTCAGGTCCAGTTGTCGCGTCAACTCCACTTGCAGGTCGGTGAGCAAACTGTTCGCATAGGACGAGCCATCCAAGTTGTAGAAGGCCAACGTGGTGGGTGCGCGGTCCAGATCGGTCACAACTTGATGTGTGAATTCTGTCCGGTATACATCGATGTTGAAGGCCCACTTGTGATCCAGCCACTTGAACTTGTGTTGGAAGGAACCACCGATGTTCCACGAGCGCTCCATGCCCAAGTCCCCATCAACCACCACGGTACGGGAACTGGCCATCACGCTGCTGTTCTCCACCAGCGGCAAGGCGGTGCGGAAGCCTTGGCCTGCCGAGAAGCGCACGTTGGTAAGCGGTCCCAGGTCGTATTTAAGGTGCACGCGCGGTGCCACGTTGTTGCCGAAGTAGGAGTTCGCATCGGCGCGTATGCCGGTCACCAGAGTGAAGTCCGCGCGCTTGAAGGTGTACTCCGCGAACACGCCCGGCATGCGTTCCACACGGCCGAAGGTGCTGTCCTGAAAGGCCTCGGCATAGTCGTCGAACTGGTAGCTCAGTCCCGCTTTCAATTGGTCCGTTCCCGTGCCGAGCAACATCTGGTACACCGCGCTCAGGTATATGCTGTGTTGTTCGCCTTCGTAAACGCGATCACCGAAGGTGCTGCCCACGGTATGTTGCCGACCAGCGAAGAGGAAGCCGATGCTCTTGGTCGGATCGTTCTTGAACACCACACCTTGCTTTCCGAAGAGGTCGATCAGTTCGTTGTTGATGTCCACCGCGTAAGGCCGCGTATCCCGATCCTGGAACCGCGGTTGTGAAAGGAACTCTTCGGTCTGGCCGCCGATGCGTTCATCGGTAACGTAACGCAGGCCGATCTGGGTCATACCGCGCTCGGTGCGTCGCATCCAACGGTCCATGATGGTGAAGCGTTGCGACTTCGGGGAGTCCAGGAAGCCATCGTTGTTCTGGTCCATTTCCTGCTGGAAGGAGTTGCCGTGCACCATCAGGATGTTGCCGCTGTTCGCTCCGGTGGACTGTGCGCTGTGGATATTGGCCTCGGCGCGCCCTTGCGAATTGCCGTACATGTTCACGAAGAGCGGTCCTTCCGCCAAGGGATCCAGCAGGCACAGATCGATCTGTCCGGTCATGGCGTTCGGTCCGTTCACCGCTGTGCCCAGGCCCTTGCTCAGGTTGATGTCCTGGATCCATGTGCCGGGGATCAGCGTGAGGCCGTAGGAGGATGATAGCCCCCGAATGAAGGGAAGGTTCTCCAAACTGATCTGCGCATATCGACCATCAAGGCCGAGCATCCGTATCGTCTTCGTGCCCGACACGGCATCGCTGTAGTTCACATCCACGGTTGCGTTCGTCTCGAAGCTCTCGCTAAGGTCACAGCAGGCAGCACGCTTCAGTTCCTTGGCACCGATGATCTCCGTGGCGATGGTGGTGCTCGTGCTCATCCGGGTTCCGTTCTCGCGTTCCACCACTTCGAAGGCCTTCAGTTCCACAGTGGGTCGCAAGCGGATGGTGAGCGCAGCGCTCGGGGGGCCTTGCATCACCAAAGTATCCGGGCGGTAACCGACGAAGCTGGTCACCAGCGCAGCGGGCCATGCTTCCGGAGGTGCCAGCGAGAATCGCCCTTCGCTATCGGCGGATGCGCCGGTAACCGTCCCTCCCCAGATAAGGTTTGCGCCTGGTAAGGGGCCGCTATCGGCACCTTCGGCGAATACCCGTCCGTAGATCGATGCTTGGGCCGCGGCGATCAAGGTTGCGCAAAGCGCGAGAAGAAGGAATAAGGATCGAAAAACCATGCATCATCTTTTCAAAGTCTTCGAATAAAGACCGGGAGCAAGCGCTCCCCTTCGCCGAATGGCGGAAGGAAAAGATGGTATCAAATGCGCTGCACGCAAAGCCGCACCAGTCGCTCGATACCAAGCAAGGGTGGCGGTCGGCTATCGGCACGGGGCGGGGTCACCGTTGTGCCTACGGACAAGAGCAAGCGTGGTGCGCTTTCCAAGGCCAAGAGCGCAGGCCCAAGGTCCTGTTCGTTGTGCGGCAGGAAATTCACGCTGCCGTTCTGCACCGTGGCCATTTCACAGCAATCGGGCGTGAACGTGGCGCCTTCCATGGGTCCATGCTCCGGGCAGCAATCATCCATCGCTTCGATGCTCAGCACGCTCGGCCCACCCATCAGGCAGGTCATGCGCGAGAGGGCGAGCCCGCTGGTGGCCAGCAGGAACAGCCCGGTGATAAGCACCGTGGCCCATCGGTTGCGATGTAGGAAGCCGCGCATCGGGTACAAAGATACGGCGTTGGCGAGCCCTAAGGCCAGTGAAGCTGTGCCGAACCTTGGGTACCCAAGCCCCTCACCCACCCTACCTTTGTACCATGTCCGAGCCTGTGAAACGCCCACCCGTAAGCGTATACGCCGAAAGCACACCGAATCCCGCATCGATGCGTTACGTGAGCAGCCGCATGCTCATCAGCGACGGTCGCCTGCTGGAGTTCCGCACACCGGAAGAACCGGTAGGTGTATCGCCTTTGGCGGAGAAGATCTTCAACCTGCCCTTTGTAACGGCAGTGTTCCTCAGTGGCAACTTCATCACGGTGACCAAGAACAACGCCGTGACCTGGGACCTTGTACAACTGGAACTGCGCGAGTACATCCAAGAATACCTGAACACCGATGGCCGCGTGGTTTACGAGGATGCCCCCGCGCAAGCCCTCGCCGATGCCAACGAACGCGCCAGCACGCATGCACCGGCCAAGAACGCCGATGATGNNATGATGAGAAGATCATCACCATCCTCGAGGAATACATACGCCCGGCGGTTGAAGGGGATGGTGGGCACATCGCCTTCAAGAGCTTCGAGGAAGGGCTCGTTACCGTATCGTTGCGCGGATCCTGCAGCGGTTGCCCCAGCAGCATGGTCACCCTGAAACAGGGGATCGAGAACCTGCTGAAGCACGAAGTGCCCGGGGTGCGCGAGGTGGTGGCCGAGGAGTTGTAAGGCCATGTGCGTCGCCAACCATGGCGAACGGTTCACGTTCTGTTTGTGCATTCCGCGTGTTCCCTGCATCTCCATGGAAACACAAGACGATGCGAACACGAACCACACTCCTGCTGAGCGCCTTTCTGGCCACCTCGGTATTGTTGGCCCAGAGCCTGGGTGAGATCCACGGCAAGGTCCTCGATGAGAACGGCGCGCCGCTCTTCCTCGCCAACGTATCCACGGACCGCGGCGACGGCCTGATCGGTACCACCACCGACGAAAAAGGGCGCTTCGTGCTGAAACCCTTGGTCCCCGGAACGTACACTGTACGCATCTCCTTCGTGGGCATGGTGACGCGAGAGGTGAATGCGATCCAGGTGAACCCGGACAAGATCACCTTCCTGGGTGAACAAGTGATGGCATCCAACACTACGCTGCCGGAGATCGAGATCGTGGCTACACGCTGGTTGCCACCATTGATCGATCCAGAAGAGCCCAGTAAGATCACCGTGATCGCAAGCCAGTTCAAGGACAACCCGCTACGCAAGAACCCGGTGGCCATGTTGCAGAGCATCTCACCGGACATATACAAAGCACCGAACAGCGACGAGCTCTACTTCCGCGGCTCGCGCTCGGGGTCCATGGCCTACTACATCGATGGCGTGAAGGTGACCGGCGGGCTAAGTGGTGTACCTCCGGGATCCATGGCCAGCATCACGGTTTACACCGGCGGACTGCCTGCGCGCTACGGCGATGTTACCGGCGGTGTGGTGGCGATCGAGACCAAGAGCTATTTTGACCTCTATATGCAGGAGAAAGCCGGAGTGCGGTAACGTGTTGGAACGCTGATGGCACAGAGAGAGTGGATGAGCGCGGATAAGAACAGAATGACGGATGTGTTCGATCCATCGATCACGCAAGACCAGTCCCGCTGTAGGTGTATGAATGCCCCTCGTAGTAATAGGAACGCGAAGACTCGCAACGCATATGGATCTCCTTCTTTTTCAGTGGTGATCCTTCCTTTCAGCGTCATCAGCGTTCCATAGCATTTCCCATGTTCCTCCACCGGAAGACCATAACGAGCGAAAGCGATGAAGACCTGGTGCGTCTCCTGAGGGAGGGGCACCGGTCCGCGTTGGGCGATCTGTGGGACCGTTACGCAGAGCTGCTCTACGGCGTGGGCATGAAGTACCTGAAGGACCCCGAACGCAGCAAGGACGAAGTGGTGGAGCTCTTTGCCGGATTGAAGGAGCTGCTGATGAAACACGAAGTGCAACGCTTTCGGCCGTGGGTGCACACCGTAATGCGCAACCGCTGCTTGCAGGTGCTGCGGAACGAGAAACGCACCGTGGCCATTCCAGAGGACCTGCGCCGCGACCCCGACACCGAGGATGCGCTGCTGCTCGAAGCCGAACTGCAAGCCCTGGAACACGCCATCACACAGCTCGCACCGGACCAACAACGGTGCGTGCGCTGCTTCCACTTGGAGCGGCGCAGCTACCAGGAAGTGGCAGAGCACACCGGTCTCGCGGTGGAACAGGTACGCAGCAACCTGCAGAACGGCCGCCGCAACCTCCGCCTAATACTACAACGCACCGGCCACGCCGGTAACAGCCATGCCGACCAGCACACATGATCGTTTCGCGCCGCGCGGGGAACTTCGCCCCGAGCAGCTCAGGGCGTACGTGGAGGGGCGCCTGAACGCCGCCGAGCGCCACCAGGTGGAACTCCACTTGGAGCACGACCCTTTGGCCCGCGAGGCCGCCGATGGCCTGCGCGAAGCGGGCGCCATGGCCGGGCTTGGCGCACTGCATGCCGCGCGTCCGGCTGGCCCACCCGCATGGCCATGGCTGGCGGGGGCCGCCGTGGTGTTCATCAGCGGTGCCGTATGGTGGACCTTCAGCGGAACACCCGAACATGTAGCGCACACCGACACCACCACGCACACCACCACACTTCAAACCATACCCGAAAGCAGCGAAGCCGACGAAACCACCGCCCTGCAACCCGCCGAGATCGAAGCCGCCGTGGAGATCCCCGAAACGCTCTACATCGGCCACACCACCACCGATCTGCATGCACGCGCCGCCAGCATTGCCGAAGCCGCTGTGGAACGCGAACCCATCACCGTGGAACGCTTGGAGGGTATACCACCCGCACTGGACACCACCGTGGAACCCAGTGCACCGGCCAGCATACGCAGCAAGCGCAGTTCCATGCAGCTCCTCTTCCTGCATGACCTGAAGGTGGTGGACCCGCGTGAACTGTACCGCGTGGCCCCCTTGCTCATGAGCGACGAACGCCACGTGGACGCCAACTTCGCTGACCGGGAACAACAGCAGCAAGGGCAGGAACCGCAGCGCTTCAGCAAGTACACGCCGTACATGGATGCCACCCTCGGCAAGTTCGTGCGCAACCAGCATAAGGCCTGCTTGGAGGACCTCCGTTTTCTGCTCCAGCAATATCCCAATGATGTGAACGCATTGTTCTATGCCGGCCTGTGCAGCTACAACCTGGGCATGAATGAACGTGCGCGCAGTTTCTTCCACCGTGCGGCCACACACCCCGTGCAGGTCTTCAACGAAGAGGCCGTATGGTACCATGCCCTAACGCTAAGCCGCCTGGGCGAACACACCGCCGCCACCGAAGCCTACCAGCGTATAGCCGCGCAGGACGGCTTCTATGCCGAGCGGGCGCGAGAGCAATTGAAAGGGGGGGGGAAGTAGTTGTCCCGGCCCAATGCCGGTATGACGGGCTCAAGGCCGGGTGGTAGCTCTTTGGTAGTGGATATTCCTATCCCGATCCGGCCACCTTCGGGTTGTTGCCGGAGGGCATCATACCGGTGTATCAGGATCCAACCCGGTCCGGACTGGTTCCGAGGTAAGGAAAGCGATCAGGTGATCGCGTACAAGGGCCCAACAAGCGAAGCGCCAATGCGACCCATCGTCGTTGTACCGACGGATGATCCGCGTATTGTACCATCAAATTCCCCTCAGCTTCCGGTGTTCGCGATCTCGTTCAATTGCTGTTCCAGCCATGCGCGGGCCTCCGTCTCGTTGTCCGTTACCAGCACACGCTGCAACTGCGGAAAATAGTTGAAGTACACATGGGTAAGCCGCTCGATCAGGGAGGATTTCACCGCAATGGCCATAGCAAGTATCCGGCTCATGCTCCGATCGGCAGCGCTATGGTCCACTCTCATGCTCTCCATGCTGAAGTCGGTATCCTCCGGAATGATTGTGAAGGTGGCGTACGGCCCACCACCCATCATGCTGCGACGCGCGGCCTGCACTTCGGCCACATATTCGGCTTCGAAAACAGCGCCCGGGTTTGAAATGGATCTCCAGCAGCTCCGGACGCACCCGCTTCAAGGCGGCGATCCGGGTATCCACTTCATGTGGTTCCAAGGTAATGGATGGGAGAGTTCGGTAGCATGAAGATAGTTGCAACGGACCCACCGTAGCACGCTCGACATGAGGGTATGGGCGTAACATGGGAAACATGAACCACCACGTGCACGTTGGCTCGGGTCAGCCACCGTGGGCGAAGCCCTCTCTGTCATATCCTCTTTTCCAGCAGCACCAATGTTGTTGTACCGTAACGCAGCAGGCCATCAACCCGAACGTGATACTGGCCCGGTGCCAAGCTTTCTGTGGAAAGCAGCGTTCGAGGCCCGGTCAGTGCTCATTGCAATACCACCCGCACGAATGCAAGCAGGGCCCTGCTGTTGGGGCCCTGCGTAGCATGCGGACCAAGCGATCACTGCACCACGAAACGTTCTGCGTAGGTGCCTTGCTCACTATGCACTTGGATCAGGTACACACCTTTGGAGAGGTCGCTCACATCAATGGTCGTGTACCCGGAAAGCACTTCGCTTCGTGTGCCACGCACGAGCTTACCGGTAAGGTCATGGATCCGAAGGTCGGCGCGCATCGCCTGGTTCGTGACCAGGGTCAGCGTTCCCCGATCCACCAGTGTGTTCATCAAGCGCAGGTCTGTTCGATTTGGTTCATCCACACCGACCGATGCACTGATCGGATCGGTGGCCCACCACGTGAGCCCACTGGGGAACCCAGCGGTGCTCACCGTCTCGGTAAGCATCAGCCAGAAGCGGTGTGCGGGGCTCATCCATACGTACTGATCGCGTGTAGTGGTGGTGGCACCCACCTTCGTTCCCGTCAAATGGTAGCGCACCACGTTCGTGAAGGTGCCCGCCGGTGTGATCAAGGTGCCGGTTCCATCGGCCTCCGCCATCACTTGGCCTGTGAACGCGAAGGGTATGTTGAAAGCGACATCATTTCCGGCAATGGCATCGGTGAAGGTGGCGCCGAATTCGAACGGCAGGTCCACGACGGTTTCGGGATCGCTGTACAGCACCAAGGCCGTATCGTTCGGTGGTGCTTGGGCCACCAAGGTGCCGAAACCCACTTGGCTGAGCACATCACTATCCAGATCGTAGTATGCATGGCTCCCCTCCCAGCTTATGCCGCACAGGTCGGCATCGGGAAAGCGGTCCTCGAACAGGCTGCCGGCCACTTCCACGAAGCTGAAATTGCCCGTATTGGTGGCGGTAGCAGCGCTGAAATCCCAAGTCTGACCCATTCCGGAGGCCCCAGGGTCCAGCATCGAATCCATGATCCCGATATCGACAACATCACCGACCACGGGCATGTTGGCCTCGGTGATCTGCTGGGCAAAGAGTGTGGCCGAACTGACGCCGGCCGCAAGGAGAGTGAGTGTTCTTAGCATTGCTGATGGTTTGATGAACGATCAAGGTAATGGATCGGCGCAGAACGAACTCTGGAAATACCGTGATGAGCACGGGTGTCCTGGGTGCTTGTTGCCGCAGACACTATCCTCAGTTCCTGCACGATGACCATGCCCGTAAGCAGCTCCGGGCGTGTCCCGGCCCAAGTCCGGCACGGCATCGGCCAATATCATACTCGGACCTCACTTCAATGGCGATCATATCATTGAGAAGGCCACGGCCAAAGGAGGCACTACCAAGATGGCCACGGTGAAGACGAAGTACACGAACACCCCTTTTGTGCACCAGAACTACAAGACCACGGTGACCGGGAAACGGATCCTTCATTCACCGAAGCAGGATCCAGGTACGGGGCCCTGCTTTGCCTTACGGGACGCGCTCGATCCCTTGATCCACGGATGCTTGGGATGCATAGCGCCCTACGAAACACTAATACTGCGGTAACATGTGGCCAAAATGCAAGGGCTACGTTCGTGACATGGCAAGTAAGAACACCTGGCCACTGTACCTTCTTCTTGCATCGTGCAGCACGGTATCGGACGAAACGCCAGTGGTGTTCTCCGTGGAACCGGGTTGCCTGCTGATCAACGAAGTGGTGGCCAAGAAAACTGGATCACTGAACGAATATGGTATGGACTCCGATTGGTTCGAACTGTACAACCCTGGCCCTGGCGATATCCTATTGAATGCGGGTGAATGGTTCGTTTCCGACGCGGGTGCCGAGGATCCTGAACGCTTCGCCCTACCCGCAGCACACATTGCGGGCGGCGAGCGCTTGGTGGTCTGGTGCGACAAGCAGGACCGGGAGGACACGGAGATCCATACCAATTTCGCCCTCTCCGCTTCGGGAGAGCACCTGATGCTGTATCACAAGAGCGAAGGCCGCAATGTCGTGGTGGATGAATTGCACTTCGGGGAGGGTGAAGCGGTGGGTCCGGTGGCAGCGCGCCATCCCGACGGTTCGGACCATTGGGTGGTGCCCACTACCCCAACGCCGGGCATGCCCAACAGCGCTGCATTGGCCGCGCAAAGGGAATAGGGTCGACGCGTGTTGCGTATCCCGCTTCGCTACTTCAGCAACGTAACATGCCCGCTCAATTCGCGCACGGCGCCGGTGCTGATCAGCTGGAAGGTGATGCGGTAGGCGTACACGTCCTGCTTCAGGATCTCACCATCGTTCTGGAGCCCACCGTTCCATGGCTTGTAAGGGCTATCGGTTTCATATACGATGCCGCCCCAACGATCGAACACGCGCATCTCGAAGTTGGTGATGTCCGCGATGTTGCTGCTGATGCCCCACACTTCGTTCACACCATCGCCATCGGGTGTGAACGTGTTCGGCACGTATGTGAAGAGGACATCATCTATGATCACATCATGGCACACGGTATCGGTACACGCGTGCGCATCGGCGGCCACAAGGCATACAGGATAGATGCCGGGCTCCTTGTTGGAGAACAGGAATTGCGCATCGAGGTCGGTGCTACTACCCAGGCCTGCGAAATCCCACTCGTAGCTCACGGCGTTCAGCGATAGGTTGCTGAAGCTGAAATAGGGATCATTCACGTTGGCGGGCACTGGGCTGTGCAGGAATTGAGCGACCACTTGGGGTGGCTCGGTAACGGTGATCATACCGGTGCCGATGCAACCCGCCACGTTCTTGATCTGCAGGTCGTAGGTGCCAGCGCACACATCGGTCAGCGTGGCGCTGGCTTGGAAGAAGAGCCCACCATCGAAACTGTATTCCACCGCTTCCGCATCGGAAATGGTGATGGAACCATCGCATGCGCCAAAGCACCAAGGCTGCACAAAGCTGGTGCTATCGATGGTGAGCAGTTCGGGTTCACCCACGATCACATCGGTGCTGCCTTCGCAGCCGTTCACATCCGCAATGGTGAGGCTGTAGGAACCAGCGCAGATGTTCGCCGCATAGCTGGTGTCCGCCGCGAGCGCATCGCTCCATGCGTAGCTGAAGGGTGCGGTGCCACCGGTGTTCGAAGCATCGGCGGTGCCATCGCATGCACTGAAACAGATGGCGTCGGTAACGGCCACACTGGCCACGACGGGTTCGGTGAAGGTGATGGTGACGCTGTCCACGAGGTAGCACAGCACGCCATCATCCTCCGTCCAATGGAACATGGCGGGGCCCGAAGCCGGTGCGGTCACCTCCGAAAGCGGGTCGTTGATATCCGCGAAGGTGTACCCGGCGGGACCGCTCCAAGCGCCAACACCGGTGTTGCCGGCCGTGGCGAGCATGCCGTAGGTAAGGGTACAGATCGTGCTGTCCGGCCCGGCATCCACCACGCCGCAGCACATGGGGTCGCTGGCGGGCAGGATCTGGATCTCCAGATCGGCGGTTCCCACGCAGCCCAAGCCGGTGGTAACGGTGTAGGTATAGGTGCCCGCAGCATCCACTACGGGATCGAAGACATCGGGTACCAAGTTGCCGTTGGAATCGGTCCAAACGCCACCGGGTTCAGGCGTGCCCGCGAGCATGTCGATCAGCTGGAAGCTCGGTGGCGTGGCGCACACGACCACGAGCGAATCGAGGCCGGGATCCAGTCCGGGATCCAAGGTCACCATCAAACTATCTGTGGCGTTGCACAGCGGGTGACCGATCGGATAGGCGGTCACGAAGTACTCCGTGGGGCTTGTGACCAGCACGGTGGGGTTGGCGAGCATCGGATCGGAAAGGCCGTCGGTGGGCGTCCATTCCCACACCATGCCGTTCTGTGCATCGCAACTTGCGGTACCGCTGTACACGGGGCCCACGGGTGGGTTCGGACCGGCCTGGAACACGATGTTCCCTTGATCGTCGAAGAGGATGTAGGACACTTCGTTCTCGAATGTGCCTGGGCTATAGCTCAGTGCGATATCCACACCATTGGTGACCGGGATGTTCTCGATGGTCTGGTCGCCTGTGCAGGTGTAATTGGTCGGGGTGCCATTCACCGTTACGGTCATTTGCGCACCGTTCCAACCGTCGCCGAATGTGTCGTCCATCTGCAACACCCAGTTGCAGTTGGTCGCAGCGCCCACCACGGTGGCATTCAGTTGCAGCGGGTCGTTGCAGATCACCCCATCGGGCCCGGCTTCCAGTTCGAAGGGTTCACTTACGGTAAGGGTGATCGTGGTGTCGTACGTGCACCCGAAGTTGTCGGTGACCTGATAGATGAAGGGATAGTCACCCGGCGCCGGGGTGTTCATGGTGATGGTGTCGCCGTTGGCACTGATCACATCGGGCACGATGCCACCGGTCCACAAGGAGGAGTCGGCACCTGCACCCCAGCTTGGCGTGAATTGGGTAACGTCCGGAATGATATCCGGGTTGAAGTTGATGGACCACGAACAGATGAAGCCGTTGTCCGCTGCCCACAGGTCGGTGCTCTGGTACACCCATTCACCGTTCAAGGGGCAGCCCACCAATTGGTCCATGGGCTGCACGCTTTCGTAGGTGCCCGGGTTCAAGGACTCGTTGGGCGGTGTACCCGCTTCCGTGGTGTTGGCAAGGTTCTCGATCCAGGTGCCATTGGTGGCTCCGGGCGCCCAGCAGTACTCCCAGCACTCCCCGAAAATGGGTTCCTCGTCGCTATCGAAATCGTTGGGCGCACCGAGGTAGGTGCCGCCCCCACCCTGCTGGTGCAGGATCACGGAATTGCCGTTGGGACAGATCACCTGCAGCACGAGATCGCCCATGAAAGTGTGCTCCATTTCCACACAAATGGACTCGATGTCATCGATGGTGGTGAGCAATTGGCCGAAACCGAACTGTTCGAAGTTGAGGGATGAGATGAAGGGCAGGCCCACATCATCCGGAAGGAACACACCATCGCCGAAATTGGCATCGGGTATGCCGGTCCACGTAACCGGCTCGGCGTTGCCGTAGAACGAAATGGATTCGCCGAAGCAAATGGTGGTATCGGGATCGGTGGTGGAGAAATCCGGTGTGGTGCTTACGAGGATCTGCAGGTCCACCAGGTTCAGGTTGCGGCAATCATTGTCATCGGTGGTATATAGTTGCACCACATGCTCACCGTCGTCATCGAACACGTGGCTCACGATCGGTCCGCTGGTGCTGTCCACGGATCCATCATCGAAATCCCAGAGGTACTGCACGATGGATTGTCCGCCCTGCGCGAAGGATGCGCTACCGTCAAAGGTGACCTCTTCACCTTGGCAAATGAGCGCAGGAACGGCCTCGGGCATTGTGGCGATGGCGAAGGGGTTCTGGCAGGGCACGGTACACTGGAAACCGGCCGCGAAATCGCCGATCCCCGCACCGTTGGAATTGAAGACAAGCGTTAGGCATCCGGTGGTGTTGAACACGGTACCGCTTACCACGATATCCTGCAAGGCCGTACCGGAATAGGTGCCCAAGGTGGTCTCGCCGGTATTGTCGCCATCATAGATGGTGAGGTTATCTATCGGGTTGGGTCCTTGCGTGCTCAGGTTGAACACGAACCAGGTGAGGTAGATCACATTGCCCGGTGTATCGGGGCAAATGACGAAGGTGTGGCTCTCGTTGTCGCCGTACGAACCGTTGGGGCCACCGGTATCCTCGATCACACCGGAACAGCTTGTGGCGGAGCCTGAAGCGATACTGACCTGCTGTGCATTAGCGGCAACAGCAAGGAGCAGGAACAGGAGGGATTGGAAGAGGCGTTTCATGATCAAAGAAGTTACGTCGACCGGAAATTGTTCAGGGTCGAGCGGAAGAAGGGCGATGGCAGCACCTTGGGAACTTGCGCTGCCCTCCTCGCTAAGCGTGGCCTTGGAAGGTGTCGCTCTTGTGAGGGAACAAGGTCCATCTCATCCAAGTGACGGGCTTGCCCGGCGAAAGGTTTACTGGCCATGGCGCATGATCCGCATAGGATCCGCCGCTTATCCTACCGTTGGTCCCACCTACCGACCGCTGCACCTGCATCCGTAGTTTTGTTCCGTGGTGAACTAGTCGTTCGTGTCCATGTTCACAACCCCTGCATGATCGCTTCCAACGGCAAGGTACCCGCCATTCGCTCCAGTCTTTACGATTCGATCCACATGATCCACCGCGAGGACTGGAAGAAGGTGGCCGAAGGGGCATCCCCCTACCTGCAATACGACCACCTATCGGCCTTGGAGGACGCCATGAAGGGCACCATGGACTTCAGATACGGGATCCACTACTGCGAGCAGAACCAGCCCATGGGCATCACGTACTTCCAGGTGGCCGATCTGGTGGACAATGGGAGCGCCTACCGCAGCGGCGTGGAGAAACTCGGCAAAGGCATCGGTGCGCGCATCATCAAGGACATGAAGGTGCATTGTCTAGTGAGCGGCAACGTGTTCCACTGCGGCGATCACGGTTCATACTTCAAGCCCGAAGTGAGCACTGCGCACCGTTTGATGGTGGTGGAGGACACCATGCGACGGTTCGACAAGGGCTGCTATTTCAAGCCCCGCACGAACGTGTTGATCGTGAAGGAGCTCTGGCCAGAACAGTACCACGCTGCCAAGACACTGGAGGAGAAGAGCTACGCACCGCTCGCCATGGAGGTGAACATGGTGATGGAAGTGGACCCGGCGTGGAAAGACCTTGACACCTACCAGGAAGCCTTGAACGCCAAGGCGCGCACGCGGCTCCGTTCCGTGCTGAAGCGATCGGCGAAGCTTGAGGTGGGTGACCTGAGCGCGACGGCGATCCGCAATGCTGCACCGCGCTTGCAGGAACTCTTTGACCAAGTGCTGGAGCGATCCCCCTTCATCTTCGGTCGTTTGACCATGGGTGTTTATACGGCTTGGAAAACACATTGGAAGAACGATCTGATCATCCGCGGGTACCATCTCGATGGTGAACTCGTCGGATTCACAACGGCCTTCGTGCTCGGCGATACCTTGGATGTACAGTACGTGGGCTTCGACTACGCACTGAACGAGCAGCATGGCATATACCAGCGCATGCTCGTGGACCTCTTGGAAGCGGGGTTGCAACGCGGCGTACGTCGTATTCTCTATGGTCGCACCGCGGAACAAACAAAGAGCAACCTCGGCGCGCAACCCGTGAACATGCGCTTCTACGTGAAGCACCACAACGCGCTTGCGAACAAGTTGGTGGGGCCCTTCCTGCGTTCCATCAAGCCGGCGCCCTTTGAACAGCGCGCACCGTTCAAAGCCGTTATCGCATAGATGGATTCGCTGACGCAGATCGTGCTCGGTGCCGCCGTGGGCGAATTGGTCCTGGGGCGTAAAGTGGGCAACAAAGCGATCCTGTGGGGTGCTATCGCAGGCACCATCCCGGACCTTGATGTACTGAACCGCTACTTCTTGGACGATCTGCGGGCGAACGAACTGCACCGGGGTATCACGCACTCCATCCTGTTCAGCATGGCCATGGCACCGCTGTTGGGGCACTGGCTCAAACGCAACGCGGCCTCTTTGCTCAGTGTCTTTACCGCGTTGGTCATGGCCGTGTTCATCCTCAGCACGGACTCCGTTGCCGCCAAGTTGGTCCTTTGCGCGGTCACTGTCGGGATCATCGCATTGCTTCAGTGGAAGGTGAAAGGCGCCGATGGTGCAAGCGCCAAGGAATGGAGCTGGTTGTTCTGGTGGGCCTTGGTGACGCACCCGCTCCTGGACTGCCATACCACATGGGGCACGCAGCTCTTCTGGCCGTTCCCGATCAGGGTGGCGTATAACAACATCTTCGTGGTGGACCCGAGCTACACGCTGCCCTTCCTGGTCTGCGTGGCCATCGCCATGTTCTTCAAGCGCAGCGATCCGAGGCGGGCGCGCATCAATGGTATCGGCCTGCTCATCAGTTCGGCCTACATGGTGCTCACCTTCGTGTTCAAGTACAATGCCCATACGCATATCGCTGCATCATTGGATCGGCAACGGCTACGATACAGCACACTATCCACGCGCCCCACGCCCTTCAACGCCATTCTGTGGACCACCAACGTGAACTGTGGTGATCACTATGCCTTGGGCTACCACTCGCTGTTGGACACCAAGCCCGAGGTGGACCTGGTGGAGATCCCCAAGAACCATCAATTGCTCGGCCCGTGGGCGGATCATGAGAACGTGCATCGCTTGGCACACCTGTCCGATGATAACTATGTGATCCAACTTCGGAGGGACACCTTGCTGTTCTGTGACCTGCGCTTCGGGCAGTTCGGTGCACCGGCCGTGGACAAACCTTTCGTGTACAGCTACAAGCTCATTCCCGAGGGATCGGACCTGCGCGTGGAATTGATACCACCGGAACGTCCGACCGGGGCGGAGTTCAAACGCGTGATGAGCGAGCTGTGGGAACGCATGAAGGGCGAATAGGTTGCCCAATCCGCCCCTCCGGAATGCATTGCCAGGGCTTAGCCGAACTGCGCAAGCACCATGTACATGGTTGCGATGGTGATGGCCCAATAGCACCAGTTCACAATGAAGTACTTGAATGACCTCCGCTCGAACATCGCGTTGGTCCCCATTACCGGCATCAACACGAAGAGGGAGATGAGCAGGCTGTGCGCGAGGCCGTGGGACCAGGTACCGAAACGTTCACCGTAGGCATCGATCAGGCCTTTCAATTCGGCACCGAACGGCGTGGTGGGATCCACCCCGAGGCCATGTTCGATCACCGGCCGGAAGAACGCTTGGAACGCATAGTGGTGATCAGCAAGGAACTTGTACGTGAAGGTGAGTACGATGGACAGCAGGAAACTGAGCCCGAAGATCAAGGGCATGTTCCCGGATCTCACCTTCTCATCGGTCATATCAGCGGCCTTCATCCATACCGTGCCCAGTACCTTCGGATGGTACCATGCGAAACCGATGATCATGGGAATGAGCGCGGCGACGAGGTGTACTACGATGTTGACTTCCATGGTGGTTGGGGGGGTTCGTGGTCCAACCGAATATAAGCCCGAGGGCTAGGTGCCTGGCCAATGTTGTGCAGCGTGGATGAACAGCCGAACACTGAAAAGCAGCATGATCACGCCGATCGCGACGTACAGCTTGCGCAGGCCCTTTGGCGTCATCACCCGCCTCAAGCGCGGTGCGAAAACGGCCTTCAGCACATCCGTGGAAAAAATGCCCATGAGGACGCCCGCAAGGAACAGGTTGGTCCCAAGGCCCTCGCCATGGGCCTGTTCTGCATGCAATGCGAAGCCGATCCAGATCACGAAGACGAAGGGGTTCACGAAGTTGACCAGGAAGCCGCTTCCGAGCAGTGCCAATGCACTGCGGCCGCTGGGGCGCACCACCCCGCTCATGTCCAAGGATGGTTTCAGGAGGTACGAAATGCCGAGCACCACAAGGATCCCTGCCGCCACAAGCGCCATCCAAGGGCCGTCGATCCCTTGTTGCACCAAGTGCACAAGGCTCGTCAAACAGATCAATGCGATAAGGATATCCGATGCGATGATGCCCACCGCCACCGTGATGCCTCCTCGCGCACCATGGTCCAACGAGGCTTTGAGCAGGGTGAAGAACACCGGCCCGACCAGCAGCATGGTGGCCAAGCCATAGAGTATCCCTTCCAGGAACGGCATGGCCTAAAATAGGATCCTACGGCGAATAGGACCTTGCCGGAACGACCAACGGGCCACCGCTTGCGCAATGACCCGCTGATCTTCCCTGGTCCCTGACCTACTGCATCGTTACAGACCGAGCACCTTGAACTCGGTGCGCCGGTTGTTCTGGTGTTGTTCCTCGGTGCACTTGGTGCACTCGCAGTCCTCGCTGGGCCGGCTCTCACCATACCCCTTGCTGGTGATGTTATCCTTCGGGATCCCTTTACTGATGATATAATCCACCGCGCTCTTGGCCCGCTTCTCAGAGAGCGACATGTTGTAGGCGTCCTTACCGCGGCAATCCGTGTGCGAGCTCAGCTCGATCTTCACAGTGGGGTTGTCAACGAGCGTGGCCACGAGCTTGTCCAGTTCCACGGCCGCATCCGGTCGGATGTTCCACTTGTTGTAATCGTAGAAGATGTTGTCCAAGCGCACGACCTGGTCCACCACGAGCGGGAAGAGCTTGAAATCGGTGCGTATCACCGAGCTAGGCTTGCCTTTGGTGCTGATGCGCGCGCTTTGTTTGAAGAAGCCCTCCTTGTCCACCTTCAAGCGATAATCGCTCTCGGGTTTGAGGGGGAATGCGTACTTACCGGAAGCGTCGGTGGTGATGGTCTCCAGCACCTGATCGCTGCCATCGGTCAACTCCACCACGGCACCCGCCAGGGGTTCCATGGTCTCGCCGTTGTACACCACACCTTCGGCAGCGTAATCGTACTTGGTCATCTCCACCACGATCTGTTCCAAGGGGTCATTATTGGTGGAGATCTCCATCTCACGTTGGAAGTATCCGTCCTTGTTGGCCACGAGCAGGTAGCGATCGTGGTACTCCACATCGATCTTGAACTTGCCACCTTCTTCGCTTTGCACGTTGTAGCGTTTGATGAACTCGCCCTTGTCGTCCTTCATCACGATCGCGGCACCTTCGATCGGTTGGCGGGTTTCCTTGTCGATGACGATACCTGCGAGGAAGATCATCGGCGGAGGAACGGTGCATCCGTAGATATCGTCGCTGCCCTCTCCGCCCGGGCGGTCGCTGGTGAAGAAGCCGGTGGTGTCGTTGAAGAAGATCAGGCCATGGTCGTTGTGTCGCGTGTTCATGGGATAGCCCAAGTTGAACGCGAGCCCTGGGCCTGAAACGCCAAGCCTGCTGTAGAAGATATCCGATCCACCCAATCCGGGATGGCCCGTGCTGGCGAAGTAGAGCGTGCTGTCCCGATGCAGGTATGGGAACATCTCGTCACCTGGCGTGTTGATCCTCGGTCCCAAGTTGACCGGGGCGCCCCAAGAGGATCCGTGGTTCGGTGAATACCATATGTCCGTACC
>JAGQVV010000087.1:0-3522 GCA_020437805.1 Flavobacteriales bacterium
AAGGCCAGCTTCCGCATCAGCCCGGACGGCAAGTACATCAGCTACCGCGCGCCGTGGAAGAACCGCATGAACGTGTTCGTGCAGAAAGTGGGCGAGCCAACGTCCATCCAAGTGACCCGTGACACCATCCGCGACGTGGGCGGATACTTCTGGAAAGGCGACCGGATCCTGTACAGCCGCGATATCAATGGCGATGAGAACTTCATCGTTTTCAGCGCCAGCATCGACGGCAAGGACGTAAAGGCCCTGACCCCGGAGAAGGGGGTGCGCGCCGGGGTCCTGGACGACCTCCACAACGTCAAGGGAATGGAGGACCAGGTGATGATCCAAATGAACCAGCGCGACCCGAGCATCTTCGACCCCTACCTGGTGAACATCAAGACAGGTGAGCTGAAGTCCATGTACGACAACAGCAAGGACAACTTCGAGAGTTGGATGACCGACCACAACGGCGTGATCCGTGGCGCCTCGCGCACCGAGGGCACCGATCAGGTCTCGTTCTATCGCGCCAATGAGAAGGAGCCCTTCACCGAGTACATGCGCACGAACTTCAAGGACAGCTGGAGCCCGCTGATGTTCACCTTCGACAACAAGAACCTGATCGTGAGCCACAACTTGGACGGCCGCGACAAGACCGCGATCGTGGAGTGGGATATCGTAGCGAAGAAAGAAACCAACGTGATCTTCGAGAACGAGGACTACGACGTAAGCAACGTGGACTACAGCCGCAAGCGCAAGGTGCTCACCATGGTGACCTGGACCGGTGCGAAGAGCGAGCGCCACTTCCTGGACAAGGAGACGCAGATGATGTACGAGAAGCTCGAGCCCAAGTTCAAAGGCTACGAGATGTGGATCTACGGCGAGGACGACAGCGAGACCAACTTCCTGGTGTGGGTGGGCAACGACCGCATGCCTGGCAAGTACTACGCCTACAATTCCACCACCGACAACCTGACGGAATTGGCCACGGCACGTCCGTGGATCAATGAAAAGGAGATGGCCGAAATGAAGCCGATCCAATACATGAGCCGCGATGGATTGACCATCCATGGCTACTTGACGCTGCCAGTGGGCGTGGAAGCCAAGAACCTGCCCGTTGTGGTGAACCCGCACGGCGGGCCATGGGCACGTGACGAGTGGGGCTTCAACCCGGAGGTCCAATTGCTGGCCAACCGCGGTTACGCCGTGTTGCAGATGAACTTCCGGGGCAGCACGGGATATGGCCGCAAGCATTGGGAATCCAGCTTCAAGGAGTGGGGCGGCACCATGCAGAACGACATCACCGACGGGGTGAACTGGCTGATCAAGGAAGGCATCGCCGATCCGAAGCGTGTGGCGATCTACGGCGCGAGCTACGGCGGGTACGCCACCCTGGCCGGCATCACCTTCACGCCGGACCTCTACGCCTGCGCCGTGGACTATGTGGGTGTGAGCAACCTCTTCACGTTCATGAAGACCATCCCACCCTATTGGGCACCGTTCCTGAACATGATGCACGAAATGGTGGGCGATCCGGCCACCGACAGCCTTGCCATGGCCGCTGCATCGCCGGTGTTCCATGTGGACAAGATCAAGTGCCCCTTGTTCATCGCACAGGGTGCGAATGATCCCCGCGTGGTGAAAGCCGAGAGCGATCAAGTGGTGGAAGCATTGAAGAAGCGTGGCATCAACGTGCAATACATGGTGAAGGACGATGAAGGGCACGGGTTCCGCAACGAGGAGAACCGCTTCGAGTTCTATGGCGCCATGGAGGAGTTCCTGGCCCAACACATCGGTAATGCACAGAAGGACGATGCACCGGCGATGAAGAAGGAGACGGCACCTGCTGCTCCATTGAAGTCGGCGCCTGCCAAGACCGCCGGTGGCAAACCGAAGAAAGCCACTGACAAGTAGTCCGGTACGACCAGCATCAACGAACGGCGGCCCCAGAGGGGCCGCCGTTCGCGTTCCAGGCGCCGAGATCGGACTTTGCAACGTCCTATGGACGTGCGTAGCTTTCCACGTCCATGCCCCTGAAAAGGCTTGGATTGAAGGCCGCGCCGGATACCTTGCTGAGGAATTGCGACCGATGACCTTCCGTACCGTTCTGCTCGCCACGGGCTTACTGCTCGTACATGCCTTGTGCGCACAAGTCGTGGTGAACGAGGTGTGCGCATCCAATCTGAACTCCTTCCCGGACAACAACGGCGAGTTCGAGGACTGGTTCGAATTGTACAACCCCACCGGTGCCGATGTGGACATCAGTGGTTGGTGGCTGAGCAACCGTGCGGGCAATCCCTTGAAGTGGCAGATCCCCGCAGGCATCACGGTCCCTGCGAACGGATACCGGATCGTGTTCGCCAGCAAGCGCAACATGGTGGCGGGTGCCAATATCCATGCAGGCTTCAATCTGAACCAGACCGAAGAGGACCACGTGCTGTTGAGCACGGACGCAGGAACGCTGGTCGACGATTTCGCTTTCACACCCCTGACACGCACCAAGGTGGGACACAGCAGGGGCCGCAGCACCGATGGCGCCGCAACGTGGTCGCTCTTCACCACCCCCACACCCGGGGCGGCGAACGTGGGAGCCTCAGCGGAATACCTGGTGCGGCCGGTGGTTTCGCCTGCACCTGGGGCCTATGCCGGTGCGCAGAACGTAACGATCACTGGACCGGCCGGTGCCACCTTGCGCTACACCACGGACGGCAGCATGCCTACTGCAACATCCATGGAGTACACCGCACCGATCCCCGTGACCACCACCACGGTAGTGCGCGCCATGGCCTTCGGAGCGCCGGGATCGGAGCCCAGCTTCACGGAAACGAACACCTATCTGATCGGCACCAACCACACGGTGCCTGTGGTGAGCATTTGTGGGGACCAAGTGGACGACCTCCTTGGCGGCAACGGTGCCATAGAGCCGATCGGCCATCTCGAATACTTCGGCCCGGACGGTGTGCTACGCGACGAGGCGGAGGGCGAATTCAACGAACACGGACAGGACAGTTGGGCCTATGACCAACGCGGATTCGACTACATCGCCCGCGACCAGACCGGTTACAACGATGCGCTCCACTACCCCATCTTCCGTACCAAGGACCGACCCAAGTACCAACGGCTGATCATCAAGGCCGCTGCGGGCGACAATTTCAACTTCGGACCCGGAGGCGCGGCGCACATCCGCGATGCCTACGTCCAGGCCCTGAGCCAGACCGGCCACCTCGCCTTGGACGAGCGCAGCTATGAACCCGCCGTGCTGTACATGAACGGACAATACTGGGGCGTGTACGACGTGCGCGAAAAGGTGGACGACCATGACTTCACGCGCTATTACTACGGCCAGGACGAGTTCAACGTGCAAATGATCAAGACCTGGGGTGGCACATGGAGCGAATACGGCGGCGCGCAGGCACAGGCGGACTGGAACGCCTTGCGCACGTACATCACCACCAACAACATGGGCGACCCCACCGCTTTCGCCTATGTGGACGAGCGCTTCAGTTGGAAGAGCCTGGTCGACTACTTCTGTTTGAACAGCTA
>JAGQVV010000087.1:3616-5121 GCA_020437805.1 Flavobacteriales bacterium
TGGGACATGGATGCCACCTTCGGGCATTACACCAACTTCACAGGCATACCGGACCAAAGCGCGAACGCCGACCCCTGCGACGCGGAGAACCTGCCGAACCCCGGTGGCGAAGGACATACGGTGATCCTGGAGAAGCTGATCGCCGAGAACCAGATGGTGCACGACTACTACGTGAACCGCTATACCGACCTCGGCAACACCCTTTTCAGCTGCGACCACATGATCCCTTTCCTGGACAGCCTGGTGGCGTTGATCGAGCCGGAGATGCCCGGCCAGATCGCGCGCTGGGGCGGAACCATGGCGCAGTGGCAGGCCAACGTACAGGAGCTGCGGACCTTCATCGAAACGCGCTGTGTCACGATCCAAGAAGGCATGGTGGACTGTTACGACCTCACCGGACCCTATCCCGTGGTGTTCAACGTGGACCCTCCATTGAGCGGTCGTATCGAGATCAACTCCATCACGCCGGATACCTACCCATTCCACGGCGACTACTACGGCGGCATCAACACCACCATGGCACCTTTGCCCGAGCCGGGTTGGATCTTCAGCCATTGGGAGGTCTTCAGCACCAACACGATCCTGCCGAGCACCGCTGATTCGTTGGTGACCATCGACATCCAGAGCGCGGACAGCATCGTGGCGCATTTCGTTCCACCAACGCGGCACGACATCGTATTGGACGTGGTACCACGCGGAGCGGGTGACATTGTCTTCGATGGGGTCACCTATTCCGAAGCCGACCTTCCCGCGACCGTCTCGGTGCCCGAGGGTTCGGAGATCCCGTTCCGCATTGCACCCGGCTTGTACCACGACTTCCTTTTCTGGGCGGTGAAGAATGCCGCTATCATTCCGGACGACAGCACACAGCTGGCCCTCCGCGCAGCCTTCTTCCTTCCGGACACTGTAATAGCGCACCTCCGACCCCAGGAGTACGCCTACTATGTTCCGAACGCCTTCACCCCGAACGGTGACGGTGTGAACGATGTTTTCCACCCCTTCGGTCAGGTGATCGACCTGGAGAGCTACGAGTTCCAGGTCTTCGATCGCTGGGGTACGGAGGTGTTCGGGACGGACAACCCGAACAAGGGCTGGGATGGCACCTCCGGAGGCACCCTGCTCCCGGACGGTGTGTATGTCTACCGGGCCTATGCCATCGATGCCATCGAGCGGGACGTGCACGAACTGTTCGGGCACATCACCCTGTTCCGCTGATCTCCTGATCGGCACTCGTCTGATTTCCAGATAGTTGACGTGGCCCTGTCATGCAAACGTCAACTTTGTTGAATCTTTTTTCAAATCGAGTGAACAAATCGAAAGGGGTCGTGTTTACCTGCCAAACACCTTAAACCCTACTTCGATGAAACACGCTCGATTACTCTCCACCCTTGCGACCGGAGCGTTGCTTGGCACTGCAGCGCTGGCCCAAGAAGCCCAGCTGCAAGTGATCCACAACAGCCCCGACCTCGCTGCATCCGTTGTTGACGTCTACGTGAACGGCGACC
>JAGQVV010000088.1 GCA_020437805.1 Flavobacteriales bacterium
CCGTTCGTGGCGAAAGGAGAGAAGGAAACGAAGGTGGAGCGCCGAGGCAAGGAGGTCCATGTCTGGATGACCTGCATTCGCTCGCATTTCGCACCGGACAACATCGAAGGGGTGAAGCTGGGTGATGAAGTGTATTTCCACGTTACCAACTTGGAGCAGGACTGGGATGTACCCCACGGCTTCGCCATCAAAGGTGCCAACAATGCGGAGCTTCTGATCATGCCGGGCGAGACCCAGACCTTGAAGTGGGTTCCCAGCAAAGTGGGAATGTGGCCCATGTACTGTACGGACTTCTGCTCGGCACTGCACCAGGAGATGAGCGGTTATGTGCGCGTATCCCCTGCAAACAGCAGCGTGCCGTTGAACGCATACACGGTTTCCGTGGACGCTGAGCTTTAGTGCTGAATTGAACAGTGTCGTATCCATCCGCCGTTGTGGGTGCCGGTCATTCCGGATCCACCGCGGCGGATGGCACATTTTCAACCCGACCCGAACATGAAACCCATTTCCCGGATCCTGATCGCCCTTTCGGCGCTCTCTCTGCTGATCCTGCTTTTCGTCCCCATTTGGAGGATCGACCTGATGGCGCCGCAGTATCCCGAAGGACTGGTGATGCAGATCCATATCGACCATTTCTCAGGGGATACTGAAAAGATCAACGGTTTGAACCACTACATAGGAATGGCGTTGATCAAGGACGAGATGTTCCCTGAATTCATGTACTTGCCCAAGGTGGTCATCGCATTGGCGATCTTCGGAGTGTTGGCCGCCATCTGGGGTAAGCGGCAAGGGTTGTTCGCCGGGTTGATCACCCTGACGGTCTTTGGTCTGTGGGCCTTGTACGATATGTGGAAGTGGGGATACAGCTACGGCCACGACCTCGATCCACGAGCGGCCATCAAGGTTGAAGGCATGGCCTATCAACCACCTTTGATCGGACACAAGCAATTGTTGAACTTCGATGCGTGGTCCACCCCGGATATCGGTGGATGGGTGCTTTTCTGTGTAATGGGCCTGCTGGCCGGGGTCTACTTTTTGGAATTGCGGGAGTATTTTCGTGAGAAGAGGGCCGTGAAGGAGTGAGGCCGTGGATATGGAAAGGATGAACGTGGGGAAGGGTGTCGGGTGGGTGTAGGACGATCCATACCAGCACCCGGGCCGAAAGAACAATGATGATGCGAATAAGACCCATACTGTTGACCTTGAGGTTCGCGCTCATCGGAGCCCTCTTCTCATGTGGTCAAAGCTCACCCACCATCGATTTCGATCATGTGGAATGCTCGTTTTGCAGGATGAACGTGGTTGACCGACAGTACGGGGCAGCACTTACTACGCTGAAGGGAAGGCAGTACGCTTTTGATGACGTTTCGTGCATGGCCGCCCATGTTGCCGCGGGGACCATCGCAGAAGACCAAGTTGCCGCATGGTACGTATGTGATCACGCGAACCCCGGTGTACTGATCGATGCGACGAAAGCGTATTATGTGAAAGGAGATGGCTTCCACAGCCCGATGCGCGGGGATGCAGCTGCATTCGTTTCCGCCAAGGACCGCGATGACGCCATGAGCGCCAGAGGTGGTGAACCGATGGATTGGGAATTGCTTCGAAAGGTACTGGAGAGGTGAAGAAGCTGGTCTTCCGATCCTGGTTCCTGGCCACGCTCATGCTGGTCGTCTCTCCGGCTTGCGCGCGCACTTGGGTGCACCACGCCGGGAAGGCACCGGCTTTGAAGAAGCTGCTGTCCGAGGTCGCTACCGGTGATACCATCCAGGTCCACGGTGAGGTGAAGGAAGGAACGATCGTTCTCGACCGGTCGGTGGTCCTCTTGGGCGAACCCGGGGCGATCATAGACGGCCAAGAGAAGGGAGAGGTGGTGTTGATCACCGCCGATGATGTGACCATCGAAGGATTCATCATTCGCGGCAGCCGGATCAGCAACTTGGAGGACAATGCCGGGATCAAAGCGAGCGAATGCCGCAACACGGTGGTCAGGAACAATTTCCTGGACGGCTGTTTCTTCGCGATCTATCTGAGTGGTTCAAAAGGTGCGCTGGTGGAAGGCAATTCGATCGTAGGGCACGATGTTCGCGATGATCAGATGGGGAACGGGATCCATTTATGGAAGTGCAACAGCGCCATCATCAGGAACAATGTTGTTCGGAACCAACGTGATGGTATCTACTTCGAATTCGTCACCGATTCAAAGATCCATAACAACACAAGCATCGGGCACATCCGATATGGGCTTCATTTCATGTTCAGCCATCGGAACGAGTATGTGAGCAACCATTTCGAAAGCAACGGCGCCGGGGTGGCGGTGATGTATTCACATCATATCGATATGCACCATAACCGCTTCGTGGCCAATCGAGGTGCGAGCGCGTATGGCCTGTTGCTGAAGGAGATCAATGATGGAATGATCACCGGGAACCTGTTCGTGGATAACACCACTGGTCTGATGGTGGATGGATGTAACCGCATCACGGCGGAGCGCAATGAGTTCCGGTACAATGGCTGGGCACTACGTCTCTTTGCGAACTCCCTGTTTTCAACCTTCAAGGATAACGCGTTCCTGGGCAATACCTTCGACCTGAGCACCAATGGGGATCTGATGGATAATGTTCTTGAGGGCAACTATTGGGATCGCTATTCCGGATACGACCTGGACCGCGATGAAGTGGGGGACACTCCGTACCGCCCATTGGGCTTCTTCTCCTTGCTCGTGGAGCGGATCCCGTATGCCATGGTGTTCTCCCGTAGTTTGTTCGTTTCCCTATTGGACCGCGCGGAGCGCCTGCTGCCATCACTGACCCCGGAGGCGATGAAGGACGATCGTCCGCTGATGCGCCAACAAGTTTGGGTCGGGAGCTATGTACCCAAGATGAACGAGGTGAATAACGACCCGGTCGGCTTGATCGATCCCAGGAACGATGTCTGACGTGCGTGTCGAATTCTCGAGTGTGGGCAAGCGCTATGGTAAACTCTGGGCCTTGCGCGACCTCAACGTGACATTCAAGCAAGGAGAGGTGGTGATGGTCATCGGCCCGAATGGATCGGGAAAGACCACCATGATCAAATGTCTGCTTGGATTGGTGCGCCCTACGGAGGGCTCCATCGTTGTGAATGGTGCGGTGATCGGTGCCGACCCTGCTTACAGAAGCACGATCGGCTACATGCCGCAGATCTCCCAGTTCCCTGCGGCACTGACCATCGGGCAGTTGTTGGATATGATGCGGGACATCCGTGGTCTTGATGATGCTTGCGCGGATGATCGCTTGATCGCAGAACTTGGCTTGGACAAACAACTGGACAAGCGCTTGAGCGACCTCAGTGGTGGAACGCGACAAAAGGTGAGCGCCGTTCTGGCTTTCCGCTCCAAGCCACAGATCCTTGTGATGGATGAACCTACCGCAGGATTGGACCCGGTGTCCGCTGGAAAGGTCCTCGGTCGTGCGGCCGAAGTGCGTCGAACGGGCGGGACCGTGTTGATCACCTCCCATCTTATGGAAGAGGTCGAGGCCATGGCCGATCGGATAGCGTACTTGGAGGATGGGCAACTCCGGTTCATCCT
>JAGQVV010000089.1 GCA_020437805.1 Flavobacteriales bacterium
CGGTGTGCTGTGGTTGTTGTTTCGGCCACCGAAGCGCCCCATGCTCCACTCGATCCAAAGGAGCGGTATTCCCATAAGTAGGAAGCAAACGAGATACGGTATTATGAAGGCTCCGCCCCCATTGTTCACTGCTTGAACAGGGAAGCGCAGGAAATTACCCAAACCGACCGCATTACCGGCCATGGCCAGGATCAACCCGACACGAGAGCCCCAGGATTCCGTTTGCTTCAGCGTCATTCGTTCGGTTTCAGGTCGCCCAATATAGGCTTAGCCGCTCGACCGATGCGAAGCCGGACCAGCGGAGTTGCGATCGAGCGGCCGAACTAATCGCCTTTCTCCAACTGGCGCTTGAGCACCATCAACCCTTCTTCGAAGCTGCGTGGCTCGTAACCCAGCACAGTACGCGCCTTGTCCAACACGAAGCCCGTCCTGGGCGGGCGTTTCGCCGGTTGGCCCAAGGAGTCGCTTTCAATGGGGTTCACACAGGAGGTGTCCAAGTGGAAGAAAGCCCCTACCCGCTGCACGAGCTCCAGGATGCTCATCCCGTCCGGTCCGCTCAAATGATAAACACCCGTCGCCCCTCGTTTGGCTATTCGCATGCAACCATCGGCCAGGTCCTCGGCGAGGGTGGGCATTCGCCATTGATCGTCCACCACTTTGATGGGTTGTCCCTTTTCCAGTGCCCCTTTCGCCCAAAGGACCACGTTGCTGCGACTCAATCCTTCGGCGATGCCGTAAACTATGATGGTACGCGCTATGACCCACTTCCTCAGGCCGCTCTCCATGACCAAGCGTTCGCCTTTCAGCTTACTGTGTCCATAGACGCTGAGCGGCGCCGGCCCATCCGATTCTGCATACGGACCGTTCGCACCGTCGAAAATGAAGTCTGTACTGAGGAGGACGAAATGGCAGTCATGTCTTTTCGCAGCGGCCACCAGATACCCAGTAGCCGTTACGTTCTGGAGCTCGCATGCCAGAGGATCCAGTTCACAGGCATCCACATTGGTCATTGCCGCTGTGTGGATCACCACGTCCGGTCGGGTGGCCTCGAAAACGGCATCAACATCCATTTCGGACGTGATGTCCAAGGGTCGATACTGTTCCTGCAACGGATCCGGGGTGCGGTCATCACCTCTAGATGTTGCGATGAGTTCCACCTCGGGGTCCTTCCTGAGAGCAGCCACGAGCTTCTGACCCAGCAGGCCGTTGCTTCCAGTGATCAATATCTTCATCTGCCGCGAAGGAACATCAACTCACCTACCGGTCCAAGTTCTTGTTACTTCTCTTCCAGACCACCGAAGTAGCCTTTGTTGTGGCCACGGCTGAAGAAGCTGATGAAGAGGGCCAGGTAGCTCAGGTAGAACAAGGATTGCAGCACCACAAGGAACTTTCCCCACGGCGTGATCGGGTACAGGTCGCCGAACCCTATCGTACTGGTCACAATGAAGCTATAATAGACCGGATCGAACCAATGCTCCATTTCCACATTCAAGTGTCCGTAGGCCATGTGGAGCACAGCGAACGTGAAGACCACCTCCAGGTAATTCAGGAATATGAGGATCTTCGACCTTCGGTACGAACGCGGTGTGGGAAACACATCCGAAGCAAAGATCAGCGTGGGTATGTACATGAAGGTTTCCAGGACGAGCCACACCACGAGCCAGACCACCCATGCATGGACCTCCCATCCTTGATGAAGGACCACAAGCGGGAACACGGTCTTGAACAGCACGAACACCTCGATGGCAAGGTCCTGATAGAGCGGGCCTGTGCGCCAGAAAAGGTGTTTGATGTACAAACCCGGGAACAGGAACTGTGATCCTGCAAGGACCAATCGCACGACCTTTTCGAGTCCTGCGTCTTCCTCGTAGGTGTTGTTCCAAATGGCACCAAGGTTCTCCCATCGATGTCTGATCGTGCTGCGCCTTGGCAGGTCGTTCGCCTGACCCTTTCCAATGACGATCTTCCGAACCGTTCCTTGTATGCGTCCCATGGACCTCAAAGATGGGGTAGCCTATGCATTGCAGACTGACGCGCATCACACACCGCTGACCAACCGATCGTTGCTGATCCCGATCGACCGAACAAGGTACTGTCCCACAAATGCATATCATTCGAAAAAGAGCGACCACCCATGCCATGTTTTCGGATCGTCGATATCCCGATACAACAACGGACCAGCGATCCCTACGGTGTGGATTTCGAGCCATCGCCCTGCGTCATAGCTGGAATGGCGTAAGGCGGACCGGAGTTCGAACAACAGGACACGAGTTCCCCATAGCTTACGTGGAACGGATGATCAACGATCCCCATGGATATCCACCAGCCCTTCTGGACCTCCTCATGTCCTGCCCATGGAAGGGCATCCGTCTCGAGACCACCGATCGCGAGGGTGATCCTACGCTCTTCCGATAGGTCGCTGAACGAAAGCCGGAGTCCTCAAGCTTCTTGTTGATAGCCTTGGATCCTATGGTGAAGCATTCCACGTTCCAAGTGAGCGATCCGCCCAAGTTGCATACGCCTTGGATACGAACGATCGTAAGATCCAGGCGCTGAACGTGGCGAACGTGCGTTTCAAGGAAGCGGAAGTCATACACATACCCGCATTGGAACATTATACCGGGGCTGAGAAAAGTATGGTCATCATCCGCGGCCATGTGGCCAAGATCCGGTTCATCAGAATGCTCAACCTCGGAGAGACCGGTCACCTCGAAGTCATATGGTCGGTAGGTGCTCTCCTCATCGTTCTCCAGGTCACCACTGGAACAAGCAACGAGCGACACACGGACAACCAAAGGGGGGGGGACTCTTTCAAATGCTTGATCACTCCGATGGAATTCCATTCCACCCGACCAAGGGCTTGCGACCGAGGCGCCCATGAAGTATCCTTCACCCGTTCAACCGATCGGCTGGAGACCTTACTTACTAAAGGTCCCAAACAGTGCTCCGCTTGTTGAAGGGCTGCTTGATCCGCTCCTTGTGCTGAAGAATGAAAGCCATGATCAAGTAGGCCACCAGGTGCACACCGGCTGTAATGAAGCTCAGGTAGATGAACGAGAGGCGGACCTGTTCCGTTTTCACGTTCAGCTTCCCCGCCCACCATGCACAGACACCGAAAGCGTAGCGTTCGAAATACGTCTTGATACGATCGATCATCGGGGGTTCCTGAGCAGTTCCATGCCTATGACGCAAGATAAGCAATGACGTTGCCCACAGTGCGATCCGCGCAACTCAAGCAAGGCCTGTCCATCCGCGGCTGAATCGGCCCTCAGGCCCAAGCCTGACCACTTTTCCAGCACAGCATTGTGTTCCGCTGGTAATTGCTCCAAGATCTCCAAGGCCCGTCTGACCAACGCAGGTCTTCCATGGATCCGGCCCAGAGCGTGCAGCGCAGGAACGATCGTATTGATGATGATGTGGTCCGCAGCCATGGTTCCCAAACGCTTGGGGCGGAATGTACCGGGGTGGTCGAAGCGATGATGGGTGTTCCAATAAGGACTTGCTTCCACATCGAGCAGGTCCCGGAGGTCCTCCACATCCACCAGTTGGAGGACCTTCCCGAACGAGCCATCGCAGCGCACGAGGAACTGGGCGAATTGGGCGAGTCGGATCGTTGGAAAGTTGGCAGGCCGCATTCGCCCGAATTTCCATGCACCGACAGGTGCTGGACGAAGCCCATGGAGCATGCCGAGGACCGCGTGATCGGCCTGCAACCGACGTGGGAAGTCATCCACGAGGTCGACCTGCAGCATGCCCGCTTGGCCAAAGACCAAGGCCTCGACCCGTTCGGGGTCATCCCTGTATCGCTTTACGATCTTCAAGGGTAACGCTTCCGCCAGCATACCGAAGGGTTCCGCATTCACCCGCATACCGAATCCCATGGCCAACAGGCGATACAAGGTCTCCTCCACATTTCCTCGGGTGCGCTCTTGGATGCGTTCCACCGCTTCTCCTTTGCGCAAGAATCGCTGTTCCAAGACCTCTTGCAGCCGATACCGGATCATCTTCGGACCGACCTTACCAATATGTTCCGCGCATGGTATGAAATCCTTCCCTCGCATCAATCCATGATAGGTGTGCGCACGTTCGAGGGGTAAGCGATTGATCAACTCAAGTGTTGGCAAGAGCGTTCCCTGTTGCGTTCGGACCTCCTTGTCGTGGACGTACACGACATGCAGCACAACATTCTCGTAAGCTGGATCGTACTGATGGCCGTGCACATCCCATTCACTGCTTCGTATGTGCACCTCGACCGTACCTGCCCACAATTGGCCATCCACACGGACCAATGCTCCGGAAAGGTCCGGCCCACTATTCGGCTGGATAAGTCCAGGATGGATCACATCCACAGTGCGGCCGTCCGTGGTTCGCAACGCATGTGGTTCGTACATGCTCTTTTCCCAGATGAATTGGAGCAGTTCCTCTCCATAGGGAAATTCGGGATCGAGCAAAAGGCCACTTGTTCCCGATGGACCATGCCCCGAACGGCAGGGTGCTCGGGACATGACCACCTGTGGATGGGATGGATCCTCTCCAGCACGAAATGGCAACTGGGTGTTATTCAGCAGCATATTGACGGGATTTTCGACGATCCCGTGCCAAGCAATATAATGCCGACCCCTAGGCCCTTTCGCGCTCGCGATCAGCCCACGGACGATCGGTCGAGCACACCTTTCTCGAGCAAGGCCAAGGCCATGGTCGCCTGTAGACCTCGGGCAGCGGTGCGAGCGGCCGGAATGGCATCCTCACCCGCCCCTGCATAAAGAATACCTCTACTGCTGTTGATGAGCAGCCCACCATCCTTGGTCATACCTGCGTCCAGCACAGCATTCAGGTCGCCTCCTTGGGCACCTACGCCCGGCACCAGAAAGAAGTGATCCTTGGCGATGTTCCGGACCTCGGCCACGACCTGTGGACGTGTAGCGCCAACGACCAACATGAGGTCCTCCGGCGTTCCCCATCCGATCGAATGCTGAATGGTCCTCTGATACACCGTCCCGCCCTGCTTCAATTCAAGGAATTGCACATCCTCGGCTCCGGCATTGCTTGTAACACCAAGAACGACCGCCCATTTCCCCTCGCGTCCCACGAATGGGATGATGCTGTCCTTACCCATGTACGGTGATAGTGTAATCGCATCCACGTCGAGCAGATCGAAGAAAGCCTCGGCGTACTTCCGGGCCGTATTCCCGATATCACCTCGCTTTGCATCTGCAATGATCAGGCAATCGCCCTTGCTCCGGATGTAACCGATCGTGGCTTCCAGGTCCAACCAGCCCTGATCGCCCAAGGCCTCGTAGAACGCCAGGTTCAGTTTGTAGGCCACGGCAAGATCATGGGTCACCTCCACGATGGCCTCGTTGAATGCACGTACCGGGTGGCTTTCCGCACGAAAATGTTCGGGGATGAGTAGCTCCTCGGTGTCCAAGCCTACACAAAGCAAGCTCTTCTTCCGTCGGATGGCGGCTATGAGCTGGGTCCGGGTCATTCAGCGGCGAAGGTCAGCAGGATCATTCGTTCGACCAAAAGCACAATGCCCGGCGCGGGTCATAGCCCAGCATCAGCTTTCAGCTTCTCCGTCCGTTCGGCCAATTGGAGCGCATCGATGATCTCTTGCAGATCGCCATTCAGCACCTGTGGCAGGTTGTGTACCGTGAATTCGATCCGGTGGTCCGTCACGCGGCTTTGCGGGAAATTGTAGGTCCTGATCTTGGCGCTCCGATCCCCACTGCTGACCTGGCTCTTCCGGTGGGCTGCCACTTCCGCCTCCTGTTCACGGACCTTGTCCTCATAGAGTTTGGTCCGCAACATCTGCAGTGCTTTCACCCTGTTCCCGAGCTGGTTCCTTTCGGTCTGGCACATCACCACGATCCCTGTGGGAATATGGGTAAGGCGCACCTTGGTCTCCACCTTGTTCACGTTCTGCCCGCCCGCTCCACCGCTACGCGCGGTCTCCATCTTCACGTCACTTTCTCTCAGGTCCACGTCCGTATCCTCGGCCTCAGGCAACACGTTCACCGTAGCCGCACTGGTATGAATGCGACCACTCGCTTCGGTGCTCGGTACGCGTTGGACGCGGTGCACCCCGGCCTCGAACTTCAATACGCCATATGCACCGTCGCCGATCACATTGAACACCACCTCCTTGTAGCCTCCCACGGTCCCTTCACTCACATCTGCCACCTCCACGCGCCAACCCCGTTCCTCGCAATAGCGGCTGTACATCCGGTAAAGGTCACCGGCGAACAGGCTCGCTTCATCGCCACCCGTTCCAGCGCGTACCTCAACGGTACAATTCCGTGCATCATTGGGGTCCTTTGGAACCAGCATCATACGGACCTCCTCCTCCATGCTTTCGATGGATACCCTCATGGCATCCCGTTCCGCTCTTGCCATTTCCAGCATCTCCGGGTCCTTTTCGGAGCGCAGCATCTGTTCGGCACCGGACAGGTCATCGTGCATCCGCCTGAATCGGAAATAGGCTTCGACGACCGGCTCCAGATCGCGATAACTGCGATTCAGTTCCACGAAACGCTTCTGATCCGCGATCACACTCGGGTCCGCCAATTGTTTTCCGATCTCCGCATGGCGATCATGGATGGCTGAAAGCTTGGAGAGAAGATCGCTCATAGGTGTTCGCTACCGCGTCGAAATGACGAAGGGAAATGTACGGTCAGAGGTAGGAGAAGGTCCCGTGCGGGCCAGTGAGAACCACTTCCTTGTGCGGGGCTGCTTCGACCCTACCAATGACCTTTGCGTGAATACCGAAGGCCTTCGAGATAGCGATCACTTCGGCCGCTCGGGCTTGAGGCAGGTAGAACTCCATTCGATGGCCCATATTGAAGACCTTGTACATCTCCTTCCAGTCCGTTCCGCTCATCCGTTGGATGGTATTGAACAAGGGCGGGATCGGAAGCAGGTCATCCTTGATCACTCGCAGCCCTTCCACGAAGTGTAGCACCTTCGTCTGCGCACCTCCACTGCAATGCACCATACCATGGATCTCGGTGCGCATGGTACCCAGCACCTCCTTTACGACCGGGGCATATGTTCGTGTTGGCGAAAGCACCGCTTTCCCGTGGTCCAATGGTGTGCCTTCCAAGGGATCGTCAAGTCCTGCTTGACCGCTATACACGAGTTCCATCGGCGTACCGGGATCAAAGGTCTCGGGGAACTCCTTGGCCAAGGCCTTCGCGAACACATCGTGTCGGGCGCTCGTCAATCCATTGCTTCCCATGCCTGAGTTGTACGCATCCTCATAGGTCGCTTGGCCATAACTCGCCAGCGCTACTACAACGTCCCCGGCCTGGATCCGAGCATTATCGATGACCGCTGCTCTAGGCATGCGACATACCACGGTGCTATCAACTATGATCGTGCGAACGAGATCACCCACGTCTGCCGTTTCTCCACCTGTGCTCCGGATGCCGATACCGAGATCCCGCATGCGCGCCAGGAACTCCTCGGTTCCTTCGATGATCGCGCCGATCACCTCTCCCGGTACCAGCCTTTTGTTCCGGCCGATCGTGCTGCTGAGCAGGATGCCGTCCGTTGCCCCGACACACAGTAGGTCGTCCAGGTTCATCACGATGGCATCCTGGGCTATTCCTTTCCAAACGCTAGTATCCCCGGTGCTCTTCCAATAGGCGTAGGCCAATGACGATTTGGTCCCGGCGCCATCGGCGTGCATCACCACGCAATGCTCCGCACTGTTCGTCAGGTGGTCGGGTACCACCTTGCAGAACGCTTTGGGGAAAAGGCCCTTATCCAGTCCAGCGATCGCCTTATGCACATCCTCCTTCCCGGAGGAGACCCCGCGTTGCGCGTATCGATCGCTTGTCATGATGCGTAACGAAGAAGAGCACCCACCATGCGGCGGATGCTCTCCCTCTGGTGTTCGGATCTAATTGGCCTTGGGCACGTAATCGTAACTGAGCACCCGGAATTCAGTGCGCCGGTTCTGCTGATGGGCAGCTTCCCGCTCCTCCTCCGTTTTCATCGCGTTGATGGCCTTGTCATCGATGCGAAGCTCGGTCTCGCCCAAACCTTTGGCCACCATCCGTACCGGGTCGATACCTTTCTGCACCAGGTAGTTCACACAACTTTGAGCACGGTTCTGGGAAAGAGTGAGGTTGTAGGCATCCTTGCCACGGCTGTCCGTGTGGGCCCGCAACTCAACGATGATCGTCGGGTTGTCCACGAGCGTTTGGTACAAGGTCTCCAACGAGTCCTTGCCATTCGCAGTAAGTGCGTATTTGTCGAACTCATACTGCACCTCCGGCAGCTTGATGATGATATCCTTGTGCGCAGGCTGCAGGAAGTACTCCTTCACGAACGTGGTGCTCTCGTTGAGGCCCACGGTGGTCACCTGATCCTTCACGACCAAGTATCCCTCCTTTTCCGCGAGGATACTGTACGTGGTATTCTCCTTGATGTAGCGGTCTTTGCCGTTCTCCACGAAGGAGAAGCCGCCGTTGTCATCCGTTATCGCGCTGAAGTTGCTGCCATTGGTACCCACTACACTGATCTTTGCGCCGGGCAGAGGCTGGCTCGTGAGCTTATCATAGGCGGTACCCTGCAGCGCAAAGACCATATCCGGCAAATAGAAGCGCCAGATGTCGTCCTGCCCTTTTCCACCCGGGCGATTGCTGGTGAAGAAGCCACGCTCTTCATCGCCTTCGAAAGCGATGCCGAAATCATCGTGTGAACTATTGATCGGTGATTGCATGTTGCTCACAGCGCTCCATGTGTTCTCTCCGGATTTCTCAGCGCGGTAGATATCCATACCACCCATGCTGGCACGACCGTTGGATGCGAAGTACAAGCTTCCGTCGGCACGCAGGAACGGGAACATGTCGTCTTTGCTGGTATTGATGTCAGCACCGAGGTTGGTGGGTGCACCTACCGGCATCCCATCCTTGTTGAGTTTCACCATGTACAGGTCCTTGCCACCCTTGTGGCCGGGCCATTTCATGTCACTGGCGAAGATGAGCGCATCCTCATCCTTGGTCAGTGCAGGGTGCCCGATGGTGATGGTGTCGTTCTTATCCGGGCGCAGAGGGAGCATGACGGCCTCGCTGTAGTTGTTACCCACCTTCTTGCTCATCCAGATGTCGCAACCGTACACCTTCTTCTTCTCCATGGGGCAGCGCGTGAAGTACATCACCGAGCGCTTCTCATTGAAGATCGGCGCTCCCTCGTTACCTGCGGTATTGACCGAGATCGGCAGTTTCACCGGCTCGCTCCATTTGCCCAAACGATCCCGACTGCTTGTGAACAGATCGCTGAAGCTCTCGCCAATGATCTGATCGGTCTCCACGCCAGTGGCTCCAGGGCGCGTGCTCGTGTACACGACCATCTCGTTCTTCTTGTCCGCGAAGGCCGGAGTGAAATCGTATTGTGGTGTATTCAGCAGGACCTCGGGATCCACACTGTAACGCGTTGGGGAATCCTGCCATGCTTGTGCTTGTTGGCACTCCGCGATACTGGCATCGGCCCGCATGTCATTGGGTTTCTTCTCCTTGAAGCGATTGTATGCCGCGATGGCATCGGCGTACTTGCCTTGTTGCTTCAGCATATCACCGATGTAGAGGTAGGTGACGGGGTCGGCGTATTGGGCCTTGTTCGCCTTCTCGTACCACACGGCAGCCTGTTCCGGGTCACCGATCGCCTTGTAAGCCTCGCCGACCTTGAAGATCAGCTCGGCCTTGGTACTGGCCTTTTTCTCGACGGTATAGGCCTTCTTGTATAGCTCTATCGCGTTGAAATAGAATCCCTTCTTGAACGCGTCATCAGCCTCCTCAGCCAGCTTTCCTTGGGCCGCGGCGGTGGTGACGAAGAGCAAGCTGACAAAGAGGCTGGCCAGGATCTTCCTTGTGGTCATCTGGTACGGTTGAAGGTGTTCCCGTTTTTCGGGTCCGGGCGAAGATAAGCAGATCCCGCAATGGCAATAGGTCCCGTTCAAGGCTTTCTTTCGCTGCGTTCGGGAGGTCACGAAGCCCGGTATCAGCGGGTGAACAGCAGTTCCCGCATCTTCGGAAGCGGCCACAGCTCGTCGTCCACAAGAAGTTCCAATTTGTCCACGTGGTACCGGATCCGGTCCAGGTATGGCCTCACATGGTCGCAATATGCGATGGCCTTGGCCCGTGCCTCCTCGATCGTGTTGGCCTTCTTTCTGGCATCGATCATTTTGTCCACCAGGACCTTCACCTCGCTCACGTGCTCGCTTATCTCCTCAATAAGCTTCACCTGTGTGATCGAGGCCTTCTTGGAGCTTTCCGCCGACAACACTTCCCTTAGACCACGAACATTCTCCAACAGCCTGTTCTGGTATGTGATGGCCGTTGGTATGATATGGTTCTGGGCCAGATCGCCCACCACTCGGCTTTCGATCTGGATCTTCAGGGTATAGCTGTGCAGCTTGATCTCGTGGCGGGCCTCCAACTCCACCGGGCTCATCACCTCGAGTCCCGCGAACAGGGCCTTGGTCTCCTTTCGGTCCCAAACATCAAGAGCGCGCGGTGTATCCTTGATGTTGCTCAATCCACGCTGTGCGGCTTCCTTCACCCATTCCTCTCCATAACCATTGCCCTCGAAGCGTATCGACCGGCTTTCCGCGATCAGATCACGCAACACACGGAGAATAGCCTCGTCCTTCTTCGTTCCCTTGGCGATCAAGGTGTCCACCTGCTCCTTGAACGAACGAAGCTGGCTTGCCACGATCGTGTTCAGCACGGTCATCGGACCAGCACAATTCGCGCTGCTTCCCACGGCCCGGAACTCGAATTTGTTGCCCGTGAACGCGAACGGGCTCGTGCGGTTGCGATCCGTATTGTCCAGCATTACACTGGGGATCCTTCCGATGTCGAGCTTCAGTTCCGTCTTTCGGTCGGGCGTCATCGCTCCTTTTATGTTCTTCTCAAGGTCATCCAGCAGATTGCTCAAATGCTCCCCGATGAACACGGAGATGATCGCTGGCGGCGCTTCGTTGGCTCCCAAGCGGTGGTCGTTCCCGGCCGTGGCGATGCTGGCACGCAGTACATCGGCATGGGTGCTGATCGCTTTGATGGTGTTGACGAAGAAGGTGAGGAATTGCAGGTTCTCCTTCGGGGTCTTCGCCGGTCGAAGCAGATTGCGTCCCGTGTTGGTGGCCAAGCTCCAGTTGTTGTGCTTTCCGCTGCCGTTGACACCGGCGTATGGCTTCTCGTGCAGCAAGACCCGGAAGTCGTGCTTGTGCGCCACTTTCTCCATGATGTCCATGAGCAGCACGTTGTGGTCCACTGCGAGATTGAGCTCCTCGAACACCGGTGCGCATTCGAACTGGTTGGGCGCCACCTCGTTGTGACGGGTCTTCACTGGGATGCCGAGTTTGAGCGACTCGATCTCGAATTCACGCATGAAGGCACGAACGCGATCGGGAATACTGCCGAAATAATGGTCTTCGAGCTGTTGCCCCTTGGCAGGGGTGTGCCCGAAGAGAGCACGACCGCTCATCATGATATCCGGACGGGCGAAGAACAGTGCTTTATCGATGAGGAAATACTCCTGTTCCCACCCCAATGTGGCGATCACTTTGTTCACATCCTTGTCGAAGTATTGACATACAGCGGTCGCGGCCTCGTCCACGGCGCGGATCGCACGCAAAAGAGGCATCTTGTAATCGAGCGCTTCACCGGTATAGCTGATGAAGATGGTCGGAATGCACAAGGTCCGGCCGATGACAAAGGCTGGACTGCTCGGGTCCCAAGCGGTGTATCCCCGAGCCTCGAACGTGTTGCGGATCCCGCCATTCGGGAAGCTACTGGCATCCGGTTCCTGTTGTACCAGGAGGCTCCCATCGAAGCGCTCGATGCTCCGTCCGTTCCCGATCGGTTCGAAGAAGGCGTCATGCTTCTCCGCACTGAGCCCCGTGAGGGGTTGGAACCAATGGGTATAGTGGGTAGCACCTTTGCTCGAAGCCCATTCCTTCATTCCGCTCGCCACCTGATCGGCCAACTTCCGATCGATGCGCTGACCTTGATGGATCGCTTGTCGCACAGCGAAATAGGCATCTTCGGTGAGGAACATGCGCATCGCATCCTCATTGAACACGTTCGATCCGAAGAACTCCGAGACCTTCACGGTGGGAGCCTCATCGAATTGGGGAATACGGCCAAGGACGGCCTCGAGTGCCTTGTGACGAATATGGGGGGTACTCATGAAAAAAGTGGGTTCTGAGGGCAAAGATAGTACTCCATTGAGGGGGTGTTCCGAAAATAATCAGGACTTTTCAGCATAGCCCCCCCCAATTTCCAGTACACCTCATACCGAACGAGAACACTGATCGACCCGAGCGGATCGACCGCCGGCTATGTACAACACCATCGAATACAACAGAATTTGGGGGTGAACGGACGCAATCCGGACACCTGGCAGGGTCAAGCGCCCTCCTCCGGCCGCTCTTGATCCTTTGTCGGAGTATCCTCATCCGGGACCGCTTCCTCCACCGATCGTTGGAATGTTCTCCGCTGTTCGTTCAAGGAACGCTGTACATCGTTCGCCCCACGTTGGATCTCACGCTGTACCTCATTACTGGCGTCGCGCACTTGACGCATGGTCCTGCCCATGGTCCTTGCAAGATCCGGGATACCCTTTGAACCGAAGAACAAGAGAGCAAAGAGCAGGACGACCATGAATTCGCCCCCACTGATGTCAAAAAGAAGTACGTAGCCCATGGACAGCCCAAAAGTAGGAAGTCCCGCTGGTGGGCGGGACTTCGTAACGAAATGTGGGATCCGATCAGGCCTTCGGCCCGTCAAGCTTGCGCTTCTTCAATAGATCCAGCACAACAGCACTGGCAACGAAGATCGACGAGTAGGTTCCGACCAGTATCCCCACGAACAAGGCGAAGATGAAGCCTTGGATGGAGACCCCTCCCAAAAGGAAGATCACGACAAGCACGATCAGGGTTGTCATTCCCGTGTTCAACGTACGGCCCAAGGTCGAGTTGATGGCTTTGTTGAAGACCACCTCGTTCGAGTCACGTTTGTGGTCCCGGAGGTATTCGCGGATCCGGTCGAATACAACGACGGTATCGTTCACGGAGTACCCGATCACGGTCAGGATCGCGGCGATGAAGGCTTCATCGATCTCCAGCGAGAACGGCATGATCTTGTACAGCAGTGAGTACAGACCGAGTACGAACAGGGCATCATGCATCAAAGCGAATAGACTGGCCAAGCCGAACTGCCACCTGCTGAACCGAACGGCAACATATCCAAAAATGAACAACAATGCCAAGGACAAGGCGGTGATCGCCGAGGTCTTGATGTCATCGCTGATGGTCGCATCCACCTTGCGTGACTCCATCACTTCATAACTCTTGTCCAAGGTGGACAATCCGGCATTCAATCGACCGTCAACGATCTCATCCACACCTTCACCGGATTCGTCCATCATGAAGTTCGTGGTGATCTTCATCTGACGGGAGCCACCATAGGTCTTCACGTTCACACCGCTCTGGACCCCTTCCTCGGAAACGAAATTCGGCTCGAGTGCGTTCCGCACCTCCTCCACTTTCACTTCATCGGCGAACTTGACCACATATGAACGGCCACCGCTGAAGTCGACACCCCAATTGAAACCATTGGTGACCATGGAGAAGATGCCGACCCCGATCATGATCCCGCTCACTGCGTAGAACACTTTACGCTTGGCCATGAAATCATAGTTGGCGTTCACGAAGATGTTCCTGCTCCAACCGGTCCAAACTTCCAGGGTCTTGCCTTTCTCCAGACGGCGGGAAATGATCAACCGCGAAAGGAAGAGCGCGGTGAAAAGGGAGGTGAGGATACCTAGACCAAGGGTCGTTGCGAATCCGCGGATGGGGCCGGAACCGAAGATGTAAAGTATCACGGCCGTGATCAAGGTCGTGACGTTCGAGTCGATGATCGCGGAATAGGCCCCTTTGAATCCAAGGTCCACTGCCGACTTGAGCATCTTTCCCGCGCGCAGTTCCTCTCGGATCCGCTCATAGATGAGCACGTTGGCATCCACCGCCATACCCATGGTGAGCACGATACCTGCGATACCCGGCAGGGTGAGGGCCGCTTGCAGCGAGGCCAGGGAGCCTATCAGAACGAAGAGGTTCACCAGCAATGCGAGGTCGGCTATCCAACCGGCATTGGCATAATAGAGGATCATGTATACAAGGACCACCAGCAAGGCCAGCGCGAAAGAGATCATCCCCCACTTGATGTTCTCGCCGCCCAAGGAAGGACCCACGACGGTCTCGTCGATGATGCGGGCCGGCGCCGGCAATGCGCCAGCCTTCAGAATATTGGCGAGATCATCCGCTTCCTGGATCTGCTTGTTCAGGTCACCCCCACCCATGCTGATGCTGGAACGTCCACCGGCGATCTCGGAGATGACGGTTGGTGCGCTGTACACCAGTTCGTCCATGACGATCGCCACAGAGCGTCCTACGTTGTCGCCTGTCATCACTTTCCAGGTCTGCGCTCCTTCAGGATCCATCTGCATGATCACTTCCACATCGCCCTTCATGTCGAAGTCCTGCGCAGCATTAATGATCGAGCTTCCATCGAGCTTGGGCTTGCCCCCCTTTGGAACCTCCAATGCGAACAAGTTGAGAAGGGCCACGGACCCACCATCCTGCAGTTCGCGTACCTCGGGCTTCGCACCCCAAGCGAGTTTCAGGTCGGCCGGAAGCATCTTCAGCACCTCCGGCATGGCGAGGTACCGGTTCACTTGAGCAGTATCCGCCAAGCGAGCTGTTCCGACCACGGCACCTTTCGCCAGATTGAATCCACCGCCTTGGCTTTGTACCAGTGACGGTGTGAGGACCGCGAACAGCGGGTTCTCCTTAGCGAACTCCTCAGGGGTCTGGGTCGCCGCCGCCGTGGTGTCCGGCTCGACCTTCGTTGTGTCCACTGCGAGCGCCGCAGTATCCACTCCATTGGAGGCCACACGCAGCGCCATTCTGCGATTCTGCGCACGTCCTTCTTCCGTATCGTTCGATGCCACAGGATGCTGTGGACCGTAGCCTTCGGCATCCAATCGCTCTGCGGCTACACCCCTGGTCACCAATGCCGCCTTCACCGCATCCGCCCGTTCCTGGGAAAGCTTGGTGTTCGTCGCTTCATCACCGGTGTTATCCGTGTAACCGCCGATCTTCAACGTAATGTCCGGATAGGCCTTGAGGATCTCCACCAAGTTGTTCAATTGTCCATCCGAAGCTGGATCCAGCTCGGCGCTGCCGCTTTCGAAGTTCACACGATCGAAATTGAACCAAGTGGTCTTATCAGCAGGTTTCCCATCCTCCAGAAAGCCGATCAATCCGCTCTCAACCCCGTTTCCGGCGCCTTTGACCTCAACACCCGAGGTCAGCGTGCGACTGAATTCCGCCCCATCCTCCAATGATCCATCCTTCACGGCACGAAGGCGCTCGTTGGCGGCTTCCAGGGCCGGGTACACATCCACGTTGTCATAGGTCTCCCAGAACTCCAGGTTCGCGGTGCTCTGGAGCACCTTGCGAACACGCTCCTTGTCCTTCACACCGGGCAACTCAACTTGGATCCGACCGCTGAATTGTTGCTTCTGGATGCTGGGCTGTGCAACACCGAACTTATCGATGCGCGTGCGGAGGATCTTCTCCGTGTTGTTCAAGGCCGTTTCCGCCTCGGTCCGAAGCGCCTTCAGGTAATCGTCGTCGTTTCCCTCGCGGTCGAACATATCCTTGCGCTCGGGGCTGTAGAAGATCGCCGACAATGGCCCATGATCGGGGATCTTCGCATATTCCTCACCGAACAGGGTGATGAAGTCGGCATCACTGCTCTTTTGACGTTCGCGTGCATTCGCGATAGCAGCTGTGAAGGCCGGATCCTGACTGTTCTCGCTCAGGTTCACGATCAGCTCGGGAATGCTCACCTCCAAGGTAACGGCCATACCGCCCTTGAGGTCCAAGCCCAGGTTGATCTCCTTCTCCTTGCACTCGCCGTACGTATACCCGAGGAGAGGATAGACCTTCTCTTCATTGCGGGAACGGAGAAAGTCGTTTTCGTACTGGATGATGAGCGCATCGCGGTCCAAGGACTCATCGCCGGTGGCGGTGATCACCGAGTCGGCCTTGTATGCGGCTTCGACACGTGCCTTCTTCTCCATGCTGGAGGTGAAGAACGAAAAGGACAACTGATAAGCACATGCCAGCGCCAACAGGATGGTGAAGATCCAGAGCGCGCCTCTATTCTGCATGATGACCGATGATTGATTTTTCCAAAAGAGGCGGCAAATATAGCGTAGTTGCCCTTCGGCCACAGCGATATGCAACGAATACGCGTCCGCCTAAGGATGGCGGCATGATGGACCGGGGCGATAGGGCGCGTTGGGACCACACGGTCCACCGAAGATCGAGCTTTCACCATCCCGGGCGCATCACCACCTTTGCATGATCCGCAAGAACATGTATTGCTCCACTTTCCGATATCTCCTTCCCCTGGGTCTGCTTGTTGCCATGGTGCCTTGTTCGGCACAATCGGACCTCGAGTTCGATGGCAACATCCCCGTTCAACAGGGCGGAACACCCTATGTTCTGGCTTGGGCCGGAGGCATGAACTACACCCAAGTTGGTCAGGTGGACCTGAACTTGGATGGTTTGAAGGACCTCTTCTTCTTCGACCGTACCGGAAATGCGATCACCACCTTGCTCAACACCGGTGGCTCAGGAACGAACGCCTACATGTTGACGCGGGACTTCGAGAACACGGCACCTTTCAGTGAGCTGCATGACTGGGCCCTTTTTCGCGATTACGATTGCGATGGCAAGGACGATATCTTCTCGTACTCGCAAGCCGGGTTCTCGGTGTACAGGAACACCTCGACCCCGCAGGAGCTCTCATTCGAACTACTCAAGTTCCGGGTGGAATGCGACTATGTCTTCACGGACGGCACGTCCCAACGGACCAATTTGTACGTATCCTCGGAGGATATACCAGGGTTGGCCGATGTGGATGGTGACGGGGACTTGGATGTGCTCACCTTCAGCCAGTTGGGCTCCTATGTGCAGTATTACAAGAACATGAGTTTGGAGAACCATGGCACCTGCGATAGCTTGGACTTCGTTCTGCGCAACGCTTGTTGGGGGCGTTTCTCGGAGAACGCCTCGACCAATGCCGTGGCCTTGAACGCCCCGTGCCCCTTCCAAGTCCCGGATCCGGAATTCGGGGAGGATGGCCGGCCCGTGGCCGCGGAGCCCGGGAGCGAAAGCGATGAGCGGGCCCATGCCGGTAGTTCGGTGACCCCATTGGATTTGAACGGGGATGGTGTGATGGACCTGCTGCTGGGCGACATCTCGTTCCCGAACTTGGTGGCCTTGACGAACGGTGGTACGGTCGATGATTCGTTCATGACCGCGGTGGATGATGCCTTCCCGGAGTATGACCTGACCGTGGATATGCCCATTTTCCCGGCGGCCTTCCACTTGGATGTGGACAATGATGGGAAGCGGGACCTCATCGTGAGCCCCAACTCGCGTTCGCTTGCCCGCAATTTTGAGAGTGTGTGGTATTACCAGAACGTTGGTACTGACGCCGCACCGGATTTCGAATACCAAGAGGCCGACCTGTTCCAGAGCCGCATGTTGGACTTTGGCGAAGGGGCCTATCCTGTACCGTTCGATCACAACGGGGACGGCCTGATGGACCTGATCGTGGCCAACGACGGCTATTTTGAACCTACCGGCGATTACAGAGGGCAATTGGCGCTGCTGGAGAACATCGGAACACCCTCTGAACCATCCTTTCAAGTGGTCACCGAGGATTACATGGACCTGTCCACCAGCGGGATCGGTGTCGCGATGTACCCGGCCTTCGGCGATATCGATGGGGATGGCGACCTCGACCTTTTCATCGGGGACCTTCAAGGAAAGATACACCACTTCAGGAACGACCCGATCGGCAGCACGGCACAGTTCAGCTTGTTCCAACCGAACATCACAGACGCGGATGGTGCCGTGATCGATCTCGGGAGGCACGTCACTCCGCAATTCACGGACCTCGATGGAGATGGTCTTCTCGACTTCATCGCCGGCGAGCAAAACGGCAATTTGAACTACTACCGGAACACGGGCACCCAAGCAGCGCCGATCTGGACCTTCGTGACGGACTCTCTTGGACGAGTGCGCACGAACGATGCTTTTACGCTTGGGCATTCCGTGCCCTTCCTGTTCGTCAATGATGAGGGCGTCCGAGAGCTCATGGTCGGCTCTGAATCGGGCCGTATTTGGCGCTACTCCGGTATCGAAGGCGATCTTGGTGGCACTTGGACACTTGAAACATCGGCATTCATGGGTCTTGATGAAGGGTTTCGAACAGGTGTATGCCTTTTCGACTTCACGGCGGATGGTGAACTCGACATGGTCGTGGGCAATTACCGCGGCGGCCTATCCTTCTGGAGGAGCGACCTGACCTCCGGGATAGGGACCTCGGCGAAACCCGTCGGGAATGTATCCGTGTGGCCGAACCCGACAACGGGAACGATCGAATTGACGGTTCCGGATCCTTTACCGGTCGGCACGCAATGGGTGGTACGGAATGCCCTTGGCCAGCAGGTGCTTCGCATGCCCGCCAATGGGACCCGGTTTACTCTGGACCTGGGAGGATCGCCTGATGGGCTCTACACGATACAAGCGGAAGGGATGCGTATCACCAGCCCCGTGCGCGTGATCCTCTCCCGTTGATGGGCGATGAGATCGTATGGAAAGAGGAACGGCGCCTTTGAAGGCGCCGTTCCTCTTTCCATATCGTTGGGCTCAGGCCGTAACGTTCATCTTGTCGAGCACGCTCATCACCTCCTTCACGGCCACAGCACTCTCATTGCATAAAGCCTGTTCTTCTGCATTGAGCTTGAGTTCAATGATCCGTTCCACCCCGTTACGGCCCAGGATAACTGGTGCACCCATATATATATCCTTGAGACCGTATTCTCCTTGTAACCACACACAACACGGGAATACGCGCTTTTGATCGCGTACGATGGCTTCCACCATTTGTGCCGCGGCCGTTCCTGGAGCATACCACGCGCTGGTACCCAGGAGGTTCACGATCTCCCCTCCTCCCTTCTTGGTGCGCTCCACAATGGCGTCGAGCTTGTCCTTCGCGATCAATTCGGTCACAGGAATGCCACCTACGGTGGTATAGCGCGGTAAGGGCACCATCGTGTCGCCATGGCCGCCCATGAGCACGGCTTGGATATCCTTGGGACTCACTTGCAACTCCGTAGCGAGGAAAGCACGGTAGCGGGCCGTATCCAGGATACCGGCCATACCGAACACGCGGTTCGCCGGAAAATTGCTGTTGATGAACGCACAGTAGGTCATCACGTCCAACGGGTTGCTCACCACGATGATGATCGCGTCCGGGCTGTGCTTCACAACGTTCTCTGTAACGCTTTTCACGATGGCCGCGTTCGTTGCGATGAGGTCATCACGGCTCATGCCCGGTTTCCGTGGAAGACCACTGGTGATCACGACCACATCGCTACCGGCGGTCTTCGAATAGTCGTTCGTGCTTCCCACCATCCGGGAATCGAACAAATTGATCGGGGCGGTCTGCCATATGTCCAGAGCCTTGCCCTCGGCGAAACCTTCCTTGATGTCCAACAGGACCACTTCGTTGGCGAGTTCCCAACGGGCTACGGCATCAGCGCAGGTCGCACCCACGTTACCGGCCCCTACCACGGTGACTTTCATTCTCGTCTCAGGTTGTTGTGTTGTACCTCTGAGCACCGGGATGGTGCCTTGAAGAGGGTGCGAAAGTAGTATGATCCAGCAGAGCTGTGTTCGATCGGCCGGATCCCGGCAGAGCACGACGAAAGCCCATTCCATTATTTTCGTGGAGCAGGAGGCATCCTTTTTCCAAGGATCACGTCTTCCCATCGAAACATGGCCATCATACCTGCTCCAATGATGCGGTCCGGACCCACGACTCCTACGACCGAGCGGAATTCCCTACGGGTGGTTCCCTTGGTGCTGGACAGCGTTGGCGCGGAAAAGGCGCTGAATACATTGGTCGATGGTTGCTTGCGACAGGACCGCATGGCCCAGGAAAAGGTCTATGAGTTGTTCTATGGGAAGATGATGGCGGTATGCTTGCGGTATACGAAGAACACTGATCAGGCCAAGGATATCCTACAGGACGGCTTCATCAAGGTGTTCCGTGGCGTGGACAAGTTCAATCGCGCCGGAAGTTTCGAAGGTTGGGTGCGCCGGATCATGGTGAACACCGCCATCGATCATTTCCGTAGGGCCAAGAATTCATACCTCCTGTTGGGTGAGGATCGGAGTATCGAGGACTTTGCGGACCATGATGCCGAGGACATCATCGCTGACGAAGAGCAGGATACCCACTTGGATCTGAAGCCGGCGGACATCATCAATGCCATGCAGAAGCTGACACCGGCCTATCGAACGGTATTCAATCTGTATGTGTTCGAGGAACTTACGCACAAGGAGATCGCCGACATGTTGGGCATCAACATCGGTACTTCCAAGAGCAACTTGGCCAAAGCCAAACACAATTTGAAGAAGCTGCTCACCAAGGAGCACGGGCTCCACCAATGGTAACGCGACATGGATAGGATGAACGCATTTGAACGCTCGGTAAAGGACTCCTTGGAGCCTTATGAAGTGCCGTACAATTCGGCCGATTGGGCTCAATTGGAGAAAGCGCTCGATAAGGGGAACGGTTCCGGCCGCGTATCCCGAGCGGGGCTATATGCCTTGCTCTTTGGGGGGGCCACTGCAGCTGCGACCAGTTTGTATCTCCTCCTGACCCCCCAGCCTCAGGTGGCCGTGGTCACTGGGCATGCCGAATTGGACGCTTCGATGGAAAGCGCGGTGGAAATGACAACGACGACGATGCAAGAGATCAACGGTGCGGAGTCCGCCATGGTGGGCAGCAAGCCCGTTGGCGGTGTGAACGAGGCCGATCCCGGATCGAACGCGACGGGTGTCAAGGAGATCACGAACGTTAAAGCGGAACGATCGCCTTCGACCGATCCGGACGGGAACGAACCACACCTCCGGCCTGGTGCCAACGCGGGCCCCATCGTAAAGCCCAGCATAACGGAAGGATGCCCTGGAACGATGATCGATTTTGCCGTGGAGAACGCCCCCGAAGGTGGTATCTACCTCTGGAATTTCGGCGACGGTAGCTTCTCCAATAAGCCCTCACCCAGCCACGCCTTCTCAAAATCCGGGAATTTCGAGGTGATGTTATCCCATTCCTCCCCCGGTGGTGGCACGATCCATAACAAGCCGGCGGCCGATCGCATCATCATCCATGAGGCTCCCGAAGCGGCCTTCAACATGTTGAAGCAGGAATACGACAACACTGTGCCCTCCGTGCATTTCGAGAACAGGAGCATGGGAGGACGCACCTACACGTGGGATTTCGGCGACGGTTCCTCCTCCAATGTGGCCCATCCGGACCATGTCTACAAGAAGAAAGGGGTTTACCAAGTAACACTTACCGTTACGAACGCGAACGGCTGTGTGGACCTGACGGAGCGAACGGTGCGCATCGACAGTGATTACGATCTCCACGCTCCGAAGACCTTCTCCCCGAACGGAGATGGTGTGGATGATGTATTCATGCCCGAAGCGCTCAAGACCTTGGGTGTGAAGTTCAATCTATCGGTGTTCGAAGCGGCCACCGGGCAGTTGGTTTACGAGACGACCGACGCTCAACGTCCTTGGAACGGACGCATCAACAATCGCGGGGACCAATGCTCTTCCGGGGATTACGTCTGGATGGTGGAGATGAAGGACGGTGACAAACTGGGCGGCACCTATAACGGTTCCATCGACCTTATGCGATAGGAACCCTTGAAACATGTGTTTTGAAGGACCCGGGGTTTCCCCGGGTCCTTTATTTTTGTACGGAGGCAACTTGCATCCCTGAAAACTTGTCATTCGTGCACCGGGGTGCGGTATCCCGAGTGAATGAACGCTGAACCGAAGACCTTCTTCCTCAACGCCTTACCATGGTGAACCTTCACAAGAATCTGCTCCTCACATCAAGCTTGCTGCTGACCCCGATCATGGCGGTCAAGGCGCAGCAGTTCAGCATTGCCGCAGGAACCATTACAACGTGCGCCGGGGTATTGGAGGACACAGGTGGGCCGAATGGGGCTTATGGTGACAATGAGAACTTCACGGTGGTCATTTGTGCGGACAACCCAGGGGATGGCATTTCCTTGAACTGGATCGTTGCAAACCTGAGCACCGCTGGTCCGAACAATAATTTGGACAGGATCCGGATCTGGGATGGGGACAATACCGGTGAGACATTCCTAGGGGAATACACAGGTAATGGACTTCAGGGGCTGATCGTTTCGGCCACCACGTTCAACACCACGGGCTGTCTTACGGTCCAATTCATTTCCAACAACGTTGCTGGTCCGGGCAACTTCGCCGCTTCGATCACCTGTTTCACTCCATGTGAGCGTCCCATTGCCGTCGCTTCGATGAGCGAAGCCGTACCGGCCTTGGTCTGTGTCGGGGAGAACATTGCCTTCGATGGCACTGCTTCCTATGCCGCTGCCGGGTTCAACATCGTTTCCTATGAATGGGACTTCGATGATGGTACGACCGCCGGTTCATCGACCGCAACCCACGCGTTCGACGTTCCTGGTGAATACATCGTTCAGTTGAACCTGATCGACGATAACGATTGTGTGAATGCGAATGTGGTGGACCTTCAAGTGCTGGTGAGCACCACCCCTTCGTTCCAAGGAACGGTGGAGAGCGTGGAACTATGTCTTGGCGCGACAGTCGACCTTAACGCTGTTGTCACCCCGATCACATGGACCGGCATTCCCGATGCGAATTTCGGCGATGGGGTGTTCCTCCCGGATGATGTGGGCCAGCCCTTCACCTCCTCGCTCAGTTTCACACAATTCGAGCCGGGGCAAACCTTGACCGATTGCAACGACCTGCTGGATGTGTGTGTGGAGATGGAACACACGTTCATGGGTGACCTCGTACTTCAGATCACATGTCCGAACGGACAAACGACGATCCTGCACCAGCAAGGTGGAGGCGGCACCTACCTCGGGTCACCTAATGACGGTGACAGCAACGCGAACCCTATCCCCGGAGAATGTTGGACCTATTGTTGGAGTGAATCTGCCACGAACGGTACTTGGGTGGACAACTCGAACCAAGGTTCTCAGAATACCACATCGGCGGGCACACCGGCATCGCAGTCGCTCAACCCGGGCACCTATGAGCCGGTCGAAAGCCTTTGCAACCTTGTCGGCTGCCCGCTGAATGGCGAGTGGACGTACACAAGTACCGACCTCTGGGGAGCCGATAACGGCTTCATCTGCTCATGGTCCATCAATTTCAATCCTGCGATCATTCCTGATGTGACGCAATTCACACCGGACGTTGGCACGAACTCCTTGGACTCCGCGTTCTGGACCGGCCCGTTCCTGGAACAGGACCCGAACGACCCCTTGTCCGGAACGGCCACGCCTGACGTGCAAGGTGACTACGCGTACACCTTCTTCGTAACGGACAACTTCGGTTGCGTGTACGATACGACCATCACCGTGACGGTCCCGCCCCAGATCACCCTCGACGCAGGTCCGGACCTGGTCCTTTGCACGGACCCGGAACCCATGGCCGGAGTGATCACGGCCAACGGACCACCCACGAATTGCCTGTGGGACCTTGTCCTGTTCGATGCGGCTTGGGATTCATGGAACGGTGGCGCCAATCTGGTGGTGAACATCGATGGGGTGAACACAACATATACCCTACCCGGGGGAACCAACTCGACCACCTATCCGATCAATGTCCAGAGCGGTCAGACCATCACGCTGACATATACGGCCGGGACCATCTGGAACAACGAGAATTCCTTCGATCTGATCAACGACGTCGGTGTCGAGGTCTATTCATCGCCCAATGGTCCGGCCACAGGGGTGCTGTACACCGGTACCATGGTTTGCGGTGGTGGAGCTACCCCTTTCTTCTTTGAATGGACACCGACCACGGGCCTGACCGACCCGAACAGTGCCACATCCGATGTGTATGTAACAGAACCCACGATGTTCTACTTGACGTCCTATCCGGTCGGTTATCCGGAATGTGGGGTGGTGGACAGTGTGCTCGTTAGTCCGGACCCATCCATCGATGCGGGTATCTCGAACGTGTTGACGATGTGCGCCAGTGACCCCATGATCCTCCTGACGGACTCCCTCGGCGGCACCCCCGACCTGACGGGCATATGGACGATGAGCGATGGTACGCAGGTCCCGAACCTGTTCGATCCAGCCGTGAGCATTACCGACATCTATACCTATACCGTGACGAGCGCGGCCGGATGCGTGGCCACCGCATCCTTGGACATCACGATAATCCCGGCCGACGACCCGACCTGTTGTGGAGTGCCGGATGCTGGCGAACCGATGCTTTCATGTGATCTGACCATTGCACTGAGCGCCACACCCGGGAACACTGGAGTGGGTGAGTGGCGTGGCCCGACCGGTGCGGTATTCGCGGACCCACTTTCACCGCAGACCACGGTCACCATGCCGACCGGGGGCGGTGGTAGCCACATGTTCTACTGGGAGGAAAATGATGGGGCCTTCTGTAATACGGTCGATAGCGTGCTGATGACCTTCACGGACGCATTCTTCTTCACCCCGACGTTGACCGATGCGCTTTGTTTCGGCTATTGCGATGGCGCAGCGGACATTCCTGTTTCGGGTGGTAATTCGATCGCAGGGCTCAATTACGAATGGAGCAATGGCGAGATCGGAGTGGACCTCACCATGATCGATGGCCTGTGTGCCGGTGAGCATATGCTCCGAGTGCGCGATGATAACAACTGCACGGATTCCCTGATCTTCACCATCTCCGAACCTATCCTACTGGAGATCGACTCAATGGCGACCCAGCCCGTGACCTGTTCCGGTGACTGTGACGGGCAGGTGGAAGTCTATGATCCCGAAGCTGTACAGTACAGTTATGATGATGGGGCGAGTTGGAGCGCGGATGCACAGCTTGCCGATGCCTGTGAAGGATTGTACCAGGTACAGATCCAGGATATGATCGGTTGTATCGGTCGCGGCTCGATCCAAGTGACCGGCCCACCGCCGGTGATCGCTGAATTCACCTGGGGACCTGATCCCGCCAATGTGAACGACCCGAACATCCGTTTCGGCAACCTATCATCCGATGCCATTCGCTACTTCTGGAACTTTGACGATCTCGCCACAAGCACCGAGGTGAACCCGAGCTTCACGTTCAGTGAGAAGGAACCCGGCATCTACGAGGTCTGTTTGGTGGCCTACAATTTCAATGACTGCGCCGATACCATTTGCCACAACGTGATCATCGATGACGTGCTGTTCACATACATTCCGAACAGTTTCACGCCGGACGGGGATGGCGTGAACGACTTCTGGGGCATGAGCGCGAACATCGCGGTGATCACCGACTTCGAGATGCTCGTCTTCGATCGTTGGGGGCAGATCGTCTATTCCACGGAAAACCCGTACAAGCCTTGGTTCGGCAGTTACCAGAACGACGGTGAGATCCTGAAGAGCGACGTGTATGCCTACCGGATCACATACGCTATCGAAGGGACGGAAGCCCGGAAGGAGATCCTGGGCCATGTTACCCTGTTGAAGTGAGCCATTCCAGAACCGAACGCGGCGCAGGTCCATTTCCCGTGCCGCGTTCGTGTTTCTGGGACCCTTGTGATCCCGATAGTGGGCGGCGTCGATCTGTGAAGGAGACCTCGTGAACAACGAAATTCGTGCCGCCAACAGTTGATAGGCAAGCCCAAGGAGCATTTCGAATGGACCGACCGCAATACCTCGATGATCGGCGCACTGGACCCATTCGTTCGGTCCTGGTGTCGATAGCATTCCTGCTGTTGGTCGCATCGCCGCTGCGTGCCCAGGTCTTCCCTATAACCGATGGTGCGATCACCACTTGCAGCGGTGCACTGGTGGACAGTGGCGGTGAAGGCGGACCAGGCTATGGGAACAACGAGAACATCACCGCGACCGTTTGCCCGGACCAACCTGGAGAAGGCGTGTCCTTGAACTTCGTTACGTTCAACTTGAGCCCTGTGGGCGGTGCACCGGTGGACAGGATGATCCTGTACGATGGAGCGACCACGGCTGACCCCATCATCGGCACCTTCACGGGGAACCAACTGCAGGGCCAGGTGGTCTTTGCGTCCCCGACGAACAACTCGGGTTGCATCACGGTACAGTTCATCTCCAACGGAGCCGGTACAGGTGCCTTCGCGGCATCGATCACGTGCTACACCCCATGTATTCCTCCCACTGCGATCGCAACTGTGAACGAAAGCGTTCCGGTGCATGCATGCGTGGGTGAGGTTTTCACCTTCGATGGTAACGGATCATATGCCGCTCCGGGGTTCAGCATCGTTTCCATGGTATGGGACCTCGCGGATGGCAGTACGCAAAGCGGCGCAGTGGTGGATCATGCTTTCGCAGCGCCCGGTGCGTACACAGTGCAACTCACGGTAACGGACGACAACGGGTGTACGAACACCAACCTCGTGGACCTGCAGGTCCTGGTCGGGACAACACCCTTGTTCACTGGGACCGTTGAAAGCATGAGCGTATGCCAAGGTGCCACGGTGGACCTTTCAGGATCGGCGACCAGTGTGACCTGGAATTCCACCCCGGTAGCGGACTTCGGCGACGGGGTATACCTACCTGATGACGTGGGACAGACCTTTTCGAGCCAGTTACCGTACACTTCCTTCGCTCCAGGGGCGGTATTGACCGACATCAACGACCTATTGAGCATTTGTGTTGACGTGGAGCATTCGTTCATCGGCGACCTTGTGATCTCGATCGCCTGTCCGAACGGGCAGTCCGTTGTGATGCACCAACAAAATGGTGGCGGTACGGACCTTGGTGTACCGGTAACAGGCGATGAGAACAGCCCGCAACCAGGTACGTGTTGGAGCTATTGCTGGAGCCCTGCGGCCACCTTGGGCAATTGGGTGCAGTGTTCCGCAACAGGCGCCACCCCCAATGTGATGAACAATGGGAATGGTCAATCGCTGATCCCGGCCACATACAGCAGCCTCAACAACCTGAACGGCCTTGTGGGTTGTCCGTTGAACGGGGCATGGACGATCTCCTTCACGGATCTATGGGGACTGGACAATGGATTCCTCTGCAATTGGTCCATGAACTTCGATCCTGGGCTTTACCCTGATCTGGTCGAATTCACGCCGGTCATCGGCTCGACCAGCGACTCGATCTTCTGGAGTGGTCCTGGTGTTTCATCCAATGGGTCCGATCCCGGTGAGGCCACCGCAAGTGTCCCTGAACCGGGTAGTTTCGAATACCAGTTCAGTGTCACGGACAATTTCGGATGCACATATGACACCACCATCACCATCACGGTCACCCCTGCACCCGTGGTTGACCTGACCAGCACGCCTGGCGAAAGTTGCACGGATCCGGAGCAGTTGCATGCCGATATCGTGGCCTACCCTCCGCCACTTCTTTCCTGTGACCACACGTTGGTGCTCAACGACTCCTTCGATGACATCTGGCAAGGTGGGGCCCAAGTCAACGTGGTGATCAATGGTACATCGACAACGTACGCATTGGTGGCTGGCGGAGCCTCGACCTTCACGATAGCAGCACCACCCGGAGCCAGCATCGCTTTGGTATATACTGCGGGAACCCAATTCAATGGCGAGAACTCCATGTCCTTCTTCGGCCCCGCCGGGAACCTCTTGTACAACTCACCGAACGGGCCATTGAGCGGTACTTTGTGGAGCGGCACTTCGAATTGCCCGGGCATGATGGGCCCTGTGACCTACGTGTGGACGCCTGCTTCTGGGGTCGATGACCTGAGCAGCTCGGACCCGTTGACCACGATCAGCTCCACCACGTTGTTCGAGGTGGTTGTTCACCCGACCGGCCAACCGTGGTGCAACACCTCGGATACCATCACGGTGGCGCCGCCGTCCTTCCTCGAGAACGACAGCGTTATCACTGAAGTGCTTTGCCACGGTGGTGATGGGAGCATAGAGGTCCTTACCTCCGGGGCCGGAGGGCCATGGGATTACCGATGGCTTGATGATCAGGGACAAAGCGTACGCAATACCATCGCCACCGTTGGCGATGCCTACAATGGACCGGCTGGCACCTACACCGTGATCATCGCAGAGGGTTCCAATGGGAACGGCTGTACGGACACCTTGATGGCAACGATAACGGAACCGGATCCGTTGATCTGGGTAGGCATGTCGAGTGACACGCTGATCTGCCGTACTGGTACCGCGGTCCTGACCGCAGAGGCCATGGGCGGAACCGCGCCCATCACGTACCAATGGTCCGGTGGTCCTGTCGGTATCGGTCCGCACATGGTTTCTCCCATGGTCACCCGCGTTTACACCGTGCAGGCCCTGGATATCAATGGCTGTGTCACATCGACCGACACGATCATGGTCGAAGTTCGCGCCGGATTGGGATTCGATGCGCTCACCTCGTTCGATCAATGCAGTGGAGTCCCCTTCAGCTTGGAAGCGGACAGTGTGACCGGTGGCGATGGGAACTACACGTTCACATGGAGCAATGGCGCCTCGAGCTCACCCTCGATGGAAACGACGTTGAACGATGATGCCACCATTTGTGTCACCGTGTCGGATGGATGTGAAACACCGGTCCTCAGTTCCTGTGCCACGATCACCGTCCTTCACTCCCCGCCCATTGTTCTCTCGGTGGATTCGAGTTTCGGTTGCGCACCGTTCCAAGTCCACCTGGCGTTGCAGGACACGACCGCTGGAGGAATGATCACTTGGGACTTCGGCGATGGCGTCACCACACCAGGACCGGATGTGATCGGCCACATATACCCCGACCCGGGCACGTACGATGTTTCGGCCATAGTGACCTGGCCCAACGGTTGCACGACCGACTCGACCGTGACGGACATGGTCCAAGCGCTTCATGTGCCAGCACCGGACTTCTCATGGAGCCCGGAGCCGCTCACCATCTTCGAGCCCGTTGCACATTTCCAAGAGCTGGCCGGTCCGAACGAAGTGAGCTACGAATGGGACTTTTTCGAGTTCGGCACATCCACCGAACCTGATCCTGTCATCACCTTCTTGAGCGATCAAGGCCGGTACTATCCGGTGCAGTTGGTGGTGGCCAATGAACTGGGCTGTTCCGATACGATCTTCCGTGAAGTGCATGTTGAAGATGTGTTCCTCACCTATCTCCCGAATGCTTTCAGTCCGGATGGTGATGGTATCAATGAGCTGTTCTTCGTTCAAGGCAATGACATCTCTTCAGAGGATTTCGAGTTCCTGATCTTCGACCGGTGGGGTAAGGAGGTGTTCAGTTCCACGGATCGTTACAAGCCGTGGAACGGTCGGAATGGTGGTGGTGATGATGGAGAGGTGCTTCCCCACGGGGTCTATGTGTGGCGCTTGAAACTGCGTTCTGCCCAGACCTTGCAGAAGCGGATCCTTTCCGGGCACGTTACGCTCTTGCGTTGACCTGATGGAGCGTCGTGGTCCAGTCCTCCAAAACTGGTCCTCGTCTGTTACACGTTGGTCTTCACCATTGGCTTGTTCATCCAATTTCCTAGCCCCGCCTTCATTCGGGACGGTCAGGCACCTATTTTAGGTGCAATGATCGTCGATCAAAAGGATGCTACCCCAATCCTGATATGGCAAGACGATACGCGTGGGTTTCCATGTTGGGCATTAGGACACTGCGGGCAATTCCATTTGTTCGGGTCATCGGGGTTGGAATGTCTTGTGCATTCCTGCTTTGCCTGTTCGGTGAGGCACAAGGCCAAGCCTTCCCGATCTTCAATGGCACGGTGAACACATGTGTCGGGGCATTCTTGGACAGTGGTGGCGAGGGTGGTGCCGGATACGGGAACAACGAGAACTTCACGTACACCATTTGTCCGGACAATCCGAACGATGCGATATCGCTGAATTTCCTCACGTTCCAATTGAGCAACACCGGTCCGGCCCCTGCGGACCAGATGACGATCTATGATGGGAACAGCACGGCGGCACCAACACTTGGGTCGTACGGCGGTAACGCTCTGGAAGGATACGTTGTCAATGCCTCGCCGCTCAACACTTCAGGTTGCCTCACCGTGGTGTTCCGTTCCAATGCTGCCGGCGTCGGGATCTTTGCGGCCAGTATCACGTGCTACACGCCATGCCAACGGCCAACGGCCGTTGCGGTCATGAGCGAGGCCGCACCGGCCATGGTCTGCCCGGATGAAGTGGTCACCTTCAATAGTTCAGGGTCCTTCGCAGCCACAGGGTTCTCCATTGCGAATCGCCGTTGGGAATGGGGAGATGGGACTGTGACCGACCCTGCCCCGGTCGTTGCCACCCACGCCTATTCCCAACCAGGCTATTACCAAGCCCAGTTGTACCTGATCGATGATAATGGCTGCGCCAGCACGAATCGGGTGGACCTTGAAGTGCTCGTAGGAACGGAACCGGACTTCATCGGGACCGGTGGTGATATCCTGGGTTGTGTTGGCGAAGTTCTGTGCCTGGATGCAGTGGTGAATGCAACCACCTTCAATGAACTTCCTTCCGGCGATCTCGGCAACGGTGTATTCCTTGCGGATGAGGTCGGCTCCTGCTTCAATGCCGAGATCGAATTCACGCAATTCGACCCGGGACAGACGTTGAACTCCGTCGCTGACCTGTTCTCCATATGCATGAACATGGAGCACTCGTTCATGGGCGATCTGGTGGTAAGGATCATCAGTCCGACCGGACAAACGGTGACGATGCACCAACAGGGCGGTGGAGGAACGTTCTTGGGGGTGCCGGTGGACAACGATGCCACACCGAACGCGCAGGGAACGTGTTGGCAGTATTGTTTCAGCCCAACGGCCACGAACGGCACTTGGGTGGACAATGCCGGTGGGACATTGCCTGCAGGTACGTATGAGAGCTTGAACAATTTGAACGGATTGGTCGGTTCCCAATTGAACGGTATTTGGCAATTGCAGATCTGCGACCTATGGGCTTCTGACAATGGGTTCGTGTGCGATTGGGACATCGACTTCGACCCTGCGCTGTTCCCGGATCTGGTGGAATTCACTCCCGTGTACGGTACGGATTGTGATAGCAGCAGTTGGGCTGGGCCGAACATCACATCGACCACGGGCGATTGCCAAGGCTTGTGCATGACCCCACCCGGACCCGGTGTTTATCCGTACACCTACACGGTCACTGACAACTTCGGATGCACGTACGATACCACACTCTCGATCACGGTGATCCCACCTGCCATCATCGACGCTGGTCCTGATGTATCCACCTGCAATACGCCAGTCCAATTGGACGCAACGATAACCTCAGGTGGCTTCCCCTCGGATTGTGTTTACCAATTGGTCCTCAATGACTCGTTCGGGGATGGATGGACGGCAGGGTCGAGCATCTCGGCCACGGTCAATGGCGTTACCACCACGCACACCTTGGGTGCGGGTAGCACCACCACAGTGAACATTCCGGTGAGCCACGGTGCGACGATCATCTTGAATTACACCGCGGCGATCCTTTGGAACGGTGAACAGTCCTTCACCTTGAGGAACAGTACGGGAGGGGTCGTATACGCCTCTCCACTCGGTCCGATCAGTGGCAACTCTTGGAGCGGAGCTGCGGTATGCCCTACCGGTGGGTTCGTATATAGTTGGAGCCCGGTTGCAGGGCTTTCGGACCCCAACATCGCCAACCCGGTGGCTACGGTATCCACGACCACCACATATTGTGTCACGGCTTATCAACCGGGCCATCCGGACTGCCCGGCCACGGATTGTGTTACGATCACCGTTGACAATGATGTGGACGCCGGAACGAACGGCCTGGTAACGGTATGCGAGAATGCCGCGGCCGTGGACCTCTTCAGTGAGTTGGGCGGGACACCAGAAACTGGTGGCACTTGGACCGACCCCTCTGCGGCGGCACATTCCGGAAGCTTCATGCCCGGCTCGGATGCCTCCGGGGTATACACCTATACGGTGACGGGTTCCGGTGCCTGTGGAAGTTCGTCTGCCACCTCCACGGTTACGGTTACGGTAAGTCCTATGGCGAACGCGGGTACCGACGGCAGCATCACTATTTGTAGCACTGATGCTGCCCAAAGCATGTTCGCCCTATTGGGAGGAACTCCGGATGCAGGCGGCT